>DASZCN010000066.1:0-49732 GCA_035943095.1 Gemmatimonadales bacterium | reverse complement strand
CATCACGTCTAGCACGAGCAGGTCGTAGTCGTAGACGTGAGCCAGCGTCGTGCCCTCTTCCCCGTCGGGCGCGACGTCCACCGCGTAACCTTCTTCCCGCAAGCCCTGTTCGATAAAGCCCGCGACTTTGCGATCGTCTTCTACCACGAGGATTTTCATAGGTGCGGATTCTAGAGGTGGGCCGTTGAACCGATTCTAAAGAATAGCTGAAGAAAGCTTCATACTGTTCCTGCTCTCAGCGGGAGCGTGAGGATGAAGTCCGCTCCCCGGCCCACCCCACTCGCCACCGTGAGGCGCCCGCCCAGCACTTCCGCGAGCCGGCGGGACACGGGAAGGCCGAGCCCTGTGCCGACGCCGGAGTGCGGGTCGAAGCGCTCGAACGGCTCGAAGATCCGGCCTTGTAGCTCCAGCGGTACTCCGGGGCCGCGATCTACGACGTGGAAGGAGACCTCCGAATCGGCGGCTTCCACCCGGACGGCGACTTGCTCGCCTTCGGGACTGTGCCGCACCGCATTCGAGAGCAGATTGACGAGAATCTGTTCCAGCCGCACCGGGTCGGTCAAAAGCGACGTGGGCTCCGGACATTGCGCCGTGATCGCGATCCGCTTGGCATCCGCCGCGGGCTGCAGCCCGGCGATGGCCCGTCGTACGGCTCGGAGGACGTACACGTCCCGCCACACCGGCCGCACCTTCCCGGCGTCGAGGCGAGTCAAATCGAGGAAGTTGTTGAGCAGCGTGATGGTGTGCTCGGCGCCCTCGTACACCTCCCGAGCGGCCCGCGACGCAGCCTCGGGGGACTTGCCCCGGACCAGCCGCTCGGCCCAGCCGTACACTCCGGTGAGCGCGTTCCGCAGCTCGTGGTTCATCATGGCGAAGAACAGGTCGCGATGCCGCTGCATGTCCCGCACCTGGCTCAGCAGCCGCTGGGTCTCGTCGTTGAGCCGCGCGTTCTCCACTGCCACCGCGGCGTGCGCCGCGAGCAACACGGCGATCGCCTGGTCCTCGACGGTGAACTCCGACGCGCCGACTTTTTCGGTGAGGTACAGATTTCCAAACACCCGGTCGGGACCTCGGATCGGAACGCCAAGGAAGGACTTCATGGGCGGGTGATGGGCTGGGAAACCGAAGCGCTGCGCATGGCGGGTCATGTCTGCCGTCCGGATCGGCCGCGCTTCACGGATCACCAGCCCAAGGAGACCGTGACCGGTGGGTAGGGCACCAATACGATCCCGCTCCGACCGGGACAGCCCCGACGTGACGAACGCCGTCAGCGAGGTCCCATCGGGTGCGAGCACGCCCAGCGCAGCGTAACGGGCCCCCACGACGTTGCGCGCCGAGTCGACCACCTGTTGCAACACGTGTTCGAGAGACCGCTCGGAGAAAATGGCGATCCCGGCCGAAAGGAGCCGCTCGAACCGGTGTCGCACACGCGACGCTTCGGCGGGCCGGCGGGGCGGCTTGCTACCACGCTTCCTTGGCAACGAAATCCTCGCCGCTCGGGGGCAATGTATGAAGAAAGTATGAAGACTCGGCTGCGGGCAAGCTAGTCTCACCGAGCGCAACGGAGTGGGGCCTCTGCTCGTCCGAAGGGTCGGGACTAGACCCTTTGCGTCGCGACCGCCCCGACGATGTCGGTCTGAGAGATGACGCCCACCAACGCCCCCCGCTCCTCGACGAATAAGCGCTGCACCTCAAGATAGAGCATCTGGCGCGCCGCGTCCTGTACCTCGGTGTCGGGGGCGACCGTGACGGGCCACGGAACCATGATCTCCAACACGAGCGTCTCATCGAACAGGCGATCGCGCGCGCGCGCGCTCACCATCGCGTGCTCGGCTCTGAGGATCTCCCGCGTCGATACCACTCCCACGGCACGTCCGTACCGGTCCATGACCGGCAGGGCGGAAAGCTGCGTCTCGGCCAGCACCGCGACGGCATCCCCCACCGTGGCATCGCTGCTGATCGTCTTCAGGTTCGGTCGCATGAGCTCCGCGACTTTCATAGAGCCTCCTGTTCGCATGGCGCCGTCCTTCGCGGCTCGTAGGCGCACAACGGATCCTCTCCGAACGGATCTCCACTCGCCGCGTACGCACGGGCCCGCGACCCGCCGCAGTACGAGTGGAATTCACAGCGACCACACCGTCCCGTGAAGCGGTCCGGCCTCCGGAGGCCGGCGAAGAGCGGCGAGTCGCGGTAGATCGAAACCACGTCATCCGTACGCACGTTCCCCGCGGACAACGGCAGGAAGCCCGAGGGGTGCACGTCGCCCGTGTGCGAAATGAACATGATCCCGTTACCGTCGCGAACGCCGGCTGCATGCCCCCGGGCGGCCGGGTGATGACGCTGCAGCATCACGCGACGGAAGTGCGGAGCTTCCGTCGTCGTGACGACCGGACCGCCACCCCGTCCTGCAAGCTCCACCAGCCAGCGCATCACGTCCTCCGCTTCCGCAGACGTAATCGGCTGGAGGACCGTCCCCCGACCCACCGAAACGAGGAAGAACGGGCTCCAGCGTGCCGCGCCGAGCTCGCTCGCAAGCAGGTAGATCGCGGGCAGGTCGTCGAGCGTCTCCTCGGCGACGAGCGTGTTGATCTGGAAGGGCAAGCCGGCGTTCCGTGCGGCCCGAGCCGCGACGAGCGTCCGCTCGAACGTCCCCGTGACGCCGCGGAACGCGTCGTGACGGTCGGGGGTCGAGCCGTCGAGCGATAGCGAGATCGCCTCCACACCCGCTCCTTTCAGCCGCCGGATGCCTGCCGGGTGAAGCAGCGGAGTCGCGCTCGGCGCCACAGACACCGGCAGGCCGAGCCCCCACGACGCAGCGATCAAGACCCACAAGTCCGGCCGCTTGAGCGGGTCTCCTCCTGTGAGCACGACGCGCGGCTTCGGCTCACCGAACCCGCTCAGGCGCTCCAGCACGCGGAGCCCTTCGGCGGTCGTCAGCTCGCGCGAGTCCCGATGGTGGACGGCCTCGGCCCGACAGTGCCGGCATGCCAGATCGCATGCGCGCGTGAGCTCCCAGTACACACGCAGCGGAGCGCGATCGAACCGCCGGAGCGGCACAATCGGATGTGCGTTCATCAGGCGACCCTTTGTGACCAGCTGAGCCGTGGTGTCATGGTCTCAATACTCGCCTCCTCAGAATGAAGACTTTTCGAAGATCGGTTCAGGGAAGCTTCAAGCTTCCATGAAGCGCAGTTCCAGCGTCTCTCACCGTCCCTTCACAACCCTCCTAACAGCTTTGTCTCGGAGGAAGTCCAATGAGAAGCCTTGCGCACCCGGAGGGGCTTATGGCGTGGAAACCGATCGTGGTGGGTGTGGACGCCTCACACGAGGCTACCGAAGCGGCGGCGTTCGCCATGCGCATTTCGCATCGTGCCGGGGCGCGCTGCCATGTCGTGCACGCGGCCCGCGACCCGCTGATCGCCTGGCAGGCTTCGGAGGGAAGCCGTTATCGTGAGGCGTTGATCCAACAGGCCCGTGAAGAGCTTCTGGCAGGGTTGCGCTCCGCGGTGCCGACCGACGTGCTCAGCGACCTGGCGGTCCGCCTCGGGAGCGCGCCGCGTGTCGTCACCGACGTCGCGTCCGAGATCGGGGCTGAGCTCATCGTGCTGGGTGGCAAGCACCACTCGGCTCTGGGTCGCTGGCTCGGCGGGAGCACGAGCCTGAACGTGGCGAGAATCACCGAGGTGCCCCTGCTTGTCACCGCAGGGGCAGGTCGCGGGATCCGCCGAGTGCTGGTCGCAGTGGACGTGTCGAGCGCCGCGGCGCCGACGCTCGCCGTCGCCCAGCGTTACGCGGCGCTGTTCGGGGCCGAGCTTCGGGCGTTGAGCGTCATCGAGCCGCTGCCCGTGATCCCGGAGATCACACCGCCGTACGATGTGTCGCAATACTACGCGCTCTCGGAGGAGTTACTTCAAGGGAAGGTGTGGCCGTTGCTCCACGCGGCTGGCGTCCAAACACTCGTGCGCTACGGGATGACCGTAGAGACCATCTTGCATGAGGCGACGGAGTGGAGAACGGATCTCCTGGTGGTCGGCTCACATGGGAAGGGATGGGCCGAGCGGATGCTCGTCGGGAGCGTCACGGAGCGGCTGCTCAACCACCTCCCGACCTCGCTGCTTGTGGTGCCGACCCGAACGGCCCGGGCGCTCGTCACGGAGCAAGGGTGGGCCGCTGACCAAGCCCAGCCGGCGATCGCGATCGCCTAGACTTTAGAGGCCACGGATTCGTTCCTCAGGACTCTTTCTCGCGTGCCACAGTCGCGGTCGCGAACGCCGGCCGTGAGACGACCGGCAAGCCGAGGTACTCCCGTGCGCGGTTCAGCGCGTCGTCGATATTGCCGTGCACATTCTCCTCACCCAGCTCGTCGTATAAGCCGGAGCGTTCGAGTGCCACGACGGGCTGGGCGTGCACGTCCGACAGGATGACGAGCGAGCCGTCGCGGCGACTGCGGTGCACGAGGTCCCGCAGGGCGTGCAGTCCCGTGGAATCAATAGCCGGAACATGGCGCATCCGGAGGATCAAGACCTTCGGTCGTTGCGCCACGCGGCTCAACCGCTCCTTGAACGTTTCGGCGGCCCCGAAAAAGAAGGGCCCGTTGATCTCGTATACCTCCACTCCCGGTGGCACCACGCGGCGCGCCACGGCGTTGGGGTCGCGCTCGAAGTCGTCGACCGGATCGTTGAACTCGTGCGTCAGCACATTGATGTTCGTGACCTCCGCCATGCGCCGCATGAACAGGAACGCCGCGAGCACCATGCCGACCTCGATCGCGATGGTGAGATCCCACAAGACGGTCAGCAGAAAGGTCGTGAGCAGCACGGCCACGTCGCTCTTGGGAGCGCGGAACTCCGCGAGGAACGTGCGCCACTCGCTCATGCTGTAGGCGACGACCACGAGAATCCCCGCCAGGGCGGCCATCGGGATCAGGCCCGCCCAGCGACCGAAGAACAACGTGATCAGGAGGAGCGTGCCGGCGTGGACCATGCCGGCCACGGGGGTTCTCCCGCCGTTCTTGACGTTCGTCGCGGTGCGCGCGATTGCGCCGGTGGCGGGAATGCCGCCGAATAACGGCGAGGCGATGTTCGCGAACCCCTGTGCCACGAGCTCCATGTTCGAGCGATGCCGGCCGCCGATCATGCCGTCCGCCACGACCGCCGAGAGTAGCGATTCGATGGCGCCGAGCAGCGCGATCGTGAACGCGGGGCCGAGTAGTCCGGGAAGCTGCGGGAGCGCGATGCTGGGGAGCATGGGCTTCGGGAGGGCCATATTGATCACGCCGAACCGGCTCCCGATCGTCTCGACGGGCAGGTGGAAGAGCTGCACGGCCGCCGTCGCGACGATGAGGGCGACGAACGGGCTGGGGATTCGCCGGCTTACGCGCGGCCACGCCACGATGATCGCGAGCGTGAGGGCCGCGACGAGCACCGCCCACCCATTCACGGCCCCCAGGTGCGCGACGAACGCTCGCCACTTCAGGATGAACTCGGCCGGCACCGGGCCCATACGGAGGCCGAGCAGGTCTTTGACCTCGTTCGAAAAGATGATCAGCGCGATGCCGCTCGTGAACCCGATGGTGACCGGGTAGGGGATGAACTTGATCGCGCCGCCCAGCCGGGCAAGGCCGAAGCCGACGAGGATGACACCGGCCAGCAACGTCGCCGCCGCGAGCCCGTCCACGCCGTGCTTCTGGACGATCGCGTAGACGATCACCACGAACGCACCGGTGGGACCGCCGATCTGGACGCGCGAGCCGCCCAGCGCCGAGATCACGAACCCGGCGATAACCGCCGTGAACAGGCCCCGTTCGGGCGTCACGCCGCTCGCGATCGCGAACGCGATGGCGAGCGGGAGGGCCACGATGCCGACGATGACACCAGCGACCAGATCACTCAAGAACTGGTCGCGGGTGTATCCGTGCAGCGTGGTGAAGAGCTTCGGAACCAGCCGGTCCAGATTCCCTCGCGGAAAGCGGGCCGTGCGAATCTAACGCTCTAGTCTTTTCGCGTCTTGGAACGGCTCAATGAATACACGTACGCGGCGACCGCTCGGACCTGATCGGCAGTAAGGTTCACACCGCCCATCGGTGGCATTGCCGCTGGCGACTCCTTCGGACTCGGGACACCCTTTTGCACGGTGCTCACGATGAAGGCGTAGCTGCCGTCGCCGTTCAGCCACTTGCCGGCGGTGAGATCGGGCGCCAGCCCGGCGGTGCCCTTGGCGTCTTCTCCATGGCACACGTGGCATGTTCCTCCCGCCAGCTTGCCGTGGAAGACGCTGTCACCCCGCGCGCTCATCGCGGGCGTGATGGAGTCCGCCGCCGCAGAGCGGGGGGCAGGCTGCTGAGCCGACGTCGGCAGAGCGGCGGCGCTGAGCAGGAGCCCACCGATTACCATCCCACGGCCTAGAAGTGCGGTCATCATGCTTGCTTCCTTTCGACTTTAGAACGCCAGCCAGGCGAGCAGGAACAGAGTGTTGTTGTCCGACGCGTTCCGACCGGAGCCGTCATAGTTGGTGCTCGAGCCGTTGAACTTTGAATACACCACGTACTGCGCCGTCAACCGCGTGTTCAGCCACGGGAGGTAATCGAGCTCGGCGATGATCCCGTTCGAGTTGGGACTGCCGGTGCGGCTGCCGAGCGGCGCGTATCGGACGATGTCGGAACCGCCCGTAGTCGAAAAATAGGCGAAGGTCGCACCCACCCGCCCCGCGGTGTAGTAAGAGCCATCGATCTTGAACGTCTTCAGTGTGTTGGTCGAGTCCGCGACCTTGGCACTGTCGAAGGACGCGGCCAGATGCTGGGCCTCGTGGATCCATGTGGCATGCGCCGTCACGCTCCCACCCCCGACTCGGCGCTCGTACTGCGCGTCCACGGCGACATCGGTGTAGCGATCCGTGGGCCCCGTTACGCCGGTGGGATAGAGCGTCGTGGACATGCCGTACGTTCCCACTTCGAGATACTGGCCACGCCAGCCGTGCTGCAGCGCCACCCGCCAGTACGGCGCGACGCCGCGCAGCGTGCTCAACGCGCTCGAGTCCGGCGGGTGCGGCCCGCCCTGGGGGGCGGAGCGATACACGGAGAATTCCCCGTAGATGCGGTTGTCCCATAGGGCGTACCCGCCGAACCCTGCCGTCTGCTGCGCCAGGCTGCCGTCGATCAGCGTCGCGGCGGCCGGCGTCGGCGCGACGGACGAGGACGCCCAGGGGAATCCCCAGGCGGGCGTGGTGTTCCACACGTCCTGCACCGTCGGGTTGTTGTTCAGCGAGAGACCGTAGATAAGCTCCTTAGCCGCCAGCTTGCCGTGGTTCGCGTAGCGGATATCGAAGTTGTCGATCCCGAACGATCCGTCTGGCGCGCTGTAAGTGAACTGCAGGAACGTCCCGAGGCGGGGCGTGATCTCCTCGCCGAGGAACAGGCTCAGCTGATCGGGAAGCTCGACGTTGTTGTTCTGCGTCCCCGGCTGTGCCGTCTTGATTCGAGTGCCGGATGCCATGACCATCGCCGACACCGGTGGAATCAGGTCGATCTTGAGGGATCGCTTCGCCGTGTCTCCCGCCTCGACGACCTGCAAGCCGGTCAGGGTGTAGCCGTTGAGCTTGAAGCGCCGTCCGAACGGCGTGAGCTGGGGGAAGGTCGTGTGACACACATTGCACGCGAGGCCGGTCTGCCGGGTGAAGCTCGGGATGACCTCACGGTGGATGGTGTGGACGTTCACAGCGAGTCCCTTCGCCGCTCGGGCGTCGTGACGCGCCAGCGTTGCCGCCCCCCCAAAACCCGCTATTACGATCAGCGCCTGCAGGATTCTCGTCCCCATCGCTCCTCCCATTCGCGCGTTTCACATTGCGACTTGCCGGCACCCGGCCAGCGGTAGACAAGAGTCGTAGCGTCTTCATGAAGGACGAATGAGGCAGCCCTGAAGATCCTTCTCGCTATGGCGTCACGCGATGCACGACCTTCACGACGAAGGCTCCGTTCAGGGGGCGCGAGAGTACCTGTGTGGCCGGGAAGCGGAATCGCGCACCGGGAAAAGTCGTGTACCCCGAGTTCCACACAAGATAGACGTCGTCTCCGACCAGCGGTATCCAGTGGAACCGCAGGTTGAAATCGACACGCTCGCTCTCGTTGTCGTACTGAACGAACGCGAGCAGGCTCGTCCTTGTGTCGAAATCGTATTCGATCCGGTTCGCGGAGAGTATGGCGGTGAACGCACCGACCGGAAGCCGGGCGGTCGTCCGCGTCAAGTCGGTGCCTAGGATCACGTGCCCACCGCCGCGCCACGCCGCGGTGACTTCGAGGTCGGTACTGTGGCCTCCATAGAACTGGCCCCAGTTTACGAACGCGCCGAAGCTCAGGGAGCGGCCTGGGTTCATCTGATACTGCAGCTCGGTGCGTGACCACCAGTAGCGGCCGGGCTGGATGACCACGCCCCGAAAGATGGTAAACGTGTCCGGCGGCGCGTCCATCAGACGCTGCAGGTTGACCTCGAAATGATCGCCATTCTGCCGATCGCCCCCGAACACCCGCCATTCGAACCACGCTGTCTGCCAGTCCGCGCTCCGAAATGGTGAGCCACTCTCGTTCGCGATGACGTCCCAGCTCGGGATCGGAAACGTGAAGTCGAGTTGGCGGATCCCGAGCACGCCGGGACGGGGCAGGAAGTCCACATGACCCGTCGTCTCCCAGATCCCCGTCCGGCGCACGAAGCCCAAGGGCGGGGCGAACCCATTGTCGATGCGGTACAGCGAGACGAAGTTGTCAAACAGGTCGCTCGGATTGTCAGTCGAGAGCCGCCACGCCACGGAAGTCCCGGGCAACCCCGGAGTCTGGCTGCCCGCGATCCAGAACTTGGGCTCGACGTTGCCCCCGTGGACGACGAGCGGGAGGTCGATGTCGAGGCCGCCAGCCCGCTCGACTCCCTGACCGTTCGATCCGGCGTGCACCGTCGCGACGGCACCGATGTAAGAGCGCTCGAAGAGGTCGCGCTGTACCCGCACGACGGCGTCGTTCGCGTCGTCGATGCCGCCGGTCTGGGCGTCCAGCACGCCGACCTTCCAAGGCCCGAGGCGGCCGTACATGCGCCCGCCGGCAATGATCGGCACCGGCACGCCACTCGTGTCGAGCCCGATGCGACGCGAGTAAAACAACTGCACCCGCCCCGGCGTCCCAAGGTCGAACAGTCCGCCCGATTCCAGGAAAAACTCGCGCTTCTCCGGGAAGAAGAAGGGAAATCGGGTGAGGTTGATGACTTGTTGGTCCGCCTCCACCTGCGCGAAGTCGGTGCTGAGCGTGAAATCGGCGGTCAACGTCGGGGTAATGCCGATCTTGGCGTCGACCCCGCCCTTTCCGCCGAAGAACCCGCCCGTCGTCGCTCCACCGAGGCTGTCGTGCTCCGTCTCGACCGCCCGCCCCAGGATGTACGGGTACAACTCGACGTCGTGGGGACGGTGCAGGGCGCCGAGGTCCGTGATCGTTCCCTCGTTATTGAGCTGGTACAATCCCTGAGCACGGCCGTAGGAGCGCCACAGGTCTTCCTCGTTCTTTCTGCGAATGAAGCGCCGGACGTTGAACCCGAACTGCGGGTTGGTCCCGGCGTGAAACCGCAAGGCGAGGAACGGGATGCGGAATTCCGCCGTCCACCCGGCGCTGTCTCGGGATACGGCCACGTCCCAGATGCCGTTCCAGTTCTCATTCAGGTCGTCGACACCCGAGAACTGCGCGTCCCACATGGCGCCGTTCGGATTCGTGGCGAATACGAAGGCGCTGCGCCGGTCGTCGAAGCTATCGATCAGGATCTGAATGTTGTCGTCGCTCGAGAGGTCGGCATCGCGGCGGAGTTGGCTGGCGCGGACGCCGCGCATGCTGGAGTCGTAGCACCGCACCACGACGTAGAGGGCCGCGACGTCATGGCCCACCCTGACCACCGTGCGCTCGGTGGCCACCGCGCCCTCTGCGGGCTCCCGCTGGCGAAGGTCATCGATCGAGTCGGCCGTCGTCCAGAACGGCTCGTCCAGCATGCCGTCGAGCGTTACTATCGAATGGATTTCTGCGGCACGAATGGTGGCGTTCTGGCCACCCACCGGAGCGGCCGTGAGTCCTATGCCCATGAGCGCGATGGCCAGGCGCCCGAAGTCAGTCAACGGGTGCCTTTCACAAGCAGCCCGACGAGGCCTGCCGCGACGATGAGCACGGGCTCCGGGATCTTTCTCGGGCCGAGCAGCAGGACGAGGGCGGCGAGCGGCCCCGGGGCGAGCTGAGCGAGCGCCAGGCCTTCCTTGTACTCCTGCGGGCTGATCCAGCCGCGCTGCTCGACCAGGTCCTGCTGCATGTGCCCGGCGAGAGCGATCGGCCCGCCGAACCCCAGCGTGCCGAGGCGCAGGAAATAGAGCAGGAAGGCTCGCAGGCCTAGGGGACGTTGCAAGGTGCGTCTCATCCTGTTTCGGAAACCGTCTGGCTCGGGCGTGTATCATGGCACAATTTTCCCAGCGAGCAACGCTCCGTCGTATTCGCTCAAGAGGAGGGTTATGAGAGTCACCGGCGTTACGGCTTTGCTACTCATCTTCGCCGCCTGCTCAGGTGAAAGCGCACCGCGCCAGGAGCAGAAGCGCGAGCCGCCACCGCCGCCACGAACGTTCGCGCCGATCGACTGGAAGCGCGTGGACCAAGAGCTCGGAAAGCCCGGGGCCCTGCAGCCGGACGGAGCCTACAAGGCCGGGCTACCTCGCAGTGACCTGCACGTCACCGTCTCGAGCGTCGCGGTCAAACCGGCACTGGCGCTCGGGTCCTGGGTCGCGCTCAAACAGGTGAGCGACACCGAAGCGATACTCATGGGTGACCTCGTGCTCCTCCAGAGCGAGGTGGGCCCCGTCCTCGCCAAGCTTCAGGAAGGTGGGATGGAGCAAACGGCGCTTCACAATCACTTGTTGCACGAATCCCCGCGCGTCCTCTACATGCACGTCGCCGGCCGCGGCGCGCCGGCGAGGCTCGCGTCCGCCGTCCACGCCGCGCTGGCGCTCACGAAGGCACCGTTCGGCGCGCCCGCCGCTGCGCCACCCGCGGCGCCGCTCGGCATCGACACGACCCAAGTCGCGCAGATCTTGGGTTACCATGGAAAAGTGAATGGCGGCGTGTACCAGGTGGGGGTGCCGCGGGCGGAGGGCATCACCGTGGACGGTATCGCGGTCCCTCCCTCCATGGGCCTCGCGACCGCGATCAACTTCCAGCCGACTGGGCGGGGGAAGGCAGCCGTCACCGGTGACTTTGTGCTGCTCGGAAGCGAGGTCAACCCGGTCATCCGGGCGCTCCAGGCCAACGGAATAGCGGTCACCGCACTTCACAGCCACATGCTCGGGGATACTCCGCATCTGTTGTTCATGCACTACTGGGGGAATGACGACGCGCTGAAGCTGGCTCGCGGGCTGCGGGCGGCGCTGGACAAGATGAACGTCAAGAAGGCCGGCTAGGCGACACCGACCAAGACCACCCCCCGGCACGTCGCGGCGTCGGCACACCCGCCGCGACCATCATGTTACACAAACAGTCGACAGACCGTCACACAGAATCGTGACCGTACGGGCGAGCGCAGGTGTTCGTCACTCACGGTTTCGAAAGGAGCAGAATGCGATGATAGAGACTCGCGATGGGATCATCGCCATCAAGGGGAGATTGGACGCGTTCGACGGCCTCAAGGGCTTCACGAAATGGTACGACCTCCCGCGTCTCAAGGCCGTGGATGAGTCCGAACGGCAGCGACTCGACACCCTCTTCGACCTGTTCCTTATCATCTCTGCCGAGGCGGACGCGCGCAGAGTGGATGTGCTGGGTGCCGATCACGTGGATGACCTCACGGCGCGCGCGAAGCATCTCATGGAGTGGCAGGGCTTCCCCCAGCCCACCCCGCCGCTCGACGCTGTGCGTGCCCACGTCCTGTGGACACTCGCCGTCATCGAGTCCGAGGGACGGCCGCGCTGGAGGTTGTCGCCGGATCTCGAGCCGGCCCGCACGCGCCTGCCGAGCACCGCGAAGGCGAGCGCGTCGATCTAGAGGGCCGATCTGAGTCGCGACACGTCGAATGCAGGCTTGGGGAACTTCATGCGACAGGCCTCGAGGGTCTCGACCAGGATGCCCGAGACGGCGAAGTTGCGCACCCACTTTCGGTCGGCGGGCACGACGTACCACGGCGCTTCCTCAGTGCTGCACCGCGTGAGCACGTCTTCGTACGCGGCGACGTAATCATCCCAGTACTTGCGGTCCTCGAAGTCGCTCGGCGAAAGCTTCCACTGTTTGGTCGGATCTTCCAACCGCTCCTCGAAGCGGCGCTTCTGCTCATCCTTGCTGATGTGCAGAAAGAACTTCACGACGACGATGTCGTTGTCGACGAGCAGTCGCTCGAATCGGTTGATCTGGTCGTAGCGGCCGGACCAGACGGCGTTCGGCACCAGCTGCCGTACGCGGGCGACCAGGACGTCCTCGTAGTGCGAGCGGTTGAAGATCGCGATCTCGCCCTTCGCCGGTGCCGCACGATGGACGCGCCACAGGAAGTCGTGTTCCGCCTCCTCGATGGACGGCGCCTTGAACGCGGTCACGCGGCAGCCCTGGGGGTTGAGCCCTGTCATTACATGGCGGATGGTCCCGTCCTTGCCCGACGCATCCATTCCTTGGAGAATGACGAGCAGTGCCCGGCGGTGGTCCGCGTACATCAGGTATTGGAGCTCGTCCAGGCGGGCCATGTTTTTTGCCACCATCGCGTCGGTCTTGTCGCCCTTCTTAAGGCCGAGCGTGTCGTCGGGATCCCAAGACGCGAGTTTCGCGGTCTTTCGCCCCGGGGCAAGCAAGCGGTCGCGCAGGTTCATCGCCGTCATTCCGCGACGCGCAGCACGAGCTTTCCCCGGTTGTGTCCGCCTAGCCCGCGCACAAACGCGGCGCGCGCCTCCTGCAGGGGGAACGTCGCCTCGACGATCACTCGGAGCGCACCCGCCTCGATCAGGCGCGCGATCTCGATCAACTGCGCCCGGTTCGGCTCCACGATGAACTCCACGCCGCGCACGCCGTACGTCGCCCCCTTCTCCGCCGGAGCGCTATCCGCGATCGTCACCAGCACGCCGCCCTTGTGGAGCACACCCCACGACCGGTCGAGCGTGTCGCCGCCGACGGAATCGAGGACGACGTCCACGTTGCGGACGCGGTCCTCGAAGTGGACCGCCGTGTAGTCGATGACCTCGTCGGCGCCCAGGTCCCGCAGGAACCGGTCGTTGGCCGCCCGCGCCGTGCCGATCACGTGCGCGCCGCGCCCGTGGGCCAGCTGCACGGCGTACGTGCCCACGCCGCCGGCGGCGGCGTGAATCAGTACGCGTTGCCCCTTGGTGAGACTCGCGTGGTCGAACAGCGCTTGCCACGCGGTGAGGGCCGAAAGGGGGACCGCGGCGGCTTGCGTATGGCTCAGATTTGTCGGCCTGGGCGCGAGATCGGCCGCACGGACGACGACGTACTCGGCGGCCGCGCCGTCCCGCCAAAAATCCGTGAGCGCATATACGGCCTCCCCCACCGTGGCGGCGCGCGCGTCTGGTCCGACCGCTTCCACGACGCCCGACAGCTCGTGTCCGGGGATGGTCGGGAGACGTTCGACTCCCGCCCGCGTGGTGTACGTGGTCCCCCAGGAGAGCTCGGTCCGCGTGATCGCACAGGCGTGGACGCGAACGAGGGCATCGCCCGGCCCCGGCGTCGGTTTCGGTGCATCCTCGTAGGTGAGCTCGTCCGGGCCACCCCGCCGGTGCAGGCGCACGGCCTTCATGGTATCGGTCTCCTCGCCGCTCAAGTCGCCGGGCGGAAACCTGGTACATCAATGGTCTGACGGGAATACCCTGCGCAATTCGGCTGGAACTGACTACTGCTTGTTCCGACGGCCCCCCCCGGGGTTCAGCGGCGTGCCGCCCCCGATCAGCGAGAATGCCATGGTCGTGGCGACGAGCCCGCCCGCCCCCACGGCCACGAGCAGCACGCTCCGACCCTTGGCGAGCCGTCGCACGTCGAGCGAGGCGATGCCGTCGCTCGGGAGCGCCACCGCCTCCCCCTGCCAAGGCAAGAGGAGTCCGCGCTTCGTTTCCACCGACGACACCGACACGAGGAGTCCCTGTTCGTCGCTCGCGAGCACCCGGCCGCGGACCACGAACGCACTCGGCCCCAGGGAGCGCGCCAACTGCTCCGACGTATCGTCATTGAGCGTCGCCGCGACGTACGTTCCCGACGCCGGGCTCGACGTGGTGACCGGGTTGTAACCGTAGCACCCGGACGTGAGGCAGAGGGCGGCGATCACGATCGCGGAGCGCACGCTGTCCGTCACTGCCGGCTCGAACCCCCGCCAGTGCCGCCGCCCCCGGTCATCCCCCCTGCGCTCGGCCCGAACGCCGCGTAGGCCGCGAAGAACCCCACGAGCGACGCGCCCGCGAGCAGCGCCGTCTTGCCCACCGCGCCCTGCCGCTCCTCCAGCGCCCGCACGAACTCCCCAGGGATGACCACTGACTCGCCCTTCCACTCGAGGAGGTTGCCGCGCCGGTTCTCGACCGACGCGACCGACACGAGCAGTCCATGCTCGGTGGCGCTCCGGAACCGGCCTCGGACCACCAGAATGCTCGGCCCGATATACGGCGCGAGCTGTTCCGAGCCCGATTCCGTGAGCGTCACCGCCACGAACATGGACGGCGTCAGCCGCGAGCCGCCGAGCGGCTGATAGTTGTAGCACTCTGTCCCGAGCAACATGACGGCGACCGCCACTACGCTGCGCCAACGCTTCATGTCGCTCACCTGCATGCTCCCCGCCTAGACCCTACGGCGAGTTATCGGTCTGACACGCGTGCACGTCCCCCTTGTTGCGGAAGCCGTGCGTCGCGAGCTGGACGCTCGGCGTCGGAATGTTCGGATTCACGTTCCGCTCGGTCTGCGGGTAGAACAGCCGACCCGGAACGTTGCTGAAATTCTGCGAGTTGGCCGAGGGCGTGATGGCCGGCAGACACGTTCGCCGATAATCGTTGATCGACTCGATGTTCTGAAACATGGCCGCATACTTCTCGATCATGATCGAGTCGAGCAGCTGTGCCCCAGTCAGACCGACCAACGCACCGAGTGGCACCACCCCGCGCGCGTTGTTCAGATGAACGAGCGCCAGCGCGTCATTCCCCGTCTGGTTGTACGCCTCCGCCAGGATCAGCTCATTCTCCACGTAACTGACGTACGGAATCCGCGCGTCGGCGTGGAACCGCGGCGGCAGGCAGTTGAACTGCGACACCGGCGGCGGGGGGGGGGTGTTGAAATCGTCCCCGAAGTACGGCACGCCCCGGTTGATCCACGTGACGTTAGCGTCAACGGTGGTGGCGCCGACTGTCGTCGGCCACGTGGGCTGGGTAAGGCCCGATTTCTTGTTGCCCGTGACGGCCGTGACCTGCTCCATGTTGCCGTTCGGGTCGAGGATCGCCCCGTTCACCGCGTACGCCGTGGTATCCTTCCACGCGGCGGCGGTCGCCTTGCAGTAGTACTCCGTCAGGCGCGGGTCGCCGCGCGCCTTGAGGATGTCGACCAGCGCCTTCCCACCCTCGAGGTCCGTCCCGAAGCCCGAGCTGGTCTGGAACTGCGTCCACATGTTCCGCTCGGACGTCGCCTGTGTATGGAACGACGCCATGTCGCTGTTTCCGGTAGGATCACTGATGCCGTTGGTCGCCGCCGCGATCGCCGAGTTGTATGCCGGCGTACCGAGCGACTCCGCGGTCTGCATGTAGTAGCGAGCCTTGAGCGTCCAGGCCACCTTGGTCCATTTCGTCCGCGTCGCCGTGTCCCCCTGGAAGACGAGATCGTTCACCCCCGGGCCGGGACCGGCGCCCCCGAGGTTGGTAATCGCCGTCGCCAGCAGCGTCTGGAGGTTCCCCAGGATCACGAAGCGGTCGTCCAGCACGGGGTTGGTCTTGCCCGACACGGCTTCACTGTAGGGCACATCGCCCCACATGGACGAGACCGTGCCCACGGTGAGCGCTTCCCAGATCTGCGCGATGCCGAGCCACACGGAATCATGCGCCGCGCCGATGGCCGCTTCGACCTTCTTGATGTCGATCAGGCCACCGCCGTCGTAGGCGGTGATCCAGTCGGCACTGTTCGCGGCGATGTTGGACGACTCGTTGAAGACATACTGCGCCATTTGCTGCACGAAGCGGCTGTTGCCCGCCGAACAGGCCTGCACCCACTCGCACATCATCATCGCGATGGTGCCTTCCTGGAAGGCAAATTGCCCTGCCTGCACGCCGACGAACAACTGCTGGGCCGACGCCGCCGTAGGCAGGTTCGGGTTCTCGGACAGCTTGTCGCCGGTCAGGAATGTGTCACAGCCCGCCGTCCCGAGGAGCAGCCCCAGACACGCGAGCACGACACGCGTATGGCGATACATATGTCGTTCTCCTCGGGTTAGTGGTTCAAGGTGACCGAGAACACGAACGAACGTGTCTGCGGATTGTTGAAGTAGTCCACCCCGCCGGCGCCGGCGTTGGCCGAGATGGCGCCGCCCAGGTTCGTTTCGGGGTCGTAGCCGGTGTAGTTCGTCCACGTCTTCAAGTTCCGGCCGCTGACCCGGAGGTCGATGCTCGAGAAGCCGAGGGAGCGCTGCACCCAGGGCGCGTCGAGTGTGTAGGTGACCGACACCTCGCGGAGCTTCACGAAGCCGGCGTCCTCGATGCACGGCTCGTCGATGCCGATAAACGGGCACGCGACGACGTTGCGATAGAAGTACTCACCAATCGAGACCGTCTGTCCCGCTCCCGGTCCTACGACCGGGCCGTCATACCAGCCGCCCTGCCCGAAGATCTTGGGGTTCCCGGTGCAGGACGCCGGGTCGTTCCGATCGGTGCAGGTGGCCCGCTGCTGCGTATCCCCGTGGGTCCCGTAACTCCAGAGGGCACCCTTGGGTCCGTTCCAGATCTGCCCGCCGTGCCGAATATCGAGCAGGCCCGAGATCTGTAGTTTCTTGTACCGGAACGACGACCGGATGCTGCCGGTCCAATCGTAGTTCGGGTCCTGCACGATTCGCGGATCCTGGTCCTGTACCGGGTAGCCGTCGGCTCCAATATAGAGCGCACCGTTCGGCTTGCCGGCGCAGACCGCCCCCATCGTGGTCCCGAGGGTGTCCACCACGGACGCGTTGCTCGAGATCCCGCACCGCAGGAAGCCGCTGCCCAAGTACGCGCCGATCGGCTGGTTCACCATCGCCACCTGGTTGTTGAAGTCCCCGATCGGGATGAACGGACACGTCGTCGTGCTCGTGGCCGTGCACGTCGCGGGTACCGGCTGGCCGACCGACAGGACCAGGTTGCGGTTTCTCGCCCACTGCAGCCCCACGTCCCAGCCGTAATCGGCCTTCTGCAACGGCCGCACGTTAAGCGACACCTCCCAGCCGCGGTTCCGCATGGTCGCGGCGTTGGCGCCTTGGGCAAAGAAGCCGATGGAGGGGTTGAGCGGCGAGAGGAGGATGATGTCGGACGACTTCTTGTTGTACCACGTGATGCTGGCATCGGCCTTGTCCTTGAAGAACCCGAGGTCCACCCCTGCCTCGAACTCCTTCGAGCGTTCCGGCTTGAGCGTGGCGGCCGGCCGCAGCTCCGAGCGCGTCACCAAGCCCCCGATCCCGTTCTGGGTCGGCGTGTTGCCGGTCCCCTGCGAGATGGCCCCGACCAGGCCGCTCGTGAACGTGAGCGACGTGAGGTAGGGCAGCGGCTCCTGGCCCGCCTCGCCGTACGCCACCCGCGCCTTGCCGTACGACAGCCAGGACTGCTCCCCGATCGCCTTCGTGAACTCCCACGCCACGCTCCCTTTCGGGAACCAGCTCCGCAGGTTCGACGACCCGAAGGTCGACGAGCCGTCGTTGCGCAGCGCGGCGATCAGGTGCAGCTGGTTCGACACGTCCAGCCCTGCCTGGCCGAACCACGAGGCATCGTGGATCACCGTCTCCTGGTCGAGCGGCAGGTCCTGCGTCACCGTGTTCGACAGCTTGAACGGCTGCAGCGCCACCAGCGTCCGCCCCACCGTACCGAGTTGGCGGTTGTTGCGGGTGCTCAGGTTCTGCCCCAGCGTCACCGTGCCGCCCAAGTTCTCGTTTACCGTGTAGTTCGCGGTAGCCGTGAGGTTATGATCGATCGAGTAGTTGACGATCTTGCCCTCGACCACGCGCCCGGCGATGCAGGGCGACGAGGAGCTTACGGGGCAGCCTTCGAGCCGCTCGTCCGTCCAGTAGTCCGCGCCCAGCGTGTAGTTCACCTTCAACCACGCCACCGGGAGGTACTCGGCGTTCATGTTCCCGTACACCCGCCCCACGTTCGCCGAGTTCTCGGACTGAAACGCGGTCCAGAATGGATTGTCGAACGTGCGGTCGTCCAACAGCGAAAAGTCGGTTGGGTGCTGCAGGCGATAGCTCCGCTGCTGCGGGCCCGCGTTGGTCTGCACCACGTACGGCATGTTGTTGAAGTCGGGCGGCGTACGAAGATCGCCCAGCTGGATGCCGTTGGTGTTGTTGCCACGCTGCGTGTAACGGGCGCGCGTATCGGCGAACGACAGGTCCGCCCCGAGCTTGACGTTGTCGATCACCCGGTGCGTGCCCTTGAAGCGCACCGTGCTGCGGTTGAAGACGTTGTTCGGGCCGACGATCACGCCTTGGTCGTGGTTGTAGTCGCCCGACAGGTAGAACGTCGTGCGGTCGTTCCCGCCCGACACCGTGAACCCGTTATCGAGCGTGTGACCGAGCTGGTAGATCTCGTTGGAGTGGTCGAAGACCGTCGCCCCGGCCGGGATGGGCGGGCCCCAGGAGCGCGCGCAACTGCTGGCGCCGGGGGTATCGCACGTCCCACCGAGCGACGTGTCGGCGTGGATGCCGTTGGTGCCCTGGCCGAACCCCGTCTGCAGCGGATAGGCGTGGTTGATGTCGTTGAAGGACGTCGAGGACCGGAAGCTGAAGTGCGTCGGCCCGGAGCGGCCTGACTTCGTCGTGATCAGCACCACCCCCGCCGCGGCCCGCGCCCCGTAGATGGCGCTCGCCGACGGCCCCTTCAGGATCTCGACCGACTCGATGTCGTTCGGGTTGATGTCGGCCGCCCGGTTCGTCGACACCGTGCCTTCGGTCTGGCCCGCCTGGATGAGTGTGCCACCGGCGTCGTCCGGAGCGTTGAAGTTCGACGTCGAGAACGTCGAGTTGTCCGCGGGCACGCCGTCAATCACGAATAGCGGCTGGTTGTTGCCCAACAGGGTGCTGATGCCACGGATATTGATGAAGGCGCTCGCGCCCGGATCTCCCGACGCCTGAAGCACGTTCACGTTGGGTGCCTTGCCGGCGAGCGCTTCCACCATGTTCGTCTCGCTCGCCCGCTCGATCTGATCCGCCGCGACGTTGTTGCGCACGCTGCCGAGCGCATTGGCCGCCGCGCTCGTCCCCGCGCCCGTCACGACCACCTCGCCCAACTGCAGCGGGTTGGCCGCCAGCACGAAGTCGTGCGAGACGCCGCCCCCCCCCGACGTCAGGGTGACCTGGGCACTCTGCGACTTGTAGCCCAGGCGTCGTGCCACGAGTGTGACCGTCTGCCCCGAGACCCGCGCCCCCGGGATGACGATCGCGAAGGTGCCGTCATCCCGTGAGAGGCCGCCCAGGCCCATGGACGGAATCGCGACCTCGACCTGCCCCAGCGCCTGGCCTCCATCGCCCGTCGCCTTCCCTGTGATGGTCACCGGCTCCTGCGCCACCACGCGGGAGGCGAGGGACAGCCAGAGTCCGGCTGCCGCGCATACGCTTCGAACGTTCAAGTGCATGATTGGGTCCTCCTGGAAAGAGGGACGGACGGACGGACTGCCACTCTCCCGCCACGGTAGGGGAAGGTTCCAGGAGGCGCTACCAATTTGCGACGAGCCGCCGCGCGCTCAAGACGACCGCCGCCCGGAGCACGACGAAAGTGGGTGCCGAAAAAACCAGAACCCGGTGCTTGCGCCCCGGGTTCGGTCGGTCGGGGGAAGCGGCCGTCCCACTCCGCCCGCGACCTGAGCATCACGCTCCGTCGGAGCGCGCTACCAGCCTACTGGGGAACGGAGTTCTCGCAAAGGCTTCGGCGACGAGCGGGCGGCGCGATGCGCCAAGACGCTCGCGCGGCGCGACGGGCCACCCGCTCAGAAGTTTCGGCCGAGGCGCGCCTCGAGGTTGTCGCGGTAGCCACGCGAGAGCTTGAGCGTGGTACCGTTGTGTAGCACGACGACGTACTCGCCACGGAAGAATGGTTGGAGCTCTTTCACCTTCTCCAGATTGACGATCGTCGAGCGGTGGATCCGCACGAACCGGGCGCCATCGAGCTGATCTTCGAGACTCTTCATCGTCTCGCGCAGCAGGTGCCACGTCTTCCCCACGTGAATCCGCACGTAGTCGCCTTCGGCATCGATCCACTCGATCTCGCCCACGGGGAGCAACGTCACCTTCCCGCCCGACTTCACGACGAGCCGGTCGAGGTAGCGTGGGCGCGCGGATGCCGCCCCGTCGTGATCGAGGAGGGCGGCGAGTTTGCGGGAGAGGTCGCCCAGCTGCGCCTGGCGCACCTGCTGCTTCGCGCGATCGAGCGATTGGCGAAACCGGTCGTCGGTGAACGGCTTCAGGAGGTAGTCGATGGCGTGCACGTCGAAGGCGCGCAGCGCGTACTGATCGAAGGCCGTCACGAAGACCACCGCGGGCGCCCGCTCGACACCCACCTCGCGCAGCACGCCGAAGCCATCCAGCTCCGGCATCTGCACATCCAGGAACACGAGATCCGGCGACGTGTCGCGTATCGCCGCCGTGGCCTCGCGTCCGTTCGCGCACTCGCCCGTCAGGACGATCTCCGGGTCCGCCGCGAGCAACTGCCGCATCCCGTCGCGCGCGGCGGGCTCGTCATCGACGATCAACGTACGAATCGGCCGCATGCCTCAGCGCTCCTGCGCGCCCTGCCAGTCCGCCGCGGCCAGCCGGAACGGCAGCACGATGTGGGCGACCGCGCCTCCGTCCTCCGCGTTCACGACGTCGAACGAGGCCTCGTCGCCATAGAGCTGCTGCAGCCGGGCGCTCGTGTTGGCCAGGCCGACGCCTCGGCTGTCACGCGCCTCGAGGCCCGTCGACGGCAGGCCCGCTCCGTCGTCGCGGACCGTGAGATGAAGGCTCCCGTTGATGCGCCGCGCGCAGATGAGGAGCCGGCCGACGTTGGTCCGCGGCGTGATACCGTGACGAATGGCGTTCTCCACCAGCGGCTGCAGAATGAGGTGGGGCACCCGCGCGTCGTACGTATCGCCCGCCGCGTCCACCACGACTTTGAGCCGATCGCGAAAGCGGATCTGCTCGATGTCCAGATAGCTGCGCAGGAAGTCGAGCTCCTGCTTGAGCGGGACTTCCTGCGTGCTCGCGCTGTCGAGCAATTGCCGCAGCAGATCCCCGAGCCCGGCCACCACCTGGACGGCGAGCGCATCCTGCCTCGTGCGTACGAGCTGCCCGATCGTGTGCAGGGCGTTGAACAGGAAGTGCGGCTGAAGCTGCATCTTGAGCGACTGCAGCCGGGCCTGGGACAGCTGCGCCTCGAGCTGCGACGCGCGGAGCTCACGTTCCCGCGCCTCACGATAACGCGCGACGCCGGAATCGATGGCGAGGACGGCCCAATAGAGCATGCCGTCCGACGTGAGCCAAAACAGCCACGATCGCACCCCGGCGATCAGGAGTGGCAGGTCGCGCGGCGAGGAGCCGAGCACGGATCGCTCGTTCACGATCTGTCCGAGCCCCAGCATATACACGACCAGCATGCTCGCGACGAGATTTACGGCGAGGCCGAGCGGCCAGCGTCGACCTTCGAAGGGGGGGAACCGGCGCCCCAGCCAGATGATGCCGGGTGTGAGCAACGCCCACGCGAACCCGAGCGGCATCTGGAGCCGCAGCGCCTCGGGGACCGGCATGAGCTTGCCGCCGAGCCGCGAATAGAGCGCCACCTGAGTGGACCAGAGCAGGCCCCAGGCCATCCAAGCGGCGAGGATCACCCACCAGCGTGGATATGGCGCGCGAGCTCGGCGACCTGTCGCGGTCGGGCCCGGCGCGGCCGGGGGGGCCGGGGGGACGGTCACGGCGCGACGAACTCCTTTCTTCAACGAAGCGATCGTTTCACCGTGAAGTATACGGCGACTTTCTGGCAGGCGTCCAACACGCTGGCCGGCGCGAGGATAGGAATGTCTGAGGCGGAGCGACCGGGCCCATGCGGTGAACCGCGCCGGATGCGCGCCGAATGGCGAGGTAGGAGCGACGAACCGGTCGTCAGCGAGCCGCGGCGACCTCCGTCGGCGGGTCTTCGACGCCCGTGTCGAGGACGACTTTCCACGACCCATCCGCCTGCTTTTTCCAGATCGTCAGATACGTCCCGGTGCGTACATTCGCGGCGCCCTTCACGTCGCGGCGCCGCGCTTCATACCGGCCCACCGTGTATCCGAGATCACCGGCCGCTCCGACGTCCGATCGAGTGGGCTGCCACCGCAGCGTAAAGGACGAGTCGCGCAGGACGGGGCTCATGTGCTCACGAATCGCCGCTCTTCCCGTGACCGCTCCGCCGGGGCGCAGCATCGCGCCGTCCTCCGCGAAGTATTCGACCCACCCCTCGAGCCGCCGCTCGCTCGTCGCCCGGTCGAAGGCGCGGTCGGCATCCTGAAGCGCGGCACGCGTGACGGCGACATCCACCGTGCGTCGACAGGCGGTCGTCACGCCAAGCAGCATGGTGAGTATGGCGAGGCGCGACATGGGCGTTTCGCCTCCGGTAGGAGAGAGGGGACGGCTGGCTAGTCTACGCGACTCCGCCCGCGCGGGAAACCCGCGTGCGACGAATCGTATCGATCCGACGCCGAGTCGCGGAGCGGTCGAGCCAGGACCTCGGTACGCGGGATGTCACGCCCGCACGAGCTGGATGAGCGTGATCTCCGCGGGCGCCCCGAGCCTGAGCGGCGGTCCCCAATACCCGGTGCCTCGGCTGACGTACAGCCACATGGCCTCGAGTCGATGCAACCCCGCGACGAACGGCTGAAACAGCCGCACCAACAGGTTGAAGGGGAAGTACTGACCACCGTGCGTGTGACCGGAGAGCTGCAGGTCATAGCCCGCGGCGCGCGCGGCAAACGCGCTCCGAGGCTGGTGCGCCAGCAGCACCTTCACATCGCTCGCCGGCGCTCCGGCAACCGCGGCCGCTGGATCGGACGCATGGCCGGGTAGCCCGCCCCCCGAAAGATCCGTCACGCCCGCCATGACGATCCGGCCGGTGCCGCGCCGGATCACCTGGTGCCGGTTGACGAGGGCGTTGAAGCCGAGGCCCTCGAGCTCGCGCACCCACGCGGCCGCGTCCCAGTAGTACTCATGGTTCCCGGTGACGAAGAACTTGCCGTGAGGTGCACGCAGCGCCGCGAGGGGAGCCACTTCGTCGCGCAGGGCGGGCGGGAAGCCATCGGCCACGTCCCCGGTCAAGGCGATCACGTCGGGATCGAGCCCGTTGGTCGTGCGCACCACGCGCTCGACAAACGCTCGCTTCAGGGTGGGGCCCACGTGGAGATCCGATAGCTGGACGATGCGAAACCCCTGGAGGTCGGGCGGCAGCCCGCTGATCGGCACGTCGACCACCCGCACGGTCGCCGGACGCCGCGCCATCCAGAGGCCCGCCACGAGAACCGCGAGGGCGCAACCGACGACCGCAATCGCGAAGCCACTAGCGCCGAGCCAGGCGCGCGCCCGCAATGCGTCCCCGACGAGCGCGAACACGATCAGCAGCGACGACAAGCCCATCGCCGTGAAGCCAGCGACCTCGATCATCCGTCGCGCCGGCACCCCCTCCGAGCGGCCGGCCCAGAGCGCGAGCGCCGGACCCGTCGCCAGCAGCAGGATTCCGGTCCACCCGAGCACGCGCCAGGCCGCGGGGAGCGGTTCCTGAGCCAGGAGCCGTTCGCCGACGTACACGTGCAATAACGTCCACACGGACGTGATGATGGTAATGAATGCGACCATGCGTCCGCGCTGGCTCATCTCGACCGCTCCTTCTTAATAGACCACCCCTCTGCGGATCGTCAGGCCCCACCGTCCGGGTGGAGCTGAGAACCCTTTCCCCCAAAACCGGTACCCCAACGCGATCTCGGCCACGTCGCCACGAACGGCTCGTGTCGGTCCGATCCGGAGCGAGAGACCGACGTCGCCCCCGAGCCGCGCGGACTCGCGCCCGGGATACCAGGCGCCACCGTAATCGACGAACGGAGCGACGCCGATGCCCACGAGCCCCCACGCATCATCGGCGACCAGCGCGCGGTCCTCGAACGCGACCCAAAGCATCTGGGTACCCGAGAACTGGTGGATCCCCCACACCCGCGGTCCGTTCTTGGTGGTCCACAGGTCGAACTCGTCGCCGAACTTCGGCCGTCGCAAGCGGGCCGCCTCGACGTGCAAGATCAGGGTGTGCGGAGGAAGGTCCTGGCTCGCAATCGTGAACGCGACAGCCGCACGACCGGAGTCGGGTGCCCCCGACGTAAACACGCCGTTCCCCGCTACACGCAACGCCGCGAACCCGCTTGCCCATGGCGCGGCGACCTGCGCGGCCACCTCTGGCCCGACGCCCGCACCCCCGCTCGGATATCCCCAGGCGCTCGGGGCCGCCCACACGCCAATGTGAAACAACTGCGAGACGTCTACGTCCTCGCGCCGCGCATAAGAATTGAGGCGCTCGAGCACCTGGAACCTGACATGACCAACGTCCATCCCCGCGCCCACCGTACCGAACATCGATCGGGGAAAGCTCGCGGACCCCGAGCTATCGAAGTCCTCGCGGCGCCACTGTCCCCCCAGCCACAGTCGCACGTAATCCCGCGTGGTGGCGCGCGGCGCGAACCCGGCAGTGAGCGCGAAACTGAGCGCGTGACGCTCCGTCACGCCCTTCGGGGCACGCGCGGCGTCGCGCGTCGAGTCGGGGACACCATCCTTGAACAACAACACACGTTCGGAGGCCGCTTCACCTCCCACCAGCACAGCGCGCGGGGCCGCGGTCTCATAAAACGGCACGCCGAAGAGCCAGGTTCCCTGTCTCCCGTCCGACTTGTCGTTGTAGACAAGCTGGAGGTGGGTGCGACGGGAAAAGAAGTGTGGGCTCGAATAGCCGAGGTTGAAGATGTTGCGGTCCGGCGTGTGGTTGTATACCGCAACGAGCGACGTGGCGGTGCCAAACAGGTTGTCCTCTACGACGCCTGCCAACCAGGTGACATCCCCCCCGGCGGAGGTGTAGCCGAGCTGCGGCTTGGTACTCCAGCCGTCCGTCGTGGCGACGCGCAGCGCCAGGCGGCCGTCGAGGCGTGTGGTATCGATCCGAACGCGGCTGAACACGTGCAGGTTGCGCAGCGCACGCTCGCTCTCCGCGATCCGGGCGGAGTCGTAGGGCTCACCCGGATTGATGAGGAGGGTGCGCCGAATGATGCCTGCGCGGGTGCGCACGTGCAGCCGGTTGGCCAGCCGGGCGATGAAGCTGAGGGCCTCCTCCTGCGGGTCGAAGATGTTTCGGTTGACGATGATGATCGTGTCGACCGTCTGGGCGGACAGGCGGACCGGCGAACCGGCGGACAGAAGTGCCGCGGCGCCGACTGCCAGACCGACCGTCCGCCCGACCGCCTTACTTGACCAGGTCAATGCGCTGGTGCAGCGAGTAGGTCACGTGCCGAGTGGGGTTGTTCCATTCCGTAAAGTACAGGGTCGCGTCAACACGGCCGGCGATCTGCCGAAGGCCCCGGGTCGCGAGCAGGAATGTCCCTCGTACGGAATCCGGCTTCATGGGTCCGCAAAAGCAGGTCACCGTGCCGTAGGCAGGGATACGGGCGGGGGGAGGCCCGAGCGAGTAGGGGACGCCCTGCCGCAGGTCTCGCGCCCGTCCCAAGTCGAGGGCGATGGTCAGCGAGTATTCGTCTCCTTCGCCCTCCGCCGGATTGAAGTCGTAACGGGCGAGGCCCACATCGCCGCCCCCCGCCCCCCCCGCCCCGGCTGTCGTGTCGAGTGAGAGGCGCGTGATGGTGAGCGCGGTATCCTGTTGCACCGACACCCGGCCATGCCATTCCCAACGGGCGGCGCTCTGATAGCCCCGGGTGTCCCCGGGGCGGGAGGTGGGATCGCAGCCTCCGAGCAGCACCAGCGCCAAGCCGAGACCACGCGCTGCCGTGCGGAAGAACGTGGCACCGGGGCGTAAAATGGGTACCGCTACGAGCCGCCTCCTCCTGTATGGTAGCGCATGGTGACGACGCACACCTACCAACGACGACTGCAGGTTCATGAGCTCGCGCTTGAGGTCGCCGTACAGGCGGCTCGTTTGAGCCGCACGCTGGCGGGACCGGGCGCCGCGACCCGGGCGGATCAGCTCGTGCGCGCGGCGCTCTCCATCAGCTCCAACATAGCGGAAGCGTCAGGCCGGGCGACGGGCGCCGATCGGCGCCGCTATTTCGCCTATGCGCGGGGGTCGGCGCAGGAGGTGTTGACCCAGCTCCGCATCGCGGCGGCGCTCGACCTGGGCCATGCGCGGGAGATCCATCTGCTCGAAGGGCGACTCGCGGTCGTGATGAAAACTCTCGGGCGCCTGATCGCTCATCCTCCGGAGCGATGACGATCCGCGCCCGGCGCGCTCAATACTGTCCGAGGTATCGGTTCAGCTCCCACTCGCTCACCTGCCCGATGTAGTCCTGCCATTCCCCGCGCTTCGCCTCGACGAAGCGCTCGTAGATATGCTCCCCCAGCGCGGCCCGGATCACATCGTCCTTCTCGAGCTCGTTCAGCGCCTCGTGGAGATCGCGCGGCAGCTCGTCGATTCGATACTTGCGACGCTCGCGAAAGCTCATCGTGAAAATATTCTTGTTCACGGGATCGGGCGGCACCAGCTTGCGTTCGATGCCGTCGACCCCGGCCGCGAGCTGCACCGCGAGGGCCAGATACGGATTGGCGGACGGATCGGGCATCCGCAGCTCGCAGCGAGTGCCGATGCCCCGGCGATCGGGGATCCGGACGAGCGGCGAGCGGTTGCGCATGGACCAGGCCACGTTGGTCGGCGCTTCGTACCCGGGAACGAGCCGCTTGTAGCTGTTCACGAGCGGATTGGTCACCGCGCAGAAGCCGCAGGCGTGTTTGAGAAGCCCCGCCACGTATTGCAGCGCCGTGGTGGACAGCTCCCACTTTGCCTTGGGGTCGTGAAACGCGTTCTGCTCGCCCTTGAACAACGATTGGTGAGTGTGCATGCCCGAGCCGTTCTGACCGAAGATCGGCTTGGGCATGAACGTCGCGATGAACCCATGGCGATAGGCGACGTTCCGCACGATGAAGCGGAAGGTCGCGAGGTTGTCGGCGGTTTCGAGCGCTTCCGTGTAGCGGAAATCGATTTCGTGCTGGCCGGGCGCGACCTCGTGATGACCAGCCTCGACCTCGAAGCCCATCGATACCAGGTCGCGGATGATGAGCCGCCGGATTTCCTCGGCGCGGTCGACAGGCGTCTGGTCGAAGTAGCCGCCCTGGTCGTGGGTCTCGGTCGTCGGGTCGCCGCTCGCGTCGAGCTGGAAAATGAAGAACTCGGCTTCGGCGCCCGCCATCATCTCGAACCCCAGGCTCTTGGCCTTGGCAATCTGCCGCTTCAGCGTCTGGCGGGTGCACCCCGCGAAGGACGTCTCGTCGGGGTTGTAGATGTCGCAGATCAGGCGCGCGACCCGCCCGCCCTCGTCGTCGTAGGGGAGCACGCGGAACGTCTCGAGGTCGGGCTTCAACACCATGTCCGACTCCTCGATCCGCACGAACCCCTCGATCGACGAGCCGTCGAACATGATGTCCCCCTCCAGCGCCTTCTCGAACTGACTATCGGGCACTTCGACGTTCTTATTGACGCCGAGGATGTCCGTGAATTGGAGGCGCAGGAAGCTGATCCCCTGCTTCTTGCACAGCTCGAGAATGTCGCGCTTGGAGGCGCCGCTGGTTTTGGGGCTGGTCGCCATAGTTGGTTAGGCGGTTAGACGGTTAGGCGGTTAGAAGGAGCCAAACTGGCGACCCCCCCTAACCGCCTAACCGTCTAGCCGTCTAGTCGCTCAGACGTCGTAGTACAGGAAGAACTCGTACGGATGCGGCCGCAACGCGACCGGGTCGACTTCCTTGGCCCGTTTGTAGGCCAGCCAGGTCTCGATCAGGTCCGGCGTGAAGACACCCCCCTCGAGCAGGAACGCGTGGTCTCCTTCGAGCGCCGCGAGCGACTCGTTCAACGAGCCGGGCGTGTTCTTCACGTGCTTCCGCTCCTCCGGCTCGAGGTCGTAGAGGTCCACATCCATCGGCTTGGGTGGCTCGATCTTGTTCTTGATCCCGTCCAGCCCGGCCATGAGCAGCGCGGCGAACGTGAGGTACGGATTGCTCGACGGATCGGGCGCCCGGAACTCGATGCGCTTGGCCTTCGGGGACTTGGAGTACACCGGGATGCGGCAGATCGCCGAGCGGTTCCGCTGCGAGTAGATCAGGTTGATCGGCGCCTCATACCCCGGCACCAGACGGCGATAGCTGTTCGTCGTGGGTGCGGCGAACGCGAGCAGCGCGGGCGCGTGCTTGATGAGCCCGCCGATGTACCAACGCGCGCTCTCCGAGAGCAGCGCGTACCCGTTGGCATCGAAGAACAGGTTTTTCCCTTCCTTCCAGAGGCTCATGTGCACGTGCATCCCGGAGCCGTTGTCCCCGAACATCGGCTTCGGCATGAAGGTCGCGGTGTAGCCGTGCTGGTGGCACACGTTCTTCACGATGTACTTATACATCATGAGCTGATCGCCCATGCGCGCCAGCGTGTTGAACCGCATGTCGATCTCGGTTTGGCCCGCCGTTCCGACCTCATGGTGATGGACCTCGACTTCGATCCCCGACGCCATCAGGGCGAGCATGATCTTGGATCGGAGGTCCTGCAGCCGGTCCACCGGCGGCACCGGGAAATACCCCTCCTTATGCCGTGGCCGGTGCCCCTGGTTGGGACTGCCGTTCGTCCCGGAGTTCCAGATCCCTTCTTCGGAGTCGATGTGATAGTAGCCCTCGTGCGCGTTCTGATCGAAGCGGACGGAGTTGAAGATGTAGAACTCCGCCTCGGGGCCGTAGTACGCCGTGGTGGCGACCCCGGTCTTGACGAGGTACTGCTCCGCCTTCTGAGCCACGTACCGCGGGTCGCGCGAGTAGCGTTGGCCGGTCACCGGGTCCGCGACATCGCAGGTGAGCGACAGGGTCGGCACTTCCAGACACGGATCGACGAAGGCGCTCGCGGGATCCGGAAACAGCAGCATGTCGCTTTCATTGATGGCCTGAAAGCCGCGAATCGAGGAGCCGTCGAACCCGATGCCTTCCTTGAAGAGGTCCTCGGTGAGCTCTTTCAACGGGATCGAAAAGTGCTGCCACGTGCCTGGGAGGTCGGTGAACCTCAGGTCCACCACCTGCACGCCGGCTTCCTTTGCTTTGCGGACCACGTCCGCCGGCGAGGCGGCCGCGGCTGGCTTGCCTCCGGAGGTGGACGTGGTCGGCTCCAACGTCGCGGTCATGAGATCGGTCTCCTAGAACGTTCGCTGAAAGGGACGTGCACGGATGCTTCCACAATTGGAGAGCCCGTGGCGAGTTTCGGGCCGCGGGCTCTTGGGGGATTTCAGGGGGGGGGCTGGTATCAGCATGCGGGAAGGTACCGGCGCCGTTGCGAAGTGTCAACCGTTTCGTGTCATCCACGCAACATCCTGTAAGCTCCGCTACCTTCGATAGCATCTAGCTGAAACGATGTCACAGGGAATGTGCACAACTTGCAGAGTTCTCCACACACCTTCCTCTAGCCATCAATCGCCTGCACGAAGTGCCAGAGCTCGACAGCCGAAAAGTCACCGAAGCGCTCCTGGATCTCGCGCTCCGTGCGCTCGAGGAAGATCCAGCTTGTCGTACGTCGCCGCTCGCCGTTGACGAAATGCACGCGCCCGCGCACCGCACCGACCTCAGTGTCCGGCTGCATCTCGATGAAGACCTCCCAACGCTCGTCGCCGCGCTTCAGCTCCCCCATGTGCTTTGCGCGATCCGATCCCGGAAACGGGGCGCTCATGGCGGTACACTATGCGCTGCCGCACGCATTCCTGCCAGTTAGATTCCGGGCTCAGTGAACTGTCGCGCGTGCGGAACGGCCCTCGCCCCGACGGCGAGGTTCTGTCACAAGTGCGGCGCTCAGCTCGCGAGTGCCGAGCTCGCGGGCTGGCGAGCGGGCCTCCCGTGGGGGGTAGCGGGCGCGGCGTTGGGCGCCTTGCTCACTGTCCTAGTGCTGCGCGTCGCAGGGAGCAGGGATCAGGGAGCGGGACCTCCCGATGCAGCGGACGGAACTGCTCCCCGCTCACCGCTCCCTGCGCCTGACATCTCCCAGATGTCCCCGGAGGAGCGCGCCACCCGGCTGTATAACCGAGTCATGACGTTGCATACGCAGGGCAAAGCCGACAGCGCAGACTTCTTCCTTCCGATGGCCATCCAGGCCTACACCATGCTTCCGGCCCTCGACGTGGACGCCCGGTATCACATTGGCGTCCTCCAGCTCACCGCCGGCAACGCCCCCGCGGCGCTCGCGCAGGCGGACTCGATCCGCCGGGCCGTGCCCACCCATCTCTTCGCCTTCATGCTGCGGGCCCGCGCGCTCGACCTCGAGCGGCAGACCGCTGGCGCACGAAGGGCATACGGCGACTTCCTCAAGAACGAGGCCCGAGAGCGGGCTCGCCAGCGACCCGAATACACCGAGCACGCCCAGAACCTCGACGCGTTTCACGAACAAGCCACCGAGGTGACCCGTGCAACGTCGAAACGCGGTGGCTGAGGCTCGGCAGACGATCCGGCTGGCGCACAGCCCGGACGCCGACGACGCCTTCATGTTCTGGGCGCTCGCGGCGGGTCGCATCGACACCGCTGGCCGGCGCTACGTACACGAGCTCGGCGACATCGAGTCGTTGAACCGGCGCGCGCTCGCCGGCGAGCTGGAAGTGACGGCCGTGTCGCTTCATGCCTATGCGTACCTCGCCAAGCGGTACGCGCTGCTCGCCCACGGGGCGAGCATCGGCGATCGGTACGGGCCCCGCATCGTCGCCGCCGTTCCCCGACCGGCAGAGCCCCGCGCCGCGCTCGCCGATCCCGGGCGAGTCGTGGCCGTCCCGGGTGAGCTCACGACGGCGTTTCTCGCGCTCAAGCTCTACCAACCGGCGGTGCAGCATGTCGTGGTTCCGTTCGACGAGATCGAGGATTACGTCGTGCAGGGCCGAGCCGACGCGGGCATCCTCATTCACGAAGGGCAGCTCACGTACGGCGACCGAGGGCTGCACCTCTGGGTCGACCTGGGCGAATGGTGGCACGCTGAAACCGGCCTGCCCCTCCCGCTCGGAGGCAACGCCGTACGCCGCGATCTGGGCGAGACGTTGATGCGCGACATCGCTCGCGACCTGAAAGCCAGCATCGAGTACGGCCTGGCGCACCGGGCCGAGGCGCTCGCGCACGCGGGCGCTTACAGCCGCGGTCTCGACGCAGCCCGCACCGACCGGTTCATCGGGATGTATGTCAACGACTACACGGTGGACTACGGTCCGACGGGTCGCCGCGCCGTGGCCGAGCTCTTCGACCGTGCGCACCGCGCGGGCTTACTCGCTGCGCCGGTGAGCCTCAGCTTCGTCGCAGCGGGCGATTGAGCCGTCCAAGCCTCCCTGGGGCTGTCCAGACAGACCGGCGAGCGCCATTTTCTTTGAGGTATCACCCAAGGAGTCCCGAGTGGCCGACATGACGGAGGGCGGTCCGGTCCAGATTCTGGTGGTGGACGACGAGGAGCCCATCCGGAACGCCCTCAAGAAGTTCTTGATGCAACAACAGTTCGAGGTGTATGCCGCGGGCTCCGGTGAAGAGGCGTTACAGCAGCTCCGCCGTCACCGCGTCGCGCTGATGCTCTGCGACATTCGCATGCCCGGCACGAGCGGCGTCGACCTCGTGCCACAGGCACTCGAGGTCGAGCCCGAGCTCGCGATCCTCATGTTGACCGCCGTGAACGATGCGACCAGTGCGGCCTTGTGCATGCAGCGCGGTGCCATGGACTACCTGACCAAGCCGATCGAGCTCGCGGACCTGGGACGGGCCGTCCAACGCGCTTTAAAGCGCCGCGAGATGTTGCACGAGAATCGCGAGTTGAACCAATGGCTGAAAGAGGAAGTCACGACCCGGACCGCGGAGCTCCATCGGGAGCGCATGAAGCTCGAGCGTCTGTCCCTCGCGACGCTCGAAGCCCTGGTCAACGCCCTCGAGGCGAAGGACCCATACATGCGGGGGCACTCGGCCCGGGTGGCCGATATGTCCGCGACGATCGCGCATCAACTCGGCCTGTCCGATGAGGACGTCGAGCAAGTGCGCGTGGCCGGCCGGCTCCACGACATCGGCAAGATCGGCACCCGGGAAGCCGTGCTGAACAAGCAGGGGGCGCTGACGCCCGATGAGTTCGAGCACGTCAAACAGCACGTCGTCATCGGCTCTCAGATCCTCGCGCCGCTCTCACACCTTGGCGACATCATGCCGGCAGTGCGCCATCATCACGAGCGGTGGGACGGCACCGGCTACCCAGACGGGTTGCGTGGCGAGGAGATCCCGCTCTCTGGCCGCATCATCGGCGCCGCCGAAGTATTCGACGCCCTGAGCACTTCGCGCGCCTACCAGGAGAAAATGACGCCCGAGAAGGCGGTCGAGCGCATCGCCGACCTGGCGGGCACCGTGCTCGACCCGAAGGTCTACGAGGCGCTCGCGACGGTCGTCGCCCGACGCAGGACGTTGGTATTCCTCGACGAGGGCGGTACGAGCGCCAGCTGATTGTCCATCGCCCGTGTTGATCGCCGTCACCGGAGCCACAGGATTCGTGGGACGGCACGTCGCGGCTCTCCTGGCGCGTCGCGGTCATCGGGTACGCGCGCTGGTGCGGAACTCCTTCCGGGCGGACGCCCTCTCTCCGAACACTCCAGTCGAGTACGTCGCGGGCGACCTGTCGGACACGAGCGGGGTGGCGTCACTCGTGCAGGGCGCCTCCGCAGTGGTCCACTTGGTCGGCATCATCGTGGAGTCCGGTCGCGCGACCTTCCAAAGCGTGCACGTCGATGGGACCCGCCGGCTGCTCGCCGCCGCGCGCGCGGCCGGGGTCGTCCGCTTTCTGCACATGAGCGCGGTCGGTGCGCGAGGGGGGCGCGACGCAACTCTGTATCATCGGACCAAGTGGGAAGCAGAGGAGCTCGTCCGCGCCTCAGGCCTGTCGCACGCGATCTTCCGACCGTCCATCATCAGCGGACCGGAGAGCGCACCGATCCGCACCCTCGCCCGCCTGCACCGGTGGTCGCCGGTCGTGCCCATATTCGGAGACGGCTCCTTCCCAACGCAACCGGTGTGGATCGAGGACGTCGCGCTCGCCTTCGCGCTGGCGGCCGAGGACGCTGACTTCACCGGCGCGTTCGAGCTCGGCGGGCCGACACCGATCACATACGAGACCTTCGTCGGCGCGATCGGGCGTGCGACGGGTCACCCCAGGCCGTTCGTCCATCTGCCCCTGGCCTTGGCGCGCGCGGCGGCCGGCGTGTTCGACCTGCTCGGACCCGCAGCGCCGTTGACGAGCGATCAGCTGCAGATGCTGGTCGAGGGCGCCGCGACCCCCGCCAACGCCCTCGAATCCGTGTTCGCGATCCGGCCGCTCCCCTTCGAGGAGGGGCTCGAGCGTTATCTCGGCGGGAGAAAGCGATGACCTTCAGACATGTTGCAATGGCCGGGGCCGCGTGCCTCGCCCCGGTTGCATCGCGGGCTCAGGATCGCCCAACCGACTCGGTCATGTACGTACTGTCGCAAGACAGCCGGCTCGAAGTAAAGACGGGGAAGGCCGGACTGTTCGGTTTCGCGGGCCACAGTCATCTCGTGCGCGCCCGGGCATTCTCGGGACGCGTCGTCTACTACCCGAGCGCCCCGGCAGATTCGCGGGTCGAGGTCTCGGTCGGGACGGACAGCCTGGAGGTGCTGACTCCCCCGGACACGGCCGAGATCCGGAAGGTCACGGAGGCGATGCGAGGTGAAGTGCTCCACGTGGACCAGTATCCCCTGATCACGTTCGTCTCGACCGCGGTCGCGCCGACGCCGGAGGGGTTCCACGTGGAGGGCCAGCTCACGATCGCCGGCCAGACCCGCGACGTGGGCGCGGAGCTCACGGTCGCGGTCGGCCGCGATACGCTCAGAGCGAACGGGAGTTTCTCGGTGAAACAGACGGACTTCGGGATCAGGCCCTACCGGGGCGGCCCGGCGAACACCGTCAGGGTGGCCGACCGAGTCACGCTGACCATCGAGGTAGTCGGCATCCGGCCTGAGTGAGCGGGTAGGGGCCGCCCCGAGCCCCCCCCTGTCAAAAAAACCAAACCCGGGGCTGACAACTCCCCGGGTTGGCGGTCGGGCGAAGTGGCCGTCACACTTCGGCCGCGACCAGTTGATTACCCATAGCTGAATACGCGCTGCCCTACCGGATGTTTCACCCCTGACACTGACCTGACCTGCTTCCACCCGTATGATGCCCACCGCAGGGAATTGGTTGCATGCTGGGGCTACCACCGCTTGATCCGGCCGAGCCGTGAGACGGTGATCATTTCGGAACGACCGCCGCGGCGCACTACGACTTTGGTGTTGGACACTCCCCAGCCCAGGCCGATTGGATCGAATACAATTTCCGGGTTGGACACTTCCAGCGTCACGCCGTGCGCGTTGGGCCCAGGCCAGCGCTCGAGGGACCCCCACGAGTCGCCTAGCCAGCGGTCGATGCGGAGAGTGTCCGCGGCGATCACGGCGCGGCTGCGCGTGCCTTGCATGATCGCCGAGCTCCGCGCCACGGCCATGGCCGTCGAGATTTCCTGAGCGGCGGCGTTTACCGCCATCCAGTCCAAGAGCCCTCCCAGCCGAGGCAACGTGATGGCGGTCACGATCGCCACAATTGCCACGACGACAGCCAGTTCGACCAACGTGATTCCCCGTCGCATGGCCCGAATAAGGGGCCAATTGGGCCGGGGACCGGCATCGGAATCGTGCGGCGAAAAGCACGAAAACGCGAAAACTGCGGCCTAACGCCACGGGCCCGGAATCGCTATGTTCTGTGCCGGCCGTACGTTGCACCTGAGGCATGCTCCCTGCCCTTGCCGGGGAGCGACAAGCCACGTGCCCACTGGGAGACACGGGATGCCGGTTTCACGCCTCAAGTTCGAATCACTACCCCACGCCATCTTTCTCCAGCGCGTGTCCGGTCCCCAAACCGCCACGACGCTCGAGGCGCGTCTCGGACAGGGCGCGTTCCTCGCGCTCCGTCTGGTGGACCTCCTTGGAACGGAGCGCCCGCCAGCCTCGGCTGACGCTTTCCATTACCAGTGGGTTGCCACCGACCGATTCTGCCGCGAGCTGCGGGCCGCCGCGACCGAAGGTGCGCACGTCCACGGCGTCGCATCGAGCGCCGCAGACGCCCATCGCCTGGACGAAGTCCGGCTGATCGCACCCGCGCTCTTTGCTTACGCGCACTTCCTGGAAGACGAGCTGCGCCTCGAGGAAGCGATCGATGTGTTGACGACGCTGCTCGTCGTGGTGGGGAGCCGTTTGTTGCCGGCTGACGTCGTGGCGGCGCACTTGAGGTTCGCGCGCGTCCACCGAAAGCTGAACCGGTTCGACGAAGCGGAGGCCGCCTACGCGGAGGCCGGGGACTTGGCGACCGCATCCGGCGATCGCTACTCGGCGTTGCTCTCCCGGATCGGTCGTGCGAACTCGGTACTCGGGCGTGGCAACCTTGCGGAAGCCGAGCGTCGGCTGCAGGGGATCCTCGCGGACGCGCGCACTGCCGGTGAACAGGACGCCGAAGCGCGTGCCGAGCACGGCATTGCCGTGACGCACCATCAGATGGGGCAGGCGGCGGAAGCGATCGTGCACGCGTGGCGGGCGTTCGAGTTGTACGAGGAGGATGAGTCGCGCATGCGCGCGTTGAGCGACTTGGGTCTCATGCTGTTGAGCTTGGGTGACGCGACGGGCGCGGAGCGAGCGCTGTCAGAGGTCGTGCGCCGCGGGGGCACGCGCGACAGCACCAGCAACGCGATGATCGAATTGATGCATTGCGCCTCCTTCAAGCGAGACCATATCGGATTCGCTCGTTGGCGCGAGCGATGCGAGGTGCGCCTGGCGGATATGCCAGCGAACATTTTGGCGGACTTCTATCTCAAGCAGGGGATCGGACAGGCGCGGTTCGGACGGTTCCGCCGGGCCGAGGCCTTGATGAAGCAGGCGCTTGAGATCGCGAGCGGCGCAGGCCTGCACGAGTTCGAGTTCCGGATCGAGCGCATTGTCGCAGGGCTACGGGACTGCGAGCAGGCGATGGCGCAGGAGTCGCAGCTTGTCACCGAGCCGGTGGTGCAGACGGACGAGCTGCGCGAAGTGTCGGAGTCCCTCGCGCAGCTCGTGGGCTAGTCTGCTAATGGCAGGTGTTGCTGTTCTGATAGTCGCAGCCGTGGCGGGGACCGGTGGCGTCGGCGCAAGCGACGGTGGAGAGAGCGAACGCGACGACCAAAAGGGCGAAGAGGGCGCGAATCCGGGACATTAGAACCTCCGCATACCTGGGTGTGGTACTGGTGCAACAGGACACAAGAACCTGGGTATGCGAGCGTCCAGTTTTTAGGGCGTTTTTGCGGCATCGTAGGGCGATTTTGCGACATTTAGGGGTTTTGGGGCATTCATGCTCGTCTTAGCCGCCGTCTCGGACGTCCAGTTCCACAAGCTGCGCCGGGCCGCCGCCTCCCGCTTCACCGTGGCGCAGGCCCAGACGTGGGACGATGTGCTGGGCGCCATCCGCGGACGCCCCGTGGAACTGGCAGTCGTCGACCCCCTGCTCTCGGGGGACGCTCGGTCACAAGAGATCGAGCGATTGCGGGTGCTCTTCCCCTCCTTACCGCTCATCCTGTACACGACGCTCACCCCGCGGACGGCGGGCGTGCTCCTGGCGCTAGGCCAGCGCGGCATCCAGCACGTGGTCTTCGCCAACTACGACGACCATCCCAGCCGCCTGCGTGAAGTGCTCGGCCAGGAGGAAGCTCGCTCCTCGTCGCGCCAGCTCCTGGACCAACTCGCGGACGCGCTGTCGCCGCTGCCGAGCGAGCTCCGCTGGGTGCTCGAGGAGGCGTTGCGCTCGCCCGGCGAGGTCCAGACCGTCGGCCAGGTCGCGGTGCGGGCGCGAGTGGACCGGCGTACCTGCGAGCGGTGGTTCACCCGCGTGGGCCTGCCCTCGCCCCGGCATTTTCTCTGTGCCGCGCGCGTGTTGTATGCCCACCGCCTGCTGCAGGACCCCGGCTTCACGATCGAGGACGTGGCGAAGCGGTTGGGATATTCGCAGACCAAGACGCTGCAGCTGCACGCGCGTGCCTACCTGGGACTTACGGCCGGTGAGATGCGGCTCTCACTCGGCTCGAACGACGCGCTCGCGCGCGTGGTCCAACGCTTCCACACGGCGCCGCCCACGCAGGCCTCGGTATCGTCGGCATGATTCCCCGCACCGTTCTCGTCGTCGACGACGAGGCCCCGCTGCGCCGGGTGCTCGAGCGTTCGCTGTCGCGCCACGGCATCCGCATGATCGGGGCCGGCAGCGCGGAGACCGCTTACGAGCTCCTCGCCACCGAGCACCCTGACGCGATCCTGCTCGACATCCGCCTGCCCACGATGTCCGGGCTGGCGTTGTACCTCGCGATCGTGCACCGCTGGCCCAGATTCGACGGCCGCATCGCGATCATGACGGGCGACGCGGATGCAGACGAGGTGCGCACCTGGCTCGAGCGCCACCGGTGCGCCGTGATCCGCAAGCCGTTCAATCTCCACGAAGTCCTCGACTGGCTCGCCCTGACGGCTCGCGCGGACCAGGAGCGTGAGCGGGGAGGCGCTGAGGCGTGACGGCGGGGGGCGCGGGGGGCGGGGGGGCGCCACAGCACGAGCCGATCCACGTTCTGCGGGAGTACCGCAACCTCGCGCCCTGGAATCTCCGCGATCTCGCCGCCCTGGTGGGGGCGGTGCTCGACACGTCTGCGATCACACCCATCAACGCGGCGGCGAAGGCGCAACCGAGCGAGCGGGCGATCCGCTTCTACGTCACGAAGGGCCTCGTCAGCCCACCCGAAGGGCGGGGTACGGCGGCGACGTACTCCTACCGACACTTTCTCCAGCTCCTCTGGATCAAGCTCAGGCAGATGGAAGGCACGACGCTCGCCTCCATCACCAAGGAGATGCGGGATCAGACCGGTGACGTGCTGGAGCGGCGGGCGGCGCAAACACTGGGGCCCTCGCTCCTCGTCCCGGACCGGCTGCCGCTCAAGAGCAAGGGTGCCCCGCCGCGCGGGAAGTCGGGTCGCGCACTGACGGCGTGGCTGGAGCGGGATGCGGGCCGCGATCCGGAGAGCTCGAGCTCCTGGCGCCGGATTCCGGTCAGCCGAGGCATGGAGCTGCACGTCGAGACGGCTCACCCGTTGGCGCGGCTCGGGCCAGATGACGCCGCGGTCGCCGAGGCCGTGCGCCAGGCGCTCGCGAAATTGATGCCCGCGCCCTAACCTCCACAACCTTGGGGTACCGCGATGTTCTCTTGGATCCTGCTGGTAGTCCTCGTCGTGGTCGTCGCCTGGCTGATTGGCGCGTACAACGGGCTCATCTCCCTCAAGAACCAGACCCTCAACGCGTTCAAGCAGATCGACGTTCAGCTGAAGCGGCGTCACGATCTTATCCCGAACCTCGTGAACGCGGTCAAAGGCGCCATGGACTTCGAGCGATCGACCCTCGAGGCGGTGATTCAGGCGCGCAACCAGGCCGTGAAAGTCAATGCGGCGGGACCCGAGGGCATAAAGCAGATCAGCCAGGCGGAGAACGCCCTGTCCTCCACGCTCCAGCGGCTGATGGTGGTCGTGGAGCAGTATCCGCAGCTCAAGGCGACCGGCAACATCGGGCAGCTCCAGGAAGAGCTGGCGTCGACTGAAAACAAGGTGGCGTTCGCTCGCCAGCTGTACAACGACACGGCCACCCAGTACAACACGAAGCAGCAGCAATTCCCGACAAACCTGGTGGCGGGGATCGCCAAGGCGCAGTCCGCCGACCTGTGGGAGATCGAGGATCAGGCCGAGAAGGCGGTCCCCCAGGTCGACCTGACGATGAAGCCGAAGGCGTGAGCGACGACGCCTCGCTCAACCTCTTTCAACAACAGGAGGCCAATCGCCGGCGCACCGTCCTGTTGGTGATCGGCTTCGTCATCTTTTTCGCCTGGCTGGGGTTTGGCGGGGACTACATCTACTACCTGTCCACCCGCGACGCTGCGGTCACCGCGTACCATCACGTGTTCCCCTGGTTCGGCTTGGCGCTCACCGCGATCGCGGTGTGCACCGCCTGGTACGCGTACGCGACCGGACCCGAGAAGGTGCTGTGGTCCACCGGTGCGCGGGAGGTGGTCGACCCGACCGATCCCAAGGAAAAACAGCTGGTCAACGTCGTGGAGGAGATGGCGATCGCGGCCGGCGTGCCGCGGCCTCGCATCTGGATCGTGGACGACCCCGATCCCAACGCGTTCGCGACCGGGACCGATCCGCTGCATGCCCACCTAGCAGTGACGCAGGGTCTGCTCGATCTGTGCAGTCGGGAAGAGCTGCAAGCGGTCATCGGTCATGAGCTCGGACACGTGAAGAACCTCGACGTGCGCCTGATGACCACGCTCGCGGCGTTGGTGGGAGCAGTGGCCTTGATGCACGACGGCGCCACACGGGTGCTCCGCGGCGGAGGCAGCTGGGGAGGAGGAGATGGGGGAGGGGGCGGCGGAGGGTCGTCCGGGGGAGGGGGCGGAGGCAAGAAGGGTGGCGCCGGCCCGCTCCTCATCGTCCTTCTCGTGGTCTGGATAATCTCCTGGCTCCTGGCCCCGATCATCGCACAGATCCTGGCCCTGGCCGTGAGCCGCAAACGCGAGTACCTGGCGGATGCGATGAGCGCTCAATTCACCCGCAACCCGCTGGCGCTGGCCAGTGCGCTGCAAAAGATCGAAGCGGCGGACGCACCCACGACGCACATCAAGCGCGGCGCCGCGCACCTCTGCATCGCGGATCCGCTCGGCCGGCGGTTGACCGGGCACGAAGGGATGTTCGCCGATTTCCTCGCCACCCACCCTCCGATGGCGAAGCGCATCACGATCCTGCGCGGCATGGGATACGCCCAGCTCAAGAAGGAGGGAGGCGAGACCGCGTGACCGGGTGGCTCGGGCGCCGGGCCCTGCGCGCGATCCACGAGTTTCACGCCCGCCTGGCGCGCTATCATCTGCAACAGCGTCGCGCAGCGAAGACCGCGCTCGCCGAAGACCCGATCGTCCGGGACGCCATCGCCCAGCACGCCAGCGAACACAACCTGTCCGACGCGGACGTCCGGCGGCGCGTGGACGCCTACATCAACGAGATCGTCCCGCAGCTCAACGTCCTCTCGTATTACCGCATCGGCTACAATTTCGCGAAGGTCGTGCTGAACCTGCTCTACCGCGTCACCGTGGATTATCAGGACGAGGCGTCGCTCGAGGGGATTCCGAAGCGGGATGTGGTGGTCTACATGATGAACCACCGCTCGAACGTGGACTATGTCGTCGTCGCCTACGTCCTCGCCTATGGGGCTCATGTGAGCTACGCGGTGGGCGAATGGGCGCGGATCTGGCCCCTCGAGTACGTGTTCAAGTCATTCGGGTCCTACTTCATCCGCCGCGGCTTCCGCGAGCCGCTGTATCACGCGGTGCTCGAGCGCTACGTGCACTTGATCACCAAGAACGGTGTTACGCAGGGGTTCTTTCCCGAGGGCCGCCTGTCGCGCGACGGCCGCCTGGGGCGGGCGAAGCTCGGCTTGCTCGACTACGTGTGCCGTACGATCCTCGACCCCGCCTTCGATCGCGATATCTGGTTCGTGCCGGTCGCGATCAATTTCGATCGTGTGCTCGAGGACCGGGCCCTCACACGCGAGCTGGTCGACGAGCGGGACAGGCCGGGGCGATTTGCCCAGCTCGTGACGGTCGCTAGCTACTTGACCACCAACACGTTACGGCTCGTGACCGGGCGACTCAAGCGCTATGGCCGCGCCGCCGTCAACTTCGGCACTCCGTTGTCGCTGCGCCGCTGGCTGGCGACGCGGCCGGGCGTGCTCGAGCTCCCCAAGGAACGACGCCTCCCCGAGCTCGAGCGCCTGGCGGCGGAATTGATGCAGCGGATCGGCGCCATCATCCCGGTGACGCCCGTCCCGCTGGCTGCGGCGGCACTGCTTTCGTTCGGGCAGATCGTGATCCCAAAGTCGGCGGTGCTCGACCGGATGGATCAGCTGCGGGACCGACTGCGCGACGTGAACGCGAAGGTCGTGCGGGGCGGCTCGCGTATCGGCGACGTGTGGGACCGCGCCTGGCGGATGCTCCGGATGCGCCGCCTGGTGGTCGCCGACGGCGACAGTCTCGTGGTCCTGCCCCGCGGCAGGCCCATCCTCGAGTTCTACGCCAACTCGATCGCGCACTTACTGCCGATTCGGAGCCCTCGCGTGCCCTTTCACAAGGCTCACGACACCGACCCCGACCCGCAACGGCTCAGAAGGTCGGGGGAGGATGGTGGAGGACGGGGGAGGTTGTGACGGTGGCTCACAGCCGCCGCAGCGCCGCTGCGGCGCGGTCGATTTGATCGATCACGGTGAGAAGCAGCTCGCGGACCAGGAACTCGCCGGTCTCGCGTCCGGCCAGCTGGGCGGCACAGCGGGCAGCACAGAGCGCGTTGTTGACGTCGGCGAGGGCGGCGAGCCGCCGCCGCGTCGCGGGATCGGGCATGGTGAAAGCGGGCGCCACGCGGGCAACCTACGCGCGGTGGGCCCGGTCCCATCACCCTTTTTCACGAGCGGTAAGGCGTTTTGTCGCGCCGTGCTGCCTAGGTGAGCTCCGCCTCGAGCCTCAGCAGGCGCCACCCGGTCACCATGGCGCCCAGCCCCAGTACCGGGAGGACCTGCAGTCCCTGCAGCACGAGGCCGGCCGCGACCGCCTGCTCGGGTGCCACGCCGAATGGCAACAGACCTACGACCAGCGCCGCTTGCGTGACGCCGACGTTGGCCGGCGTGGGCCGCAGGAGGCCGGTCAGGTTTGCCGCGATGAGAGCGGTGAACGACGCCGCGAAGGACGCCGGGATGCCCGTCGCCAGCAGCACGAGATGGTAGGTCGCCCACTGGGCGGCCCAGTTGTAGACGCCGAACAGCGTAGGGAGCAGCAGCCGCCCGCCGCGGCCCATCATGCGGAGCGGCTCGAGACGGGTCCGGATAGACGCCGGTAGCTGATCGGCGAGCCACCCCCATCCTCGCGCCCAGGCCAACAGCAGCACAACGACCAGGGCCAATCCGACGCCGACTTGCATCGCCCGCAACCACGGCTCGAGGTCGAGGACGCTCGGTGCCATCACGAGGAAGATGGCCAATGCGAGTGCTTCGGCCACACGAGTCCAGACCACCGAAGAGGCTGCAGCCCCCAGTGGGACGCCGGCTCGCTGTCCGATCACGTGGATCCGGGCCGCTTCACCAGCGACGGCAATCGACAGGTCGTTGACCGCCGCGCCGACGAGATTTGCTTCCTGGGCCGCGCGCCAGGTGTGTGGCGCCACGGGTTTCAGGATCAGGTGCCACCCCCATCCCTTGGCGACGAGCGACGAGAGGTTGACCACCAGGGCGACACCAAGCAACCACGCGTTCGCCCCCAGCACCGCCGCGAAGGTGACACGCCACGGGAAGCCGGTGAAGAACTTGAGGGCCAAGCCGACACCGACGAGGCCGATCAGCCACCCCACCCAGCGCCAGCGCGTCGCGTTCACCGGATGAGCTCGCCGAGGGGACGAAACTCGAAGCCCCGTGCGCGCGCGTCTGCGATGATCCCGGGGAGGGCGGCCGCCGTCCGGCGACGATCGCCGGTCGGGTCGTAACCGTCACCGTCATGCAGCAGGATGATGGCGCCTGGCTTGAGCTTCCGGCGCACGCGCCCCCGGATTTCCTCCCCCGTCACGCGAGGGTCTGAGTCCCACACGCCGAAGGTCCAACCGAACACGGTGTACGCGAGGCGGCGGACCGCCGGCGCGACGAATGGATTGCGGTAGCCGTGGGGCGCCCGGAAGCTCCGGGGGTCCCGCCCGGTGGTACCGGCGATCAACTCGTGCGCGCGCACGAGCTCTTCGCGAATCCGCGACGGCCCGAGGAAGTGCAGCTTCTTGTGTCGCAGCGTGTGATTGCCGACTTCATGGCCCAGGGCGGCGACGCGGCGGGCCACTGTGGGAAAGCGGCGCACGTGCTCGCCCACCATGAAGAACGCCGCGGGGACGCGGTGTGCCGCGAGCGTGTCGAGGATCGGCTCCGTGGCGCCGGGATTGGGACCATCGTCGAACGTGAGGTACGCCACGCGCCCCGTGCGAACCCCTCGGCCGATGGCGCGCCCGAACACGGGGCTATTCGGCTCGTACGTGCCGTACGCCCATGCCGCCAAGGTCGCACCGGCGGCGACGAGCGGAATGGAGTACGGGAGTGCGAGTGGCATGGGGCCATAATAAAACACGAAGCCCCCGGGACGGCACGATAGGCCGCCCGGGGGCTCCGCACACCGGTTACCCGGAGCCGGGGGATTGCTCCCACCGTTCTTCATCCTGCCGCCGCCGGTTGACTGATGCGTCGCTCGGTAGGGCGAACAGGAGCTCCGGCTTCCATCCCCAAGCAGCCTGGCCGGGCCACTTGGTTCACCGATGTGGGTGCTACGGGTCAGATCGGGTCGCGGACCGACCCTCCGCACTGCACGTCGAGGCACCACTTCGACGTGGATGGGGCACGCGACTGGCCCCCTCTATCCGAGCCGGAGAGCCTGCTCCCGGATCGCCGGCCGCCTGAGCCCTTGTTTGCGTCGGCGGCCTCCCCGGAATTTCCGCTCGGACCCGTCTTAGAGGCGTAGCTGGGACACCAGGTCCCGACCCTTCCCTCCAAGCCGCGTGGCATCAATATAGGGGCGCGCTCAGAGCGCGCAAGTGCCGATATTTCTTCGGGTTAGCTCACTTCGATGTGCACCGGATGTGGACAGTAACCCCTATCGCTATCGGTCATTGGCGCGCCCGTCCACACGATGTGGAGTTGTGAATCAACAAAAACAGGTTGGGGAGGTTAGAGGAGGTTAGGGAAGGTTAGGGGAGGCTGAGCGGTGACCGTCGCAACCTCCCCCAACCTTCCCCAACCTCCCGAGCCTCCTCTAGCCTGCTTCACAGCTCCATTCCAACCTCGCTGTACGTAAACGGTGCGGCGGCCTGTCGGGGGAGGAACAACCCACCGGCACCGCCGGTCGCGAACCAACCGGCGAGCAGCTGCGTGGAGCCGGTGAGCGGCTCACTGAAGAGCGCCTGCAACCAGCGGCGGATGTGGCGGAGCTCCGGGGCACGGCGGCCCAGCATCGAGATAACGGCGCCCAGGCCGAGGGTGGCGCGCAGGAAGTGGGCGATGGCGTGTACGCGCTGGGCGAAGATGTACGCGCGCACGCCGGGCTCGTCGTATAACAGCGTGCCCTCGTACGGATCGGCGGGGGGGGCGTCCATGCGGGGCCCGAAGTAGATGAACACGCGCTGCTCGCCGTCCTTGCGCTCCACCACCGCCGCAGACGCATCCGAGCTGAGACGCGCCGCGTGAATGAGGTCATCGTGCGCGAGAATGCCCACGGCGGCGGTCCACTCGATGGCGGCGAGCGCTTGGTCGAGCGGGCAACCGACGCTATCGTCATAGGCGAGGAGGCGTGGCGCCTCCCCCGCCCGCAAGAAGAAATGCGCGAGCGCGTCGGCGCGATCCTCGAACTCGTGGGTCTTTCGCGAGGTTGCGGGAACGGTCATTGGGACATTATAACCAAGGCTCCCAGCCACCAACCAGAGGATCTCGTGATGCGCTGCTTGGCCGTGATGACGTGGATCACCGCGACAGTGCTCGGAGCACAGGAGCCGGTGCCGCCGACACCGGCCCCGCCCGCGGACTCCACGCGTGTGGAGTCGCTGCCACCGCCGCCGCCACCGAGTCCCGAGCAGAAGCGGTTCCTGCTCGGACTGCGGACGGCGTCGCGCGGGATCGCCCAGATCTTGGACGGTGTGAGCCGCGTCACACGCGCTCAGAGTACGCACGACGCCGTGTCGCAGCGGCGTGCGGGCCGGTTTCTCGCCGGCCTGTGCGGAAGTGGTCGCGCGTTCCTGAAGCGCGGCCGCCCGCAGATGAGCCCCACCGTGTACGAGGACACCGTCCGCCTGAAGGCGCGGCGGCTCGTCACGCAGATCGACTCGCTGATCGCATACACGCCGACCTGCGAGGACAGCGCCGCCGCGACACCCGCCGCGACCGTCGTCGAGCTCGGCAAACGAATGAAGACGTACGACGCAGCCCGACGGGATTTCCTGCTGGCCGTCGGACTTCCCGTGAGGGAAGACAGCTCGAAACAGGAAAAGCGGTTACGGTAGCGCCAACGCGGATGCCGGCTCCGTAGTGGCTGGATACTGTCGTTATAGTGGCTGCACTTCACGCCCGACCACGCAACCGCCGAAGCACGCGACATTTACTCTATTGACAGGGGTGATCGTCAATCCTACCTTTGGCCCCGGTTCAAGCAATACGTGGCACCGTCACCGGTTTGTCTGCGCACCGCGAGGACCACTTGCCTCGCGGTTTTTGTTTGAGCCCGTCTCTGGTCGCGGTGACCAGGGTCGAACGTGTCCGGGGCAGTGCCCCTTAGTGCTGAGGTTCGAACGGTTATGGCAAAGGGTAAGGTGAAGTGGTTCAACGACGCGAAGGGATTTGGCTTTATCGCGCAGGAGTCGGGTCCGGACGTGTTTGTCCACTTCACGGCGATCCAGGCCGAGGGCTTCCGCAGTCTCGCCGAGGGCGATACGGTCGAGTTCGAAGTCGCCCAGGGTCCGAAGGGCTTGCAGGCGCAGAACGTCCGCAAGGTCTGAGCGACGCTGATCGATGCTCGAGCGGGCCCGGGTTTCCGGGCCCGCTCTCGTTTTCGGCCCTATATTGGGTGGCACATGCGCTCGATCGTCGCCGCACTGCTCACCGCGGTCGTCGCCGCGGCCGTCGCGTTCGGCCAGAGTCCCCCGCCCTCGCTGCCGATGTATCGCGGTTTCATGCCGGGTATCAGCTACCGCGCGTTTGTCGAGCGGGCCCGGACCCTCGCCGATCGCGACGTGCTGCACTGCGAGACCTCGCGCAGCACGGCACAGGTGATGGAATGCGGCGTGGTCATCGCTGGCCCGGGCGCCGCGCCGCGATGCTACCTGAGCGCCAGTTTCGTCGAGGGCAACGCCCACACCGTCGCGTTCTTCGACTCGGCCGGGTTCGGCGACAAGCGGGGCGTCCCGCTCGTGGAGCGCACCAAGCGCGAGTTGACGCGGCTGTTCGGCCGCCCGCGGGCGGTCAAGAAGGGCGCCTGGGAGTGGCGCTACGGCCGACGCCTGGTGCGGTTCAACTGGCGTGGGCGGGACACCGCGCGGTGGGTGTCCATCATGCTCCTCGACCTGGATGTGATGGACCGGATCGCCCGATACGTGAAGGTAGGCGTAACCCGTAAGTCGTAAGCCACAAGCCGTAAGCCGCAAGAAGGCCTTGCGACCTATGACTTGCGGCTTGCGGCTGTTATCAGTCTCTCCGCCAACTCCGACACACCGCGCGCGCTGCTCCGCCCGAGCTGATCGAGCCAGCGAGCCGGGATCCCGGTCTCGCCGTCCCGCACACCCAGCAACGCTCCGGCGACCGCGGCGTTCGTATCGGTATCCCCACCAGCCTCGGCGAGGAAGATGAGCGTCTCCTCGAGCGACGGCCGGTGGACGGCGCACCAGAAGGCGATCTCGACGCAGTGCACGACGTAGCCGAATTCCCCCCGTGCGGCGATCGGCAGGTCGCCCTCCTGCTCCCACAGAACTCGCCGAATGGCGTCGAGCAGAGCCCGCGGCGCCGCACCCTCCAAGCGATGTAACACCTCCTCCACGAAGTGTTGGTTGCCGTGGAGCAGCTCGCGAGCGGCGAGGTTCACCGCCGCCGCCCCCCAGGTGCAGCGCTCGTCGGCGTGAGTGATGGCGGCCTGTTGCATCGAGACGCGCACCAGCTTCTCGACGTTATCGTGATAGCGCAGGGCGACGGGCACGCAGCGCATCACGGCGCCATTGGCCGCGGACCGCGGGCCGAGGGTCAGCCGGCCGGCCTCGAACGGCTCGGTGCCGCGCTCGATGAGCCGCAACGCGCGCTGCGTCGTGAGGCCGATGCCGCGGCCGTCCACCTTCATCCATTTGACCCAGCGCTCCGCCACGTCGGTCGCGTCGAAGTCGCCCTTCTGCGCCAGCGACTCGGCGAGCAGCAGAGCCATCGCCGCGTCGTCGTCGAAGGGCGATCCCTTGGGCGGCGGCGCGAGATCGCGCACGCCCTGAGGAAATGCCTCGCGGATCGCCTTCGCGGTGCCCAGCTGCTCGGTAGGGACTCCGAGCTGGTTGCCGACCACGAGGCCGAGCAGGGCGCCGCGCGCCCGGGTCACGAGCCGGGGATCGAGGGCCTCGCCAGAGGCGGCAGCGGTCAAAACGTCAGCACCACGGCGCCGCTTTGCGGCGCGACGCGCGTCGCGAACCCCTGCCGGTCGACGTGGGGACCGAAATACGGATGGGCACTGTTGTATGCCGCTACGCTCGAGTTCTGGTACAGGCGGTAGTACCCGATGTGGGTGCGGGCGGCGCCCTTCGGCACGAGGCAATCGCAACGGACGGCGGCGGCGCTGCCGGGATTCACTTCGAGCGTGATGTCGGAGGAGCTGGTGTTGGTGATGAGCGGCGCAAAGTACGCCTGGCCGTCCGCCGCGGCCGTGACCGTGGTGAGCCGCCGCCCGCGGACGCGCTGCAGCGGAGGAAGAGGACCATCGAGCGCCTCCCCGATAGGCGGACTTCCAGGCCGCAGCAGGCGCCAGCGCAGCTCGGCAACGCCCAGCCTCAGCCGGGCGGTGGCGGCGGGCGCCACGGTGTCGGCCGGCACGCCGTCCTTGAGCAGCTCGATCGGCTCGATCAAGTCGTTGCGCAGGTAGGCGACGCCCGACCCCAGGTACCCCGCGCGACGTGCCAACCCGCCGCCGACGAGCACCACAGCCAGCGCGCCTGCCACCCACCAGCCCAGCCGCCCCGAACCGCGGCGCACTGCGCCGGAACGCCGGACCTGGCGCTCCAGCGTCTTGACGCCGACGGCGCGCGTGGAGCCCGACGCGCGCCCGGCCTCGAGCGCGGCGAGCACGCCCTCGGCGTTCTGGAAGCGGTCCTCAGGCTTCTTCGCCAGGCACTTCACGATCACCGTCGAGAGCCAGCGGGGGATCTTGGCGTTCACGTCGCTCGCCACCGGCACGGGATCCGCGAGGTGCTTGCCCACGATCTCGGCGCTGGAGTCGCCGTCGTAGGGCGGCGTGCCGGTCACCATCTGGTACAGCATCGCGCCGAACGCGTACAGGTCGCTGCGGCCGTCCAGCGACGGCTGGCCGAGCGCCTGCTCGGGGCTCATGTAGTGCACGGTGCCGACCGTGAAACCCGTGGCCGTCTTCGCTCCCCCGCCGGGCGCGGCGCCGGGATCGAGCAGCTTGGCGATCCCGAAGTCCAACAGCAGAGCCCGGCCGGTCTTGGCCTCGAGCATGACATTGTCGGGCTTGATGTCGCGGTGAACGAGCCCCTGCGCGTGCGCGTGTGCCAACGCCTGCAGGACGGACCTGGCGATGTTGAGCGCCTCGTCGACGCCATAGGGACCCCGGCGGCGCAGGGCTTCCGCCAGCGATTCGCCCTCCACGAAGGGCATGACGTAGAAAACCAACCCCTCGCCGTCGCCAGCGAAATGAATCGGGAGAATGGTCGGGTCTTGCAGCCGGGCCAACGCCTTCGCTTCCTGTTGGAAGCGCGTCAGCATCCCCGGGGTCCACGCGATTTCCGGGTGGAGGACTTTGCAGGCGAGGCGGCGATCGAGGTCTCGGTCCCACAGCTCGTACACTTCGGCGAACCCGCCCCGACCTACCAGCCGCTTGACTTCGTACTTGGGGCCGAGCGCACGGGCCAGGCGCTCGACGGTGGGGACCGCCGGAACGCCGCCCGTGGGGGGGGCCGCGGTCGCCCGCTCACCAGTGATCACCGTCGGAGACGGCGAGCCGCACGCCGGACAGAACGCCGCGCCGGACGGGATCTCGGCTCGGCACGACGGACAGTTCACCTGGGTCGTCACGGCTCGTAACATTCGCGCTCGGGGCATCGGGTGCAATCCCTACGTATTCTTCACGCGATGCTCCTCCTGCGTATCGCGCTCGGTCTGGCGCTGGCCTATGTGGCACTCGTAATCCTCGCCTGGCTGTTCCAGGAGCGGCTCGCCTTCCCGGCGCCGCGGGCCAGCGTGCCCGATCCCCGCCGCGTCGGCGTGGAGAACGGCGAGCGCGTGGAGGTTGTGTCGGGCGATGGAACGAAGCTGGTCGGGTGGTACTTGACGCCCACCTCCACCAACGTCCACCAACCTGCACAACCTCCACAGCCTTCTCCAGCACTCCTCTGGTTTTATGGGAACGGTGAAAACGTCGCCGCGAT
>DASZCN010000065.1:0-6367 GCA_035943095.1 Gemmatimonadales bacterium | reverse complement strand
CCCCCCCCCCGCGGCGGCCCACGCCACCACCGCAGCCCGCCGTCCGGGTCGGGCCGCCGCCGCGTCCAGCGCCTCCACCATCGCGGCCGCCACCACCGGAGCCGGCGCCCGTGGGCACGAGTCAGCCGACGGGGCCCATCTGGCCCGACGAGTTCGAAGAACGACAGGCGGACGAGCAGGAACAGCCGGTGGAGCAACCCGAGCCCCGACGTCCCGCTCGTCGCCGCCGGCGGCGGGTGCCCCGAAAGGTGTGGGTGACGCTGTTCGTGCTGCTCATTGGTGCGGGTGCGGGAGGCGCGTACTGGTGGTTTCAGCCGGACTTGCCGCTGCCGGAGTGGTCCACAATCGAGAGCAAGTGGTCGGATGTTAAGAGCAAGGTCTCGGCGACGGCGGGCAAAGTCTGGGCCTTGAGGAACAAACTCCATCGAGCGTCACCGGCCCCGTCCCAGACGGCCGGCAAGCCCAAGCCAGCAGCTCGACCGCCTGCGTCGCGGCCGCCCGCCCCCGCCCCCGTCCCCGCGGCGCCTGCCGCTGTGGCACCGGCGACACCGCCGGCTGCGCCGCCCGCCGCGCCGACGCTCACGCGGCTCGATGTGATCGCCGACTCGCTCACTGGGTTGGTGCGCAACTTCGGTGAGCGCGCGGCGCTCTACTCGCGCGGTCAATTGCCCTGCGCGGGCCTGGGCCGCGGTCTCAGGGACGTGGAGAACCGCTGGATCGCCTACAACGCCGCGCGGCGCGGCGCGGGCGTGCTCGACGCGAGTCACGCGGCGCGCGACCAGATGCTCTACGCGAAGGTGGATTCAGTGGAGCGGCGGTTCGAGCAATCGGGATGTCCGCGGCCGTAGCGGTTCACTCCTGTGCGTCTATCCCTGTTCTCCCGTTCGCTGTCCCACTAGCTTTGAGTGCCCCAGGTCCGCAGGTCGTCCAGTCGTGAACCGCGTCAGGCCCCCGCAGGGAGCAGCGCTAAGCGATGTTGGGCGTCGTTGCGGGGTGCCTGGGGCATTTCAACGTCCAATGATCAATGTCCCAATGATCAACGTCCAATGAGCATTGAACATTGGACATTCTACATTGGACATTTGAAGTAGATTTCCTCCGATGATCGCGCTCGCCCGCAAATACCGTCCGAAGAAATTCTCCGACCTCATCGCCCAGGAGCACGTCGGCGCCGCCCTGCGGGGCGCGGTAGCCGCAGGGCGCGTGGCGCACGGGTACCTGTTCGCGGGTCCGCGGGGGGTGGGGAAGACCACGGCGGCGCGCATCGTCGCCATGGCCCTGAACTGCGAGCGGCGAGAGCCCTCCGGGGAACCGTGCGGCGCATGCGATTCCTGTACGCGGATCTGGACCGGCGCGGCGAACCTCGATGTGGTGGAGCTCGATGCCGCGTCGAACCGGGGCGTGGACGACGCCCGGGACCTGCGCGAGCGGGCGATGTACGCCGCGTCCGCCGAGGGGCGCCACAAGGTCTACATCATCGACGAGGCGCACATGCTGACGCGCGAGGCGTGGAATGCCCTCCTCAAGATCCTGGAGGAGCCGCCGTCGCGCGTCGTCTTCGTCTTCGCCACCACGGAGCCCCAGAAAATCGCGCAGAGCGCCGCGCCGATCCTGTCGCGGCTGCAGCGCTTCGACTTCCGGCGCATCGGCCCGCACGCGATCGTGGACCGCCTGAAGCAGGTGCTCACCGCCGAACGCTTGCAGGCGGATGACGACGCGCTGCGCGTCATCGCGCGCAGCGCCGACGGGGGCATGCGCGATGGCCTCTCGATCCTCGATCAGGTCGTCTCTTTCGGCGAGGGACCCGTCACCGCCGCGCGCGTGCGCGAGGTCCTTGGTCTCATCTCCGAAGAGGTGTACGGCGAGATGCTACGCCTGGTCGCCGAGCGCGATGTGAAGGCCGTGTTCCCCCTCGTGACGCGGCTCGTAGACGAGGGCGCCGATCTGGGCGAATTCGTGGTCGGCGCGGGCGACGTACTACGCGCGGTGCTGCTGGCCACCTTGGGCGGAACGCCTGAGGGACCTACCGAGGCGATGCTGGCGTTGATCGAACGGTACCGCTCCTCGCTCCCCGCTCCCGACGTCGTCCGCTTCCTCGCGGTGCTGACGGAGCTCGAGCCGCAGCTCCGCGCCAGTAGCAACGCGCGCTTGATCGTCGAGCTCCTGCTTCTCCGATGGGCGATGATGGCGCGGACGATCGAGCTAGAGCAGGTCATCCGCGCGTTGGGTAAAGAGCCGGGGAAGGGTGAAGGGCCAGGGAAGGGTGACCCCGTGTCGGTTTTGCGTGACGCCGCCCCGCCTGCACGCTCTCCCCTTCCCCCTTCCCCGGCCGTTCCACCGGCTGCATCACGGGCCGTCCCGCCGGAGAAAGGTCCGTCGACGCTCGATCGCCTCCGCGCCCTCTGGCCTCGTATCGTCGAAGATGCCCGCGCGAAAAGCCCGATGCTGGGCGCGTTGCTCGAGCGCGCGGAGGTCGTGAGTGTCGACGGCGCGGCCGTCACCATCCGGCCGCTCGACACGAATGCCGTGCACACCGAGGGTCTGGAGCGACAGCGAGACGCGCTGAGCCAGCTGGTGGGGCGGTACGTGACCACGCCCGTTCGCATCAAGCTGGAGGGCGTGGGGAGCGGAGCGCCGTCCAGTCCGCGTCCTAGCCGGCTGACAGAGGAGACGGCCCGGGCCGAGCGGCTCAAGGCGCTTCGGGCCAAAGATCCAGGCCTCTCGGCCGCCGTCGACGCGTTAGATTTAGAGCTGTTGGAGTAGCTTGCGACCACTTTGGGCGAGGGGTAACTTTCGACGTATGGCGGATTTATCCAACCTGCTGCAGCTGGGGCAGCAAATGCAGTTTCGCTTGTCGGAGATTCAATCCCAGCTGGCCCAGCAGACCGTGACCTGCACGGCGGGTGGGGGGATGGTGTCCGCCACCGCAGATGGGCGGGGCCAGATTCGCGCCATCAAGATCGATCCCCAGGCCGTCGCGCAGGGCGATGTGGAGATGCTCGAGGACTTGGTGCTCGCCGCGGTCTCGCAAGCGCAACAGCGCGCCGCCGAGCTGTACCAGGCAGAGGTCAAGAAGCTCGCGGGCCTGCCGTTCCCGTTTCAGCTGCCGCTCTAGCACACGTGTCGGCCATCGAAGATCTCGTGACGGAGCTGGCGAAGCTCCCCGGGATCGGGCGGAAGACGGCGCAGCGGCTCACGTTTTTCCTGTTGAAGCAGCCGGCGGAGACCGCGACGCGCCTGTCGGAGGCGATCCGGAGCGTGCGCGAGCGGGTGATGGCGTGTGGGGTGTGCGGGACCCTCACCGACGAGGACCCGTGCGCGATCTGCCGCGACCCGCGGCGCGATCCGAGCCTCCTGTGCGTGGTGGAAGAGGCCGCGGACGTGACCGCCGTCGAGCGAGCGGGCCGGTTTCGCGGGCGCTATCACGTGCTGGGGGGGCGGCTGTCCCCGCTCGAGGGAATCGGACCCGAAGCGTTGCGGCTCGATCGCCTGATGGACCGCGTCGCGAACGGCGCGGGCGTGCGTGAAGTGATCATCGCGACCAACCCTTCCATGGAGGGCGAAGTCACGGCGACGTACCTCCAACAGCTGCTGCGGCCGACCGGCGTTCGCGTGACCCGTATCGCGCGGGGCCTCCCGGTCGGCGGGGATCTCGAGTATGCCGACGGCGTGACCATCGCCCAGGCGCTCCTGGCGCGACGGGACATGATGGAGTCCGATAGACCCGAGGGCACGTAATGGCGGGTGCCGCGAGCTGGTCGTTCTCGGAGAGCGACTTCAAGCAGATTCAGCAGCACCTGCAGGCGTTCTTGCGAGACGCGAACGCCCGCTGCGCGCTGCTCGTGGATCGGACCGGGCAGCTCGTCGCGACCGTGGGCGAGCCGCCGCAGTTCGACCCCACCGCGTTCGCCTCCCTCACCGCCGCCGATTTCAGCGCCAACGACCAGCTCGCCAAAATGATCGGCGAGCACGAGTTTGCCTCCCTGGTCCATCAGGGCGAGAAGGAATCGATGTTCCTCGCGGACGTCGCCAAGCGAGTGATCCTGGTGGTCCTGTTCGACCAGCGTACGACCCTCGGCCTCGTGAAGCTCAAGGGGAAGGGCGTGGTCGAGAAGCTCAACAAGGTGTTCGAAGAGATGTTCAATCGCGTGGGTGCCGGCCCGACGCCGCAGAAGGGCCTGCTCGAAGGCGCGGAAGACGAAATTGACAAACTCTTCGGTTGAGAGGACGCGCGCCCCATGTCGATGATCAACTACGCGTCCCGGGAGATCAACTGCAAGCTCGTCTATTACGGTCCGGGTCTCGGTGGTAAAACGACGAACCTCGAGCACATCTACGGCAAGGTCTCACCCAACACGCGCGGAAAGATGATCTCGCTCGCCACGGAGACCGAGCGCACCCTGTTCTTCGACTTTCTGCCGGTGGACCTGGGGACGATTCGCGGCTTCAAAACGCGGTTCCACCTCTACACCGTGCCGGGGCAGGTGTACTACAACGCCAGCCGCAAGCTGATTCTCAAGGGTGTGGATGGGCTCGTGTTCGTGGCCGACAGCCAGATCGAGCGCATGGAGGCCAACGTCGAGTCGATGCAGAACCTGTACGACAACATGTCGGAATACGGCTACGACCTGACCAAGATCCCGTTCGTCATCCAGTACAACAAGCGTGACTTGCCGAACGCGGCGCCCGTCCGGGATCTCCAGGCCTCGCTCAATCCGGGCTGGCCGATCGAGGACGGCGCGCAGCAGAAGGTCACGCCCGACCCAACGCGCCCGGGTGAGAACCTGATCGAGCGCGTCGACAACCAATGGATCGGGCGGGCGTCGTACCTCGAGGCCGTGGCGATGCGCGGCGACGGCGTGTTCGACACCTTGAAGGCGGTCAGCAAGATGGTGCTGAAGACACTCTCCTAGGGGAGGTTCCATGCGCTGGACCCTGCCCAACATCCTCACCCTCGCGCGCATCTGCCTCACCCCGGTCATCGCGCTGCTGCCGTTCATCGAGGGGTACTGGCCCAAGGTCATCGCGTTCCTGATCTTCCTCGCGGCGGGGGCGTCGGACGTTGTGGATGGCTACCTCGCGCGCCGGCGAAACGAAGTGAGCGAGCTCGGCCAGCTGCTCGACCCGATCGCCGATAAGCTGCTCCTGTTCGCGACGCTGATCCCGATCTTCTGGCTCACACGTCATCCCACGATTCTCGTGGACTACCGCATCCCCTGGTGGGGCAGCTTCCCCGTGTGGGTGGCTCTGCTGCTCGTGGGACGCGAGCTGCTCATCACCGCGTTTCGCTTCTTCGCCAAACGTCGGGGCGTCGTGATCCCGGCCATCGGGGCGGGGAAGGCCAAGGCGGTCGTGCAGAACGTCTTCATCGGGGCGACGCTGTTCTGGTTCGCGTGGAAGGACGCACTCGCGGCCCATCCCTGGGCCGGTTGGTTCCGGAACTTCTGGGATCAGTTCCATGGCGCCGTCGTGGCGCTCACGCTCGCGGGCGCCATTCTCCTGACGATCTACTCCCTGATCGTGTACCTCTATCGTTATCGCGCCCTGCTGAAGGGCGGCGGGTGAAGCTCGAAGTCCTCACGATCGGCACGGAGCTGCTGCTCGGCCACACCGTGGACACCAACGCCGCCGAGCTCGGCCGGGCGCTCGCCGCGGCGGGCGCGGAAATCGTGCGCCGCACCACCGTGCCCGACCGGCCGGACGCGATTCGCGCCGCGGTGGCGGAGGCACTGGACCGCACCGGGTTCGTGATCACCACAGGCGGGTTGGGTCCCACGCGCGACGACATGACCAAGACCGTGGTCGCGGAGCTGCTCGAGAAACGGCTCGTGCTCGACGAGCGATTGCTCGCGAGCGTGGAGGAGCGGTTCAAACGTATGGGTCGGGCGATGCCCGCGATCAACCGGACGCAGGCCGAGGTGCCCGAGGGCGCCGCGGTCCTCCCGAATCCCCGGGGCACCGCGCCCGGCCTCTGGGTCGAGGATGCGCATGGGCGAGTGGTGGTCCTGCTCCCCGGCGTGCCACGCGAGATGCGCGGACTGCTGATCGAGCACGTGCTCCCACGGTTGGTCGAGCGACAAGCTGTCTCGGGCGCGCGCCGGGTGGTCGCGTCCCGCACGGTGCGCACGACCGGCGTGTCCGAATCCGCGCTCGCCGAACGGGTCGGTGAGATCGAATCCGAGATCGCGCCACTCACGCTCGCGTACCTGCCGTCCGTCGAGGGCGTGGATCTGCGCGTCACCGCGTGGGGACTCGAGCCTCGGGACGCGGACACGCGGATCGCCGCCGCCCTGGAGCGGCTGCGCGTCGCGGCGGATGGCCATGCGTACGGCACCGACGAGACCGATCTTGCGGCCGCGCTGCTCGA
>DASZCN010000064.1:0-28850 GCA_035943095.1 Gemmatimonadales bacterium | reverse complement strand
GCGGCCGCGCTGCAGGGATTCCCATCCGAGCCCGTGGGGGCGACGTAGTAGTTGGCGCCATTGCCCAGGGTGTAGAGTGGCGTCTGGCCGCTCACGGTCACCGCAGCACTCCCGCTCTGCCCCCCGCTCGTCGCCGTCACCAGCGCCGGGCCTGCCGCCACGCCCGTCACCAGCCCGGTGGCGGATACCGTCGCCACGGCCGGAGTGGTGGATGTCCACGTGACTGCTCGGCCCGTGAGCACGTTACCGAGGGCGTCCCTTAGCGTCGCGGTCAGCTGAGTCGTTGCGCCCACCGTGAGGCTCGCCGACGCTGGGCTCACGGTCACCGAGGCCACTGCCGCGTTGGTCACGGTCACGGTGGCCGTGCCGCTCTTCCCTTCGCTCGTCGCTGTGATCGTCGCCGTCCCCGCCGCCACGGCCGTCACGAGGCCGCTCGCCGAGACCGTGGCGATCGTGCTGTTGCTCGTCGTCCAGCTCACCGTCCGGCCCGTGAGCGGGTTGCCGCTCGAATCCTTCGGCGTCGCGGTCAGCTGAGTCGTTCCGCCCACCGTGAGGCTCGCCGTCGCCGGGCTCACCGTCACCGACGCCACCGGCACGTTGGTCACCGTCATGACGGCGCTCCCGCTCTGCCCCTCGCTCGTCGCCGTGATCGTCGCTGCCCCCGCCGCCGCGCCCGTCACGAGGCCGCTCGCCGAAACCGTGGCGACGGACGTGTTGCTCGTGGCCCACGTCACCACCCGGCCGCTCAGCGGGTTGCCGCTCGAATCCTTCGGTGTCGCCGTTAGCTGCGTCGTTCCGCCCACCGTGAGGCTCGCCGTCGCCGGGCTCACCGTCACCGAGGCCACCGGCACGTTGGTCACCGTGATGGCGGCCGTGCCGCTCTTCCCCTCGCTCGTCGCCGTGATCGTCGCCGCCCCCGCCCCCACGCCTGTCACAAGACCGCTCGCCGAGACCGTGACGGCGGACGCGTTGCTCGTGGCCCACGTCACCACCCGGCCGCTCAGCGGGTTGCCGCTCGCGTCCTTTGGCGTCGCTGTCAACTGCGTCGTTGCGCCTACGGTGAGGATCACCGTCGCCGGACTCACTGTCACCGAGGCCACTGGCACCTGTATCGCCGTGATGGTGGCCGTGCCGCTTTGCCCCTCGCTCGTAGCCGTGATCGTCGCCGTCCCCGCCCCCACGCCCGTTACGACGCCGGTCGCCGAAACGGTGGCGACGGACGCGTTGCTCGTGGCCCACGTCACCACCCGGCCGCTCAGCGGGTTGCCGCTCGCGTCCTTCGGCGTCGCCGTTAACTGGGTCGTCGCGCCGACCGCGAGGCTCGCCGTCGCCGGGCTCACCGTCACCGACGCCACCGGCACGTTGGTCACCGTCATGGTGGCGGTGCCGCTCTTGTTGTTCCCAGTGGTGGCGGTAATCGTGGCTGACCCCGCGGCCATGCCGGTCGTCAGGCCGCCGCTCGAGACGGTCGTGACGGCCGTGTTGCTGCTCGACCACGTGACACTTACCGCAACGCTGTCACCGCTCTTCGTCCTTCCGTACGCGCTAAACTGCACCGCTCCCCCGACGACCGTCGAAGCCGTGCTCGGAGTTTCGATGACCTGCGCCAGCGAGCCCCGGTTCCTGACCTGTGAACTTGCCGAGAGCTGTGAGCTTGCTGAGGCCGTCGTAATGGGCGCGGTTGGCGCCGGCTGAACGGTCGCGGTCACCGTGAAGGTGCCGGCGACCGTGTCGGCGGTGTACATACCATCCGTCCCGATCGCTCCGCCGGACGTGCTCCAATGCGCCGCCACGGCGACGCTGTCGCCGGCCTGCGTGCGACCGTACGCGACGAATTGTTGCGATTGGTAGGGATTCAGTGTCGCGCTGTCCGGAACAATGACGACCTGCACGACGGGGCTGCTTGGGGGGGTGGGATCGGTGAGCGGAATGGGCTTCTCGCACGCCGCGAGGGCCGCGGCGACGAGGACAAACCGCTTTATGCGCGCGAGGCGCTTGGAGAGCTTGAACGTGAACGGCATCGCTTTCAATCCCTCCGAGCGCAAAAAGGGGCCGCCAGCTTCGACCGGTGGTCGATTCGCTGGCGGCCCGGCGGACCTCGCGAGCAGCGGCTCGCCTTAGTCCCGTAGCTCTGCGTCACCGCCTTTCGGCGGCTTTGCTCTGAGCAGCGTCTTGAACTAGGTGTTGCGTTTGTGCAACAGTCATGCCCCCTTCCGGGGGCGCGTGCGGTGGGCGGCGAACTGATTGGGGAGGAAAATGAGTTACGAAACCACCAGATTAGGCAAATTCACCAGTTCTAAGGCATTTCCTTAGTGCATCATGCAATATTAATCGCATTGTGCGTCGCTCTGGTGTGGCCACGGGGACCAGTAGGGCTGGCTTGAACCGAGTGGTAGAGCTTCAGCATGGGGCCGCCTATCCCCTCCCAACTGTAGCATCGTTCAGCGGTTTGACGGCCTTCGGTCCCCAGCCGCCGACGCAGCCCTCCGTCGCGTAGCACCGCGCACACGGCCTGAGCGAAGCTGTCCGGGTCATCCCGGATGAGGATGTTCCGGCCGTCCTCGGCGGCCAACCCTTCGCAGCCGACCGACGTGCTCACCACCGCTTTCCCCATCGCCCACGCGTCGAGAATCTTGAGCCGCGTGCCCCCGCCAACGCGGAGTGGCACGACGTAACAGGCGGCGTCGCGCACATAGGGGCGGACATCCGGCACATAGCCGGTGAGCTCGACGGCGTACCGATCGCGGTACTGGCGACGAGCCTCGTCCGTGGCACCACCGCCCAGCCAGCGGACGGGCGCGACCTCGCCGCTCCCACGTACCCGCGGCAGGATCGCTTCGCAGAAATACTGCAAGGCGTCTCGATTGGGGAACCAATTCATCCCGCCCACGAACACGAGGCCTTCTTCCCGGCCGACACCGGGTTGGAAGGCCTCGATGTCGACGCCGTTCGGGACCACAGTGCATTTCGCCTCGGGCACGATGCGCTGCAGCTCCATCTGCTCTGCTTCCGAGACTACGACGTTGAGCTGACAGCGCCCACACGCGCGTCGCATCTCCTGCTCCATCAGCCGGGCCTGGTAGAGCAGGTAGGCGCGCCTCCAGAGGCTCCGTTCTGCCAGCGCGCGACGCCGGAGCAGAACGGACTCGATGTTGTGATGCACGCAGACGACGGGCAGGTCGCCGAGCAGGGGCAGGTATCCCGACAGCATGATGGAGTCCAGGTGTATCACATCGAAGTGGTGTGTGTCGAGGAGATCGACGATTCGCCGCCGCGCGGTCGAAGAGTCGAAAGTGAACGCGCTGTAGACTCGTTTCAGGCCGATGCTGCGCAAATGGTCCCACGCTAGGCGCCAGGTGCTGTGCTCCTGCGGTATCGGGAACGCCTCGACCCGGACGTCGGCGTGTTTCTCCAGGGCGGTCCGGCGTTGAGCGACTTCTTGTTCCATCGTCCATCCTTCGGGCCGGCCGAAGCTCAGTGGCGTACGCCGATAGAAGCACAGCGCCGTCACATCGAACGCGCGAGCGAGCAAGCGCAGCACATGAAAGCTGCGGATGGCCTGCCCCGAATCCGGCGGATAAGGCAAGGTCGAGCACAAGAAGAGGAGGCGAGGCCGTGCGGTCACGGCGCCGCCCGGGCGTCGGGGACGGTTGCCACCGAGGCCTCCACGTACCCGCGATGCCAGACCGAGAAGCACAGCAACGCCCACAGGATCCCCTCGCGGTTGTGCCGGCGGGAGACGTGGTCCTCGAGCAGTCCCTCCACCACGGTCGGCTCGAAGTACCCGAGTCGCCGCAACCGGTCGGGCGCGAGCTCGTCTTCGATCACGCCACGGAGCTCGCGCCGCAGCCACTCGGCGGTAGGGCCCACGAACCCGCGCTTCGGCGCGCGGAGGTGCTGGTCAGGAAGACGCCCCTTCAACGCGCGCTTCATCAAGCGCTTGTTCTGCCACAGACCGATCTTGACGCGGTCCGGCAGCGGGAACGCCCGCTCCACCAGCTCGTGGTCCACGAGCGGCACGCGGATCTCGAGCGAATGCGCCATGGACATGCGATCACTCAGCGCCAGCACGTCGTCGGCGAGGAACGTCTTGTAGTCCAGGTACAGCGCTGCCGAGAGGCCGGCGGGAGAATCGTGACGCCCGTACAGCTCGCGAAACTGGGCGCTCGCCGTGGTGCCGCTCAGGTGGTCGCGCAGGCCGGGAGCATAGAGCCGCTGCCGAGCCGGGTCGGGGCAGCGCGTCAGGTAGCCTAGGAACCGGTCGGGCGCGGTCCCGTCCCCGTTGCGGGGTCGCAGGAATCGCTTCATGCGGTCGATGGCGAGTGAGCCGCCGCGGGGCTCCCGCACCAGGTTCGCAATGGTGCTCACGCCCCGTTGCAGGGCGTGGGGCAGATGCGCGTACCGCTCGCCGACCAAGAACCCGATGTGACGTCGGTATCCCGCGAACAGCTCGTCGCCTCCGATCCCCGTGAGGGCGACCTTGTAGGACGCGCCCACCGCCTGCGACAGGAGCCAGGTGGGCACGGCCGACGCGTCGGCGTGAGGCTCGTCCAGGGCGTGGGTGATCGGCTCGAGCAGGTCGCGGACGTCGGGGTGAATGTCCACCTCCGTCAGCTTCACGCCGTAGCGGGCGGCGAGCCGCCGGGCGAGATCCGTCTCGTCGGCACTCGCGGCCCCCGAGCCGAAATACCTCGCGGTGAACGCGTGCGGGGCGTCGCTGGCCAGCGCCCAGCTCGCGACCACGGCGGACGAGTCCAGGCCGCCGCTCAAGAAAGCGGCGACCGGTACGTCGCTCACGAGGTGGGCCCGGACCGACTCGTCCAGCCACTCCACCACGTGCGCCTCGAGGTTGCGCGGGGCAGGCGTGCGGTCGTGGGGGAGATCCCAGTATGCCCTGGTCGAGAGGCCGTGGGTGCGATCCCATTGGGCCGTGTGGCCCGGTTCGAGCTTGCGGATTTCGCGGAACGGCGTCCGGGGCGCTGGGATGTAGCCGAGCTGCAAATACGTGTCGAGCGCGTCCCAGTCGAGCTCTCGATGTGCCAGGCCGGCAACGTGGAGTGCCTTCAGCTCCGATGCGAACCCGATCCCCCAGGGTCCGGACGTGATGTACAGTGGCTTTATGCCGAACCGGTCGCGCGCGAGAAAGAGCGTTTGCTCGACCGAGTCCCAGATGGCGAACGCGAACATGCCGCGCAGTCGGTCCACGCACGCCGCGCCGTACTCCTCATAGAGATGCAGGATGACTTCGGTGTCGCCCTGAGTGGCGAACACGTGTCCTCGCGCGATCAGCCCACGCCGGAGCTCGCGGTAGTTGTAGATCTCGCCGTTGAAGACGATGACTTTCGACCTGTCTTCGTTGAAGATCGGCTGTTGCCCGCCTGCCAGATCGATGATGCTGAGTCGCCGCATCCCGAGGCCGACCGCGCGCTCCACGTAGACGCCTTCGTCGTCCGGCCCCCGGTGACGAATCGCCTCGCACATCCGCCGAATCAGGGCAGGAAGAACGGGCCGGGCGCGGTCCGAGTGGACGATTCCGACGATGCCACACATGCGCACGGACTGTTCAGCAAGAGGGGGGCCGCGCCCGGCTAGCCTGTCACCCGCGGTTGCTATGGCGTAGCGGCAACGCCGCCCGGACGCCGCGTCGCGGCAACGCCCCCGAACGCATTGGGGCCTCAACCGGTGGCAAGGGCCTTGCGTTGCGCATCATCATGACCCGGGCTAGGCGAGCGCACAGTCGACCGTTAGCGGGCCACGCTCCGATGCCGAGTGTGGCGGGGGCCGGGGTTCACGCGTCACCCGCCAGGCCCGTCGTGTCGATCGTGGTGCCGTGCCGGAATGAAGTCGAGTACATCGGACCGATGCTGGAGTCGATGCTCGCGAACGACTACCCGCGCGATCGACTCGAGGTGCTGATCGTCGACGGGAGGAGCGACGACGGCACCCGCGCCGTCATTGCGGAATACGCGGGGCACTATCCGGTGATCCGATTACTCGACAACCCGAAACGCACGACCCCGCACGCACTGAACTTGGGTATCGCTCGGGCGCGCGGCTCCATCATCATGCGAATGGATGCGCATGCCGTTTACCCCCCGAACTACATCGCCGGTCTCGTCGAATGCATGGAGCGCACCGGCGCCGACGTTGTGGGGGCGTCGTGGCGGACCGAGCCGGGGGAGGCGACGACCATGGCCGCCGCCATCGCCGCGGTCCTGGCGCATCCGTTCGGGATCGGCAATGCCCACTACCGCCTCGGCTCCGAGCGGCAGCGGAACGTCGACACGGTGCAGTGCGGGTGCTACCGCCGCGACGTGTTCGAGCGGCTGGGGCTGTTCGACCCGGACCTGCTGAGAAGTCAGGACTCCGAATTCACGTTCCGGCTGCTCCGAGCAGGCGGACAGGTACTGCTTGTACCGACGGTCGTCGCGACGTACTACACTCGGCCGACGCTCGGCAAGCTGTGCCGGATGTTCTTGCAGTACGGTTACTTCAAGCCACTCGTGGCGCGGAAGGTGGGCGCCGTCATGACCGCGCGCCAGCTCGTCCCTCCGGCTTTCGTCGCGACCGTGACACTCGGCGCGCTCCTCGCACCGTGGCTCGCTGCCGCGCGCGTGTTGTTGTTCCTCGCCCTCGGTGCCCACGTGGCCGTCGATCTCATTTTCGCAGCGATGCTCGCCCGCCGCCGGGGAATGCGCGTCGGACTCGCATCGAGCGTGGTGTTCCCCGCGGTCCATTTCGCCTTCGGGGCGGGGTATCTCCGTGGAACCTGGGATTTTCTGATACGTCGCCGCCGCGGCGCTCCCGTGGTAGCCCTGACGCGGTAACGGACATATGAGCGAGCCGGCTCGCGGGCGCGTCCTGACGACGTGGGGGACCAAACCTGTTCGCGTCGTCGCCGTGACGCAGAGCGACCCGTTCTTCACGGCGGCCTTCTTCGAGGCGTTTCTTGAAGAGCGGGCGAGCGACCAACTGGAGGTCGTGGAAATCGCGCTGCTGAGGCCCTTCAACGAGTCCAAACCCGCGCTCGCACGGCGCCTCCTCAAGCTCTATGGCCCGGTCGATTTCGCGCGGCTCCTGGGCCGCTATGTCATCGCCGCCGTCTCCGACCGAGTCGGGCGTCCGCGCAGCGTCGAAGCCGTCGCAGCGACGCATGGCGTTCCGGTGGTACGGCTCTCCACGATCAACGATGCATCGTATCTGCGCACACTCGCAGCCCGCGACGTCGACGTGCTCTTGTCCGTCGCGGCCCCGGAAATCTTCCGTCGCCCGGCCCTGACCGCCGTACCCTATGTGTTGAACGTGCACAGCGGCCAACTCCCACAGTACCGCGGGATGATGCCGACGTTTTGGGCTCTCCAGAACGGCGACTCGCGTATCGTGGTCACGCTGCACGAAATGGTCGAGCGCCTCGACGCCGGCAGGCTGATCGCGGAATTCCCCGTGGACGTCGGGGACGGGGAGTCCGCGTGGGGCGTCGCGGCGAGAGCGAAGTCCGTGGCCGGACGGGAGGTCGCGCGCCTGCTCGCGGTGATTGGAACCCCAGGTTGGCCCGAGCCCCGCCCGATGCCGGCGACGCGCCAGCAGTACCACGGGTTCCCTACGTGGCGGGATGCCCGGCGGCTGCGTGCGCAGGGAAGGCGGTTGTTGTGACTCCGCAGGGGTTCCTGGCCTCGTTCGACGGAGTCACAGCGCTCTAAGCTGGGGTTCATCCGACGCGTCGCCCAAAACCTGCTGGCGAGACCGGTTCCCCGCGGGTCGGTATGCCACCTCCGCCGCCAGTATCCCCAAGACAAACCAGAATTGCTTTCGGTCCTGCCACTCCCCGGATAACGATCCGACCACCAGGGTGAGGAGCAGGATGATGGAGAACCGTTGTTGGAGAGGCGGTAGGCGCCCCGCGGGTCTCGCCGCCGCCGCGACCGCCGCGATAAACAAGAAGAGTCCCACGAGACCGTTCTCGACCAGGATGGCAAGGGGCACGCTGTGGGATCCCCAATCGAAGAAGAGCGTCGGCTCGACGGCCGCTCCATATGCAGCGGTGCCGACGCCCACAAAGGGGTGCTCTTCCGCCACCTCGAGACCCGCCGTCCAAATGGCGCCCCGGCCTCCAAAATAACCGGATTGGACGTCGGCGCGGATCGTTGCCAGGCGTTCGAATGACGACTCCGGCACGAAGTGCGTCGCGAGCAACAGCGTGCCGGTGGCAAGCGCGTAGAGCGCGACCCTCGTCCGGAGGCGCATCCGCCCGAGCGTCCACGGAATGATCAGGAGCGCCACGAGCGCGGACAGGAAGGCGCCGCGCGACGCGGTGAGGAGAATCCCCGTGACGCCGAGCGGCAGATACAGTCGCCACATCCAGGCACCGCGCCGCCGCTCAGGCTGCGAAAGGCTGAGGTACCACGCCATTGGCAGGCCGAGCGCCAGCGTCATCCCGAGCTCGTTCACGTTGTAGCTGAACGCGGTAAACCGCATTGCGTCGGTAAGCCGCGTGGCATCGTCTACGAGCGGGACATTCGTCAAATAGCGGTAGATGGTGACGAGCGCGGCGACCGAGACGCCCAACACGTACGCCTGGAGCAGCGCTCGCTGCCGCTCGGGCGTCCAGGCGATCTCCCAGATCAGCCACACCAGCACGAGCAGCTGAAGGTAGGTCAGGAACGCGACGCGAGTCGCCTGCGGATCGAATGACCAGAAGGCGCTCACCCCAGCCCAGATCACAAAGAGCAGTGCGAACACGTGGAACCACGCCAGGGGCCGGACCCGACGGCGAGCAAGGATGTAAAGGACGCCGACGGCCGAGGCCACCAAGCCGACGATGCGAGGCAGCGAGCCCAACACCGGTAACACGATGAACTTGTCCCACGGGAGGATGAACACGAAACACCAGAGAAGACTGAACGCAGCCCGGCTCATATCGTCAGCGATCGAAACAGCACGCGCCGTGCCCGGGCGAACGCCTGTAACAGGGCCATCGACGGTTGCGGGGCCGCCACACCTTCGGCAATGCGCGCGAGCCACAGGCTGGTGCTCGCGGACCCCGCCCCCCTAGTCCACCAACTGATTGCCTCAGAAAGGGTTGTCCATCAGCACGGTGGTGCTAGGAATCAGCACGTTCCTTGCACTTCTCCATCGGCGTGAAACGCATGGAAGGGGCATGAAACACTGGATTGCACGGCTCGTCGCCCTGCTCCTCTTGGCGCCGCCTGGTTCCGCATCGGCTCAACGGCTTGCTCGACCGCCGACGGATCCCGCGCTCCGCCCGGGGGATGTTCTGCGCATCACCGTGTGGCGCCACCCGGAGCTGAGCGGTGACTTCGTGGTTGCGCCGGACAGCACGCTCGTCGATCCGGTTTATCAGGTCGTGAAAGTCGGAGGGGCACCTCTGCCGGTCGTGCGGGAGCGGCTGCGCACCGTCCTGTCCACCTATGAGCAGGCCGTGCCGTTCGTGCTCGAGCCTGTGTTCCCGGTGACCGTGGCGGGAGAAGTCCGTCAGCCAAACCTCTATCGGTTGCCCGAGGGAACGACCTTCGCGCAGGCGATCGCGCAGGCGGGCGGGCCGACGGAGCTAGGCGTCTTGAACAAGGTAAGCGTGATCCGCCGCGATAGCACGATGGTAATAAATCTCGGGAGTGGGTATTCGAAATACCAAGGCCTGCAGATCGCGTCCGGGGACCAGATACTCGTGTCGCGTCGCTCGAATTCCAACTTCCTCAGGGACGTGCTCTATCCGCTCGCCAGTCTGACGGCGGCCGTGGCAGCCGTCCTTGCGTACAGCCGGTACCGGTGAGCCGGCTGGCCGGATAAATGTCCGAACGACTACCCAGCGATCGCCCTGGTGCGGCGAGCTTCCACGCGGACCGAGGCGAGCCGGAGCTGTCGGTGAGCACGGTCAGCCTGGAGGAGCTCCTCGCGACCCTGCGTCGCCACCTCCGGTTGGTCATCGGGGTGGTGGCGGGCACCGTGGCGGCGGCGGCGGTCGTGGCCTACCTGACGGGACCGGTGTACCAGGCCGTGGCGGTCATTCGCCTGTCCGATCCTCGGCGAGCGTTGACCGGGGGCGTCGTGCTCGACCCGGCGAGTGCGGACGAGCGGTTCTCCGACCCGCTGTTGTCGCAGGTGCAGTTGCTCGCCAGCCGCGCGGTCGCCGGCGCAGTGGTCGACAGTATGCCCGCGCTGCGGCTCGTGACGAGCCGCAACTTTCCGCCGAGCCTTCTGGGGGAGGTGGCAGTCTCGGCGGCAGCCGGTTCTAACGCATTCCAGCTCACGTTCGGCCGGGACAGCTTCGTCGCGCCAGGTCCATCCGGGCCGCTCGCCGCGGCATACGGCACGGCGGTGGAAAGTCGCGGGATTCGGTTGACCGTGCTGCATCGCCCCGATGCCAGCAGCGCCCAGCTGCGGGTGCTGACCCGCGAGGCCGCCATCGAGCGCCTGCTGACACGTGTCCGGGTCAAGCCCCGGCCCAACACCGACATCGTCGACGTCGCGTATTCGGCGGCGGACCCGAAATTCGCGCAACAGGTTCTGAACCGGGTGGTCAACATCTTCCGGAGCACCAGCGCGGAAGCCGCGCAACAGCAGTCCACGCGGCGCCGCGAGTTCCTCGAGTCGCAGCTGAAAATCAACGATTCGGTCCTGGCCGCCGCGCGCCAGGACCTCACGACGTTTCGCCAGCGCGCGGGCGCCTACGGCTCCCGGGAGGCGTTGTCGCGCGAACAGGCTGGCCTGGCCGGGGTCGAGCTGCAACGCCAGCAACTCGAGGCGGAGCGACGCACCGACATCAGCCTGCTGGCCTCCCTCCGGGACTCGAGCCTCAGCCGCAAAGCCCTCCAAACGGCGTTGGCGACACCCGGCGTGGCCGCCAGTCCCGCCGTGATCCAGCTGAGCACGCAGCTCTTCCAGTACGAGCGGGCCCGCGACTCGTTGGCGAGCCGTTCGACGTCGCATCCGGACCTGCCGCGCTTCAATCAGCTGATCGCGTCTACCGAGGCCGATCTGCTGCGCGCGGTGCAGGGCGGCGTGCAGAGTGCCATCGCGTCACTCGACGGCCGCATCGCGGCGTTCAACGACTTGCGTGCCCGCCAGCAACAGTTGTCGGCCGGCGAACAGGACGAAGCCCGGCTGACCGAGCGGGTCGACAATGCGCAGAAGGTCGCCGACGAGCTCCGCCTCGAGTACCAAAAGGCCGGGATCGCCGAGGCGGTCACGGTCGGGCAAGTAGAGATCGTCGACCCTGCAGCCCTCCCCTTGAAAACCGCGGGCATCGGACTGCCACAGCAGCTCGGCTTGGGGTTGCTGGTGGGGCTGATGCTCGGTGCAGGCGGCGCCTTCCTGGCCGACCGTCTGGGCAGTGCCATCGCGCGGCGCGTGCAGGTCGAGCAGCTCGGCATGTCGGTGCTCGGCGTGATAACCCACTTGGACCGGGACGCCAAGGAGAACGATGCGCGGGGTCCGGAAGCCGTGGTCGAGGCATTCCGGGGTATCCGCCTCAGCTTGATGAACGAATATGGCGGCGCGGGCCCGATCGTGGTGACGGTGACGAGCCCGGGGAGCGGGGATGGGAAGTCGTTCGTCAGCTCTAACCTGGCGTTGGCGTTCGCATACGCCAAGCAGCGCACGTTGCTGATCGATGTGGACCTCCGTCGGGGCGCGCTCCACCGCGTGCTCAATCTGCCTCGGCAGCCGGGGTTGACGGATTTCCTCGCCGGGGATGTTTCCCGGGCGCCCGCCGTGCGGACGACCTCCTATCCGTGCCTCGACTTCCTTCCCAGCGGCTCGCGCCGACGTGACGCGCCGGAGCTGATCGGCTCGGCCGCAATGGCCAGCCTGCTGACCAGCCTGCGATCGACGTATGAGGTGATCTTGCTGGACAGCGCGCCGCTCGGAGCGGGGGTCGATGCCCTCGCGCTGGCCAAGCTGGCCGGCAACCTGCTGATGGTGCTACGGCTGGGCAGGACCGACCGGGAGTTGGCCGAGGCAAAGCTCGAGGTCCTGCGGCGGCTACCGGTACGCGTGTTGGGCGCGGTACTCAATGACGTACCGGACGACTCCGAGTATCGCGCCTACGCGTATTACATGGACGGTTACGCCCTTACCAGCGAACCCCCATTCCAGCCCCTGGTAAGCCGCAAGCAGGGCACGAGCTCGCCCGCGGGCTAGACGGCGGTCGCAGGAGGTCCCCGGCGTCGCCCGAGAGGGAAGGCTATCTTCCTCACCCATGCCCAGCCCAATCCCAGTGCTCGTCGTGGACGACGACCCGGTTTCGAGCGCCCAATTGAGCGCGCTCGCCAAGGCCGCCGGATATGCGGTCAATGCGGTCCAGAACGGACAGGAGGCCTGGGACGCCCTGAAGCTCTCGCGGTTCCGGGTGGTGATCTCCGACTGGTATATGCCTCAGCTGGACGGCGTGGAGCTCTGTCGCCGCGTTCGGGCGCGTCGCAACGAGCCGTACGTCTACTTCATTCTCGTCACGTCCCGAGGTGGCAAGCAGCAGTACCTCACCGCCATGCAGGCGGGAGCCGACGATTTCATCGCCAAGCCGGTGGATCCGGACGAGCTGCAGGCCCGGCTCGGGGTGGCGGAGCGCATCCTCGGTCTGCGGCGGGAGTTGGAGCAGCTCGAAGGGCTGCTCCCCATCTGCTCGTACTGCAAGCGGATCCGAAACGAACGCGACGAATGGGAGTCACTCGAGAGCTACATCGAGCAGCGCTTCGAAACGGCGTTCACGCACAGCATTTGTCCCGACTGTTACACCAAACACGTACAGCCCCAGCTCGACGAAGGAGGACGCTTTGCGTGAGCGCTACGCGGCCCGCTCCACCGTGCGTGGCCGGCGGTGGCGCCGGTCTTTGCGTGCTTCCCTGTAGTAGGCGACGGTGTGGCGCAGGCCTTCGTCGAAGTCCACCGACGGCCGATATCCGACGCGGTCGCACGCCTTGGCGATCGCAGCGACCGAGCTCTTCACTTCGCCGGCGCGGGCGGCCTCGTGCTTCGGCAGGACCGGGACGCCGGTGAGCGAGCGCACGCGGTCCCACAGCTCGTTCACGCTCACGCTCTTGCCGCTGCCGACGTTGAACACCTGACCGGCCACCCGCGCCGCGGGGGCCCGCGCCGCGAGCAGGTTGGCCTGCACGACGTTCGCCACGTACACGAAATCGCGTGTCTGGGTACCGTCGCCGTAGATGGTGGGCGGCTCGCCTTCGAGCGCCGCGGCGATGAAGCGCGGCACGACGGCCGCGTACTGCGACTTCGGGTCCTGGCGCGGGCCGAACACGTTGAAGTAGCGGAGCACCACGGTCTCGAGACCGTACGTTGCATGGAAAGCCTGACAGTACGCCTCACCCGCGAGCTTGGCGCCGGCATACGGACCGAGCGGGTGCGCGACCTGATCTTCGCTGGTCGGCAACACGGTCGAGTTGCCGTACGCCGACGTGGAGCCCGCATAGACCACGCGGCGGACACGCGCGTCGCGGGCTGCAACGAGGACGTTCAACGTACCGGTCGCGTTCACCGCGTGCGCGGCCGCGGGATCCTCCACCGAGCGTTGCACGGACGTGACCGCGGCATGATGCAGGACGTACTCGATCCCTTCCATCGCCCGCCGGCACGTGCTCAGGTCGGCGACGCTGCCGCGCATGAAGGAGATCCGCCGCCGCACCGCCGCGAAGTTCTCGCGGCGGCCGGTGGAGAGGTCGTCCAGGACCACGACGTCGTGGCCCGCATTGACCAGGTGCTCGACCAGGTGCGACCCGATGAACCCCGCACCGCCGGTAATGAGACAACGCATGGTCGCCCGGCCTTGCACATCCCACGCCAGACCACGGAGATGGGTTCCCTCATGGCACCAGTGCCGCACGCAAGCCACAGGTGTTTCCGCAGCGCAAGGAGCGATGCCGCGGTACATCACTTGCCATGCTGGAGCGCATGATCTCGTCGGTACTGCCGACCGTCATAGGGGCGGGACGAAGGATACGGGCGGCCTGCGCCGATGACATCCCGCAGATCGCCGATCTGCGGTCACGCGTGTTCTCCTGGCGTCAGAAAGACTCGGCCGAGGAGCGCGAAGCGGCCGTGTCGCGGGTGTTCTTCGAGAACCCGTTTCTCGACCCCGAGCTGCCGTCGCTCGTGTGCACGAACGAGCGCGGCCGGATCATCGGCTTCCTCGGGGTGTCCGCGCGCACGTTCCAGTGGCAGGGTTCGCCGGTGCGGGTGGCGGTCCAGACCGGTTTCATGGTGGAACCGAGCTCACGGGGCATCCCCGGGGTAATGCTGCTGCGGCGGGTGATGGGCGGGCCGCAGGCGCTCACGCTGGCGGATTCTCCCAATCCGCCGGGCCGCAAGCTCATCGAACGACTCGGCGGCATGCTCGTTCCCGCCGACAGCCTATACTGGGTCAGGCCACTCAGACCGGTGCGGTACGCGGTGGGCCAGGTCCGGAGCGGGCCGCTCCTCTTCACCGCCAGGGTGCTCGCCCGCCCGCTCGCCACCGGCGTCGACGCGCTGGCCACCCGCGTGGCGGCGAGTCCCTTCTATCTGAAGCGCCCCGACACGCGCGAGGGGCCCTTGTCTGCCGCCGAACACGCCCGCGGCCTCGCCGCAATGGCTCAGCTCTGCGCTCTCAGCCCGGCCTACGAGGAGTCCCAGCTCCAATGGCTCATGGACGCGCTCCACCGCGGACCAAGAGGCCGCGACTTCCAGCATGTCCTCGTGCGGTCCTCCACCGGCGACGTAATCGGCTGGTATGTCCGATACGCCAATCGGCACGGCGTGAGCGAAGTCGTTCAGATCGGCGCGCGGAAGGACCGGTACGGCGATGTCCTGGATCACCTCTTCTATGCCGCCTGGCGGGACGGCTCGGTAGCGGTCTCGGGACGGGCACAACCGATGTTCATGGGGACGCTCGCAGACAAAGGCTGCATTTTCTCCCGCAACGGGCCGCCGATGATGGTCTACTCACGTCACGCCGATCTCCTCGAGGACATTCGGGCCGGCCGGGCATTCATGTCGCGGCTCGACGGCGAATGGTTGATGATTCAGCTCAGCCTGAGCTAGAGGTGAGGAGCGCCGGGCGTCGGGACAGGTCAGGATCGCGGCCTCGAAGCCTGCCTTGAAGCGATACAGGCCATGGTCCACGCTCGTGCCTCCGACCAGATAGGAGGCGCTCGACCCGAACTCGAGTGTACCGATTCCTGAAAGTCGCGCGCCGTCTCGCACCGCGAAGAAGAAGCGAACCAGGCCGTGCTTCAAGAGCAGCTGGCCGATGCCGTAGACGAAGCTGAACGACAGCAGGCTCGCGATACAGTCGGCACTGGTGATTCACGTCGCACGCGATCGGGTCGACGTCGGGGACGCGATGTGGCAACCAGCATACCAAAGCCGGAGCGTTGCGTGTGCGCAACACCTCGGCTCTCGCATCGGCCCTCCCAGGCAAGGCTCGAACTTTGCAACTGCCTCTGCGCGCAGCGAAGTCGCAGAGTTACCCACATATCCAGACGAGGCGTGTGACGACATCGATTGGGGACGACATCACGGCGGTGCTCGCCGAGCGGGGGGTCATACGGCCACACCAGGCGGCGTGATCGGGCAATCAGCGAAGCCAGCAAGTCGGCCGTGGGGACTCCGGGTCGCGTCACGGCTGCTGCGAGAGGTGCGGCGGCTTCCAGAGCAGCTGCTGCATCCGGCGCGTCGGCGGGCGGCGATTGCGGCCCTCCAGGCTCGGCGCGCTCCCACATCCGTTCTCGTGCTCTGCAATGGCAATATCTACCGGAGCCCGTTCGCGGCCGCCGCGCTGCGCCGGGCGCTTGGCGGGCCGGAAGGGACAGTAGCCGTGGATTCGGCGGGGTTTCAGGGCCCGGGCCGCGAGTCGCCCAAGGAGGCGGTCGAGGCAGCGGCGCGGCGCGGCATCGATCTCACCGGGCATCGCTCCCAGCTCGTGACGCCGGACGTCGTGCGCGGCGCGGAGCTGATCGTCGTGATGGAAGCCGAGCAACGCCGCGCGGTGCGCGAGCGCTTCGGCCGCTCGCCGCGAGACGTCATCCTGCTGGGTGATCTCGACCCCGAACCGATCACGTCGCGGAGCATCGTCGATCCCTGGGGCCGGCGGGCGACCGTCTGTGCGGCCTCGTTCGGGCGTATCGAGCGCTGCATCGGGGCCCTGGTAAAAGCGCTGCGTCACGCGCCGGCCGATCGCGCGGCGTAGCGAGTCGATCCCTATGGCCGTCCATCACTTCAGCGTCGACGTGGAGGAGTACTTCCACGTGTCGGCGTTCGAGCCATTCGTGCCGTACGGGACGTGGGACGGATTCGAGTCCCGCGTGAGCGCCAGCGTGAACCGGTTGCTCGAGCTACTCGCCCGATCCCAGTCGCACGCCACGTTCTTCATGCTCGGGTGGCTGGCGGAGCGACAACCGGCTCTGGTGCACCGCATCGCGGCAGCTGGGCACGAAATCGCGTCCCACGGATGGGACCACGCGCGGGTGACGCAGCAGACTCCACTCGCATTCCGGGACTCGATTCGCCGCACCAAGATCGTCCTCGAGGATCTGGCTGGCACGCCGGTGCTCGGATTCCGCGCGCCGAGCTTCTCGATCCTGCCGGGATACGAATGGGCGCTCGATGTGTTGCTCGAGGAGGGGTACCGCTACGACTCGAGCCTGTTTCCGGTGCGGCGAAACGGGTACGGCTACGCGAACGGTCACCGTGACCCGCATTGGCTCGACCGCCCGGCGGGCCGGCTCGCCGAGGTACCCCCGGCCACGCTGCGACGCTGGGGTGCGCAGGTTCCCGCCGGAGGCGGAGCGTATTTCCGTCTCTTCCCGTATGCGGTCGTGAAGATGGCGCTGCGCGACTGCGAGCGCCGCGGCGTCCCGGGCACGTTCTACATCCATCCCTGGGAAGTCGATGCCGACCAACCGCGGCTCGACGTTCCGTTGCTCACGCGTATGAGACATTACGGGGGCCTCCGGGGCACGTTCGCGAGACTGGAGCGGCTGCTCGCCGAGTTTCGCTTCACGGCGATCGGCGAGACGGTGCGGCGACTATGATTTCGATCGCGCTGCTCGACGGCCGCGAGTCGGCGTGGGACTCGTTCGTCGCCTCGACGCCGGGCGGCACGTTCTGTCACCTCGCCGCCTGGCGGGGCGTGATGGATGACGTGTTGGGCCACGAGTGCCTGTACGCCTGGGCGCATGACGACGCGGGACGTGGACACGCGTTGCTTCCGCTCGTCCGGGTCCGCAGTCGGCTGTTCGGCGACTATCTCGTATCCATGCCGTTTCTCAACGCCGGCGGCCCGATCGGGTCGGCGGACGGGGTGGCGGCCCTCATCGACTACGCGGTACAACGCGCACGCGGGCTCGGTGTGCGTCTCCTCGAGCTGCGCACGCCCCAGCCGTTGCCAAGCACGCTTCGCGTCTCGTCACGCAAGATCACGGTTCGCCTCGCTCTCCCCGAGTCGAGCGATGCCCTGTGGAAGCAGTTCGACTCGAAGCTGCGCAGCCAGATCCGCCGGCCGCAGAAGGCGGGGTTCGTGATGCGGTTCGGCATCCATCAAGTCGGAGCGTTCTACGAGGTGTTCGCGCAGAACATGCGGAGCCTCGGGACGCCGGTGCTGCCCCTTCGGTTCTTCGAGCGCATCGCCTCGTTGCTCCCGGCCGCGGTCGCATGCGGCGTTATCTATCACGGCGAGCGGCCCGTGGCCGCGGGGTTTGGCTTCCTCTGGAAGGACGAGTTCGAGATGACGTGGGCTTCGTCGCTCCGCGAATACGGCCGCCAAGCGCCCAACATGTTGCTGTACTGGTCATTTCTCGAGTACGCGATCGGTCATCGCGTCCGCACGTTCGACTTCGGCCGTTGCACGCCCGGCGGCGGTACGCACCGCTTCAAGCTGCAATGGGGAGGCATGAACGCGCTGCTCCCGTGGACGCAATGGGCGTCCGAGGACGCGGCCACCACGCCATCACCCGACCGGCCGGCCTACAAGCTCGCGGCGGCGGTCTGGCGGCGGCTCCCACTGGCCGTGACCAACCGCATCGGCCCGCTGCTCGCGCGCCAGCTGCCGTGACCGTCCTCCCGGTTCCCCACATGGGCGAGTCACCGCCGACGCCGCGCCGCCGGCCCGGGGTCAGCCGACCATGGCCGTGGCATCAGCTGCCCGTGCACTCACCGCTCGGGTTCGACACGGCATGGCGTGGCGTTCAGGCCGGGTTCCGCGCCGGCCACGACTCGCGGCCTCGTGTGCGGTCACTGGTGCGCGTGCTGTACCAGGGCGACGAAGCGCTCCTCGTCGGGAGCGGAACGCAGGCCTTGACGTTGGCAATGTCGGCAGCAGCGCGCGTGAGGGGAGAAGCGGACGGATCGAGCGTCGTCGCATTGCCCGCATACGGCTGTTACGACATCGCGACCGCGGCGGTCGCCGCGAATGCGAAGATCCTCCTATACGATCTGAACCCTGCGACACTCGCCCCCGACCTCGAGTCCGTCACGGCGACCCTCGCCGAGGGTGCCGGCGTCATCGTCATCGCGCCGCTGTACGGAATCCCGGTGGATTGGGCTGCGATCGAGCAATGCGTCAAAGCGTTCGGGGCACTGGCCATCGAGGACGCGGCGCAGGGGCACGGGGCGGCCTGGCGCGATCGGCCCTTGGGAAGCCTCGGCCGGCTCAGCGTGTTGAGCTTTGGGCGCGGGAAGGGTTGGACGGCGGGGGAGGGCGGGGCATTGCTTGCACGCGACGACGCGCACGTGCCGGAGCGACTGCCGCGGCAGCCAGGCAGCGTGGGTGAGCTACGCGTTGCCGTGCGAGCGCTGGCGCAGTCGCTCCTGGGGCGCCCGGAGATGTACGGCCTCCCGACGGCGCTTCCCTGGCTCCACTTGGGTGAGACGCGCTACCACGATCCCGAGGAGCCGCGGGAAATGAGCCGCACCGCGGCCGCCCTGCTCGAGCGCACGCTGCCGCTCGCGACGCGCGAAGCGGAACTGCGGCGGGCCAATGCGCTCGCCTTGCTCGAGTGCGTCGAGGCGTGTGCGCGGGTTCGGCCGATCGCACCGCCCCCCGGCGCCACGCCTGGTTACCTGCGATTGCCGCTCAGGGTCGCGCAGGGGATCAACGGGTTCGCCGATCCCGGGGCCGCACGCCGGGCCGGGGCCGCACCGGGCTATCCCACCACGCTCGCGGAGCTGCCCGCGGTGCAGCGACGGCTCGTCCGCGCCCGGCGCTGGCGTGGCGCGGAGGAGCTGGTGCGGGAGCTGGTGACGCTGCCGACGCACTCGCTGCTCGGCGACGAAGACCAAAGAACGTTGGTGCGGCTGCTCGAAGTGCGCGAGTAAACTCGCGACATCTAGACCCGCGCGCCGTTTCCGTTCGCGAGCACGCGTTGGTACAGCCCGGCGTAACGAGCGGCCATCCGGCCGACGCCATACTCCGCTGCGGCTCTTGCTTGCGCGCTCGCCCCGAGCCGCCCGGCCTCGAATGGGCTTCCGAGCAACCGCGCGATCGCGCCCGCCAATGCCTCCGGGTCTCCCGGAGGGACGAGCACCCCTGCGGCGCCGCTCGCGAGCGCGACCGGGACGTCACCAACCGCACTCGCCACGATCGGGCGCGCCGCGAACATCGCCTCGAGCAGCGCCATCGGCAGGCCCTCCGACAGCGAGGGAAGCACGAAGACGTCCGCCGCGGCGAGGACGTTGGCGATGTCCTCCCGCAGCCCGAGCAAGTGCACCCGCGGGCCCACTCCCGAATCCGCCGCCTGACGCTCGAGCGCGTGCGCTTCATCCCCGCGGCCGGCGATGGCGAGATGTAAGCGGGAGTGGGTGGGCGTGAGACGGGCCAACGCGTCCACGAGATGCGCGTGTCCCTTCACCGGGTACAAATTGCCCACCGTCACGATCAGCGGCACATCCTCGGAAAGGCCGAGCTCCGCACGAAGCGTGGATTGCGTGGCCGCTCCGAAGCGTACGCCATTCGCGATCGTGTCGATCCGGGCACGCCGCAGCCACAGATCACGCGCCAGGTGGTCCGCGAGCAGGTCCGACACGGCGACGACGCCACCCGAGAACGCGATCGCCCCGCGCAACGCGACCCGGCGACGCATCCGCCCCGCGTAGTAGCGCCCGCCGTGCATCGTGATGACGTGCGGCAGACCCGCGAGGCGCGCGGCCCACGCGCCATAGAACGCCATGGTGAACTCGTGACTATGGACGATCGAGACACGCTGGTCACGCAGCGTCGCGGCGAGTTGGCGAGCGAACGCGGGCGAAAACGGCCGGCCGAAGCGAACTGGGTGGACTTCCACGCCCGCTCGCGCGAGCTCGCGACCGAGCCAGCCCTCCCCGTCGGCCAATAGCACCGCCACGGCCGAGCTGCCATTCTGCTGCTGCTCACCGGCGAGCTGCACCACCATGCGCTCGGCCCCGCCAGGTCCGTCCGATTCGATCAGGTGGGCGACGCGCATGTTCAGTCGTGTCCCCGGCGCGGGTGCAGTCCCGCCACCCACGCCTCGAACGCCGGGAGTGAGATCCCGGCGGGAACGTTGACACGTCGGAGCGCCCAAGGATCTGCTCCGGAGCTCACGAGACCGTAGTCGAGGGTCACGGCACCGCGATACCCCGCGGCGCGCGCGGCATCGTGCACACGAGCATCCCACAGGCCGTACGGGTACGCGAAGAGATCGGGGTCTGCCCCGGTTCTCAGGCGGACGGTGTCACGGCTGTGAACGAGCTCGCGCTCGAGCTCCGCGTCGTCGAGCCGGGTGAGCGAGCGGTGAGTGGCGGAGTGAACGCCGATCTCGAGTCCCTCGCGGGCCGCCGCCCGGATCGTGTCCCATCCGGCGGGTCGGTGCGAGTGGGGAAGCCGGGCCGACGTCATCAACGAGAGCGCCGACGCGATGCCCGAGCCGTCCCCCTTCAGCTCGCCGAGCCAACGCTCGCGGCCCTTGCTGGTGAGGTTGCGCGCGATATCGGGGTGATCCCACCAGAACGCTTCCTGTGTGTCCGGCCGCTCCGCCACGATGAACACGGTCGCGGCGAGGCCGAGCCGACGCAGCAGCGGCCAGGCGTGCGTGAAGACGCCCTCGTATCCGTCGTCGAAGGTGAGAGCGGCCATGCCACGCAACGATCGCCCGCTCGAGAGGCGCGTGACCATTTCCCCGAGCGAGACGATTCGGTAGCGGCGCGCGAGCCAGCGGATCTGCTCGCTGAACGCTTCGACCGGCAGATGCACCGCGCGGTCGCCGACGGAACCCCCGTTGCGCGGAGGCAACACGTTATGGTAACCGAGCACGACGCCTGCGTCGCGCCAACGGCGCACCAAGGCGGGGAGCCCGAGGGCTCGGACGCCGCCATAGTAGGCGGACCGGAGCGTGAGACCGGTCGCTCGCTGTCGCATCACGTCGACACCCGCGCTCGGGCACGCGTGTTGCTGCTGGGGAGGACATGAGCCAACCCGCTTACATCCTCGAAGCCGAGCGAGAACCTCAACGGGACCTCGATCTGTTCGTTCTCGACGCCATCACGATGCAAGCCTGGGACCGGCTGCTGTTCGTCGGCTGCGGGGACGGTTGGATCGTCGAGGAAGCGTGGCGCCGCGCGGTCCGGGCGTACGCCTGCGGCGTGGACACGTCGCCCGACTTGGTGGCGCGGGCCGCAGAGCTCCGCGGCGTTCCTGGTAGGCTCGACTTCATGACGTGGGATGGACAGCGGCTTCCATCCGAACACGGATCGTTCCAGCGCGTGATCGCGCTGTTCGCCCTGCAGACCCCACGCGGGCCGGCGAGCACCCTGGCGGAGATCCATCGCGTGCTCGAGCCCAGTGGGCATCTCTACCTGCTCGAGATCGACCGCCGGGCGGACGACGATGGCGCGACGCCGCCGGCGTTCGGGGCGGGGCTCCACCGGACGGGTTTCCGGGACATCGAGGAGCTCGGCCGGCGGGACGTGAGGCTCGACTATGGCGAGCTCGCCACCGGCGTGATCGTGCACGCGCGGGCCTAAAAGATGGTGTAGATGAAGGGCGCGAGCACCGAGCCGTGTGCAAACACGAGCAGCGCGCCGACGCAGACCATCACCACGATGATCGGCAGCAGCCACCACTTCTTGCGCACCCGCATGAACGCCCAGAGCTCTCCCGCGAGACCGCCTCGACTCATCTGATCTCCTCCGCTCAGAATTGACGCTCCATGTCGCGCCGGCTGCGCGCTTCGACCGGTCGTGGCACCCAACCGCTCGGCAGCGACCGGTGCCGGGTCAACGGGTTCCGGCCGCGGGCCCGGAGCATTAGGCCGATCGGGAGGATCGCGCCGAAGTACACGATCCCGAGGAAAATCGGCGTCGTGACGCGCGAGATCGCCTCCCCCAGGCCGAGCCACATGCGGCGCACCGGTCCCAGACGGCCCGGTGCCAACACGCCCGCGGCGAGGAATAGGAGGCCCAAAACCAGCGCGACGGGCGCCCCAGCCCGCCCTCGCCACCAGAGCAGTCCGCCGAGCGCGAGAAACGCCGCGCCGAGTGTGAGGCCGAAGCGGCGGCCTTCGGCCGCGGTCAATCGAGCTGGAACTGTCGCTGCCAATCGGCACCTTCCTTCCACGCAGGCTGCTGCGCCTTGTCCAGCAGGAACGGCCCGAGCACCAGATGGTCGATGTTGGTCCGCATGAAGCACTGGTACGCGTCCGCCGGCGTGCACACGATCGGCTCGCCGCGCACGTTGAACGATGTGTTGACGAGCACGGCGCAGCCGGTGAGACGCTCGAACTCCTTCAGCAGGTCGTAGTAGTTGGGGTTCGTCTCGCGCGCGACCGTCTGGATGCGGGCGGAGTAATCGATATGGGTGACGGCCGGGATGTCCGAGCGCGGCACGTTGAGCTGCTCGATGCCCCACAGCTGCCGTTCGCCGCCGGTCATCGGGATCTGGCGCTCCCGTTTGACGGGCGCCACCAGGAGCATGTACGGTGACTCGCCATCGAGCTCGAAGTACTCGCTGGCGCGCTCCCGCAGCACGCTCGGCGCGAACGGCCGAAAGCCTTCGCGGAACTTGATCTTCAGGTTCATCTGCGCCTGCATGCGCGGGCTGCGCGGGTCGCCGAGGATGCTGCGGGCGCCGAGTGCGCGGGGTCCGAATTCCATCCGGCCGTCGAACCAGCCGACCACTTTCTCTTCGGAGAGCAGTTGCGCCACCCGCTCGAGCAGGCAGCGCCGGTCGAGCCGCTGGTATACGGCCCCCCGAAACGCGAGATGCTGCTCGATCTCCTCCGGTGAGAACTGCGGGCCCAGGTACGCGCCCTTCATGCTGTCTTTCCCGGGCACCACGGTCCGGGAGCGCTCGCAGTAGCGATGCCAGATCAGCTGGGCCACGCCCAGCGCGCCACCTGCGTCCCCCGCGGCAGGCTGAATCCACAGCCGCTTGAACGGCCCTTCACGCAGCAGCCGTCCGTTGGCGACACAATTGAGCGCCACGCCGCCCGCGAGACAGAGGTTCTCGAGACCCGTTTCGCGGTGCAAGGTGCGCGCGCAGCGCAGCATGATTTCTTCGCATACCACCTGGACGGAGCGCGCGAGGTCCATCTCGCGCTGCGTCAGCCTGGACTCGGGCACGCGAGCGGGACCGCCGAACAGCTGCGCGAACTGGCCGTTCGTCATGGTGAGGCCGGCGAGGTAATTGAAGTATTTCTGGTTCAGCGTGAACGACCCATCCTCGCGCAGGTCGATCAACTCCTTGTAGATCAAGTCCACGTACTTGGGCTCGCCGTAGGGGGCGAGCCCCATGACCTTGTACTCGCCTGAGTTCACCTTGAAGCCCGTGTAGTAGGTGAACGCCGAGTAGAGCAGGCCCAGCGAGTCGGGCCAGTGGAGCTCCTTCCAGAGCTCGATGTCGTTGTCGTGGCCGATGCCGAATGACGCGGTCGCCCATTCGCCGACGCCGTCCACGGTGAGGATCGCCGCCTCGGTGAACGGAGAAGGGAAAAAGGCGCTCGCCGCGTGCGACTCATGGTGCTCGGCGAACAGGATCTCGCCCTCGTACCCGTCGATGCTGCGCCGCAGGTCACGCTCGGTGAACAGCTTTTCCTTCATCCACAGCGGGCCGGCCATGCGAAACGAGCCGAAGCCCTTGGGCGCGACGCCCAAGTAGGTCTCGAGGATGCGCTCGAACTTGAGCAACGGCTTGTCATAGAAGCCGACGTAGGCAAGGTCCGAGGCCCGGATGCCGGCCGTCGCGAGGCAGTAGCTGACGGCATGTTTGGGGAAGGAAGCGTCGCCCTTTTGCCGGGTGAAACGCTCCTCTTGCGCCGCTGCGACGATCTCGCCGTCCGCCAGGAGGCAGGCGGCGCTGTCGTGGTAGAAGGCCGAGAGGCCGAGGATGTAAGAGGGCGCCATGGGGACGTTGCCGGGCGTCTTTCGAGCAAGGGGCGGGCCGCGGTTCTCGCAGCGGCGGTGTGGCGCCCGCGCAACACGGGGTATCTGCAGCAGGCATGGTCGTTGCACCGAGTGCGATTTTATGACCGCTCGGCATTGGATCTTCGGGGTGGAAGACGTCGGGGACCGTCGCGCGGCTGTCGGCCGCTGGTTGCGCGGGTTCGGGTCGAACCTCCTGCTTGGATGCGTATCACTCGGTGTGGCGTTCGGATTGGGAGAAGGGCTGGTCCGCCTCGTTGCCCCACAACAGTTGATCATCAAGCGTCCGGATATCTGGGAAGCCGTCGATACACTGGGTTGGGTCCAGCGGCCCGACATCAACACGACGATCAACACCGGTGAAGGGACCGTCCGACTGATCACTGACCGGGAGGGCTACCGTGTCGGCACGGCCGGACGGATCGAAGGGGCGAAACGCATCCTGCTGCTCGGCGACTCGTTCATGGAAGCGCTGCAGGTAGAATACGAGCAGAGTCTCGCTGGCTTGCTCGAAGCACGCTTGACGCCGCGCCTCGGTGAACAGGTCGCGGTTCGAAACACCGGGGTCGGCGCTTGGGATCCCCCGCAATACCTCGTGGCCGAACGGCGTGCACTGGCGCGCGAGTCGTTCGACCTCGTTCTGGTATCGCTCTATCTCGGGAACGACGTCGTCCCGCGGCGCATCGACCGGTTTCCCCCCAGGGCGCCGGTGGAGGTGCACCACTTGCGGTGGCCGCGCCGCTGGAGTGGTGGTGAGCTGATCGACGCCGTCTTGTATCCGATCAACGACTATCTCGAAGTTCGCTCCCAGCTCTTCGTGTTTGTGAAAACCAGGATGGAAACGATCCGGTCGCGGCTCGGGCTCACCGGGGAAGAGTTCCCCGTCGACCTGCTGCGGCGGGAGGCGAGCTCGCCGCGCTGGGCGGTGACGGCGGAGATCTGCCGGGACATCCGGGACGCGGCCGTCGTCCACCAGATACCAGTGTTGTTCGTCCTGGTCCCGGCGCCCTATCAAGTTGACAGCGCAGACTTTGCGCATGCGCTCGCGGACTTCAAGATCGACCCGGCCGCCGTAGATCTCGACCAACCGGAGCGCTTGCTGAGCGACGCGATGCGGGTCTACCGGCTCCCGATGATCGACGTGCTGCCGGATTTCCGACGCAGCTCCGCGGCTGGGTCTCACCTGTACGGCAACGTGGATCGCCACCTGAGCACGGCGGGGCACGACCTGCTGGAGCGGCTCGTCGAGCCGGCGGTTGTGTCCTACCTCACGCCGCGGCAGCGCCGGCCGTGACGCGCGAACGCTTCAGTCGCCGTTTCGTCGCCGAGCGTCATTTGTGGCTTATCGTCGACACTGGTTTTGCCTCGCGCATCTCATATTTGTTGGGGTATGCCGTGGTCGCGGCGTTAGTCGCGGCGCTGCTCATCAGCGCCGTACCGCACGTCATTGACGGGTCCCCAACTGAGGGAGCAGCCGCAGTTTTGACTTCCATGCCGGCATCGTCACAATTGCCGAGCCGCCGCACGCGTGCGTCGCTCCGTGTGCCGCTCGCCCTGGCCACCGCGCTCAGTTGCCTGACCTGTGAAACGCCGATCCCACTGCTGCCGGCGGCCCGGGGCGATCGCGTCGTCGCCGTCGCCGTTGTGCCGCGCGCCGTCAGTTTGAATCCTGGGGACACCCAAGCGTTCTCGGCCTTAGGCGTCACCGGAGGCGGTGACTCAATTCCCGGCGCACCCGTTGAGTGGGAGGCGACCGGCGGGGCGATCACGCCGGACGGGATCTACACGGCGGGCAGCGGCGGCGGCAACTTCAGCGTCACAGCCGTGAGCCTGATGGGGACCGCGCAGTCGGGAATCGCCACGGTCAATGTGTTCCGGAACGTCATCGCCGCTATCGCCGTGCGCCCTGACACCGCGACCCTTCCGCTCAAGGGCTCTTGGCGGCTCTATGCAACGGTGTTCGACAGCGTCGGAGACTCTGTGTCCGCTGGCACCCTTGCCTGGACGAGCAGCAATCCGGCGGTCGTGCTGGTCGACTCAACGGGCCTCGTCACCGGAGAAAGCCAGGGGACGGCCACGATCACGGCCACCGAGCAGGGGAAAACGGGATCTGCGGTCGTCACGGTCGTGCCACCGGGCACGGGGCCCTGGACCCACGAACCGGCGGGGCTTTCGGTGATTTCGGATCAGCCCTGGGACGCCGTGACATCGCTGGGCTGGAGCCTCCAGTTCGGTGTGATGCCCTTGATCGTCGCGGACCCGAGCGCGCCATTGTCCCCGCCGGATGTCCTTCAGATCACCTATCCGATCGGTTTCGCCAGCGGATCGGCGCCGAGCACAGTGATACACTCACTTCCCGGGACCAAGCAGTTGTATGTCGGGATGTGGTGGAAGCCGAGCAATCCGTGGCAGGGGAACGACAGCAACGCGAACAAGATTCAATACGTTTTCACGAACGGGAGCGGCAGCGTGTTCATGGTAATGTATGGCCCGCGGGGTGGGCCGTACGAGCTGCGCGTCTTTCCGCAGTTCAACACGTCGTCCGACGTATGGTTGACGCCAAACGTCATGAACGTGCCGGTGACCCTCGGGCAGTGGCACAAGATCGAATGGCTACTCGTTTATAACACGACGACCAGTCCGCCGAACGGGATCTGTCGCTGGTGGCTCGACGGGCAGCTGCTTGGCGATTACTACAATGTGCAGTTTCCTTCTGAGCCACTCGCCTTCTACAAAGTGGCCCCGGTGTTCGGCGGCAACGGCGGGCCGAAGGTGGAGACCGACTACTATTGGTACGATCACGTTCATTTGAGCGGCCGTTGACTCGTGACGCGGATCACGAGCCGCCGGGCCAGTCGAGTATCGTAAATGCAGTAGCTGCACTAGAATAGAGCCCGCACGCATCGACTCGCCGTCCAGCCCTCCACACACTCATTCACTTAGCTTGCACCACTTGCACGCCACACCCTCGTGTCGCTACTGTGGCCCTCGCGCGATGGCGGGGGCATCCCGGCCATGCGGTGCGGGACGGGTTCCCGCAACATAGGGTGACGCTGCTCAGAGCAAAGCCGTCGAAAGACGGTGACGCAGAGCCACGGGACTAACGCGATCGAGTCGCTACGTCCGCCGGGCCGCCAGCGAAGCAACTGCTGGCGCCCTTTTTTTTGGCCATCACTGTTGCGGGAGTGCAACATATGCCGTTCACGTTCAAGTTGTCGCAACGTCTGGCGCGGATGCGATCGCGCGCATTCATCGTCACCCTGGCGGCCCTCGCCGGGTGCGAAAAACCGATTGCGCTTGCCACGGATCCGGGCGGTACTTCCGCATCCCAGCTCGTTCTCTCTCCTCGAACGGTCACAGTCCATAGCAATCAAATGGTCGACTTGACGGCCGTCGGCCTCACGGCAGTCGGCGACACCGCCGTTGTCGCGGTGAGCTGGAGCGCCACGACCGGCAGCGTCATCGACACGAGTACCAACGGCGGCAAGCACTACGGCCGCTACAAGGCCGGTACGGGCACTGGCACCGTAAAGGTGATCGCCCAAGGCCATCCCGGTACCGCTACAGATACCTCCGTGGTGACAGTGACCGCCGCGCCCGTCGCCACCGTGAGGGTGAGCCCATCGTCCGCGGGCTTAGTCGTGGGACAGACCGCACAGTTCGGAGCAATCACGACGGATTCGGCCGGCAACGTGCTCAGCGGCCGGACCGTCACGTGGACGAGCAGTAACCAGACCGTAGCGACGGTGAGTAACGGTGGACTAGTGACTGGCGTGACAGCAGGCTCGGCTACCATCACGGCGACGAGCGAGGGTCAGAGCGGGACGGCAGCGGTCTCGGTTTCGAACGTTCCGGTGGCGACGGTGACGGTGAGTCCGGGGAGTGCGAGCGTGGGGGTCGGGGGGACACAGCAGTACGCGGCGACGCTCAAGGATGCGAGCGGCAACGTGTTGACCGGCCGGACGGTGACCTGGGCGTCAAGCGCGCTGAGCGTGGCGCCGATCACGGGGAGCGGGCTAGTGTCGGGGCTCGTCGCGGGGACATCAACGATCACGGCGACCAGCGAGGGCAAGAGTGGGACCGGAGCGTTGACGGTGACGGCGCTGCCCCCACCGCCATCGGGCGGGTGGACGAACGAGCCGGCGGGCGTGACGGTGGTGAGTGACTACGGCTTCAACGATCCGTTCCCGGTAACGGATGCCGATACGCCGATTCCGGGGGGGAGCGGCTGGAACTCGATCTACAACGGCAACGGCTACATGACGCTGGGCGCGGATCCGAGCGCGCCATTGTCGCCACCCAACGTGGTGCAGTTCCTCTACCCGATCGGGTTCCCGGGCACGAAGGGGCCGGCGACGGCATGGCGGCCGCTGCCGGGGCTCACCCGGGCCTACGTGGGGCAGTGGTGGAAGGTGAGCAATCCGTGGCAGGGGAATGCGAGCAACGTGAACAAGATCGGTTATCTGGTGGTG
>DASZCN010000063.1:0-14925 GCA_035943095.1 Gemmatimonadales bacterium | reverse complement strand
GATGGCGTCGATATCTGGGCGCCCACGCAGTTCCAGACGGGGGCGCAAGGCCTGGGCGCAGGGATAGGCGGCGTGCCGCCCGAGAAGGTGAAGGTCCACACGACGTACCTCGGTGGTGGGTTCGGCCGGCGGTTCGAGCTGGACTTCATCAAGGAGGCGCTCGAAACGTCCAAGGCCACGGGAACGCCGGTCAAACTGATCTGGTCCCGCGAGGACGATATCCGGAACGCACAATATCGTCCCGCCAACTACCACCGCCTCCAGGCAGGACTCGACGCCGGTGGTCAGCCGGTCGCCTGGACGCACCGCATCGTGGCGCCCTCGATCATGGCGCGCGTGTTCCCCGATAACGTGAAGAACGGCCTCGATGGGGAGGCGGTCGAGGGCGCCGTCGCCATGCCCTACACGGTGCCCAACGTCCATGTGGACTACGTGCTCACCGATACCGGCATCCCGGTGGGTTTCTGGCGCTCCGTGAATAACTCGTTCAATGCCTTCGCGGTCGAGACGTTCATCGACGAGCTGGCGTCTGCGGCCAAGAAGGACCCGTACGAGTATCGCCGCGATCTGCTCGGCAAGGCGCCGCGCCACCTCGGCGTGCTCAACCTGGCCGCGAGCAAGGCCGGATGGGGAACACCCCTGCCGGCGGGTCGCGCGCGCGGCATCGCGGTGCACAAGGCGTTCGACAGCTACGTCGCCGAAGTGGCCGAGGTCTCCGTGGATTCGGACGGTGCGCCGCACGTGCATCGTGTGGTGTGCGCCGTGGACTGTGGCCCGGTCGTGAACCCCAGCATCGTGGAAGCCCAGATGCAGAGCGCCATCGTCTACGGCCTGACAGCGGCGTTGTGGGGCGAGATCACGATCGACAAGGGTCAGGTGCAGCAGAGCAACTTCAACAACTACCGCATGCTCCGCCTGGCGGAGATGCCGGTGGTCGAAGTGCACATCGTGCCCAGCACCGATTCGCAGGGCGGCGTGGGCGAGCCCGGGACCCCACCGATCGCGCCGGCGGTGTGCAACGCGATCTTCGCGTTGAAGGGGAAGCGGATTAGAAAACTGCCGATCGGGAAGGTGGTCTGACCGAAAACAGATCCTTCGCGCCTGCGGCGCTCAGGATGACACGCTCGCTCGTTCCGCGAAGATAGAGGATTGAGTGTCATCCTGAGCGAGCGCGCGGCACGCGCGCGAAGCGAAGCATCTGCTTCTTGACATGGAGGGCCCGTCATGAGCACTCAGCTCACTCGCCGCGACTTCGTCGAGACTACCGCCGGTCTCGTCATCGCATTTTCCATCGGACCGAGCGCGCGTTCGGGCACCCGCGCCCCTGCCAAGGGACCCTTCGCCCCGAACGCCTGGATCCGCATCGATACCGACGGGATCGTCACCCTCACACTCGATCGGTCCGAGATGGGCCAGGGCTCGCAGACCGGCCTCGCGATGCTTCTCGCCGAGGAGCTCGAGGCAGATTGGTCGACGGTCCGCCTCGGCCCCATGCCGGAGAACCCCGCCGGCTGGTCGCGCACCATGCGAACCGGCGGCAGCCACGCGATCGAGGGCTCGTGGGAGCCGCTCCGCAAGGCGGGCGCTGCGGCGCGCGAGATGCTGGTGCGCGCGGCGGCGGAGAATTGGGGTGTGGATAAGGCCGAATGTCACGCCGAGAAGGGCGCCGTGGTACACGCCTCCTCCGGCAGGCGCGTGGCATACGGACGGCTCGTGACCCGCGCCGCCGCGTTACCGGTGCCGACCGACGTCCCGCTCAAGGATCCGAAAGACTTCCAGCTGTTGGGCACCCGCGTGCACCGCATCGACACGCCGTCCAAGGTCGACGGCAGCGCCGTGTTCGGGATCGACGTCAAGGTCCCAGGGATGCTGATCGCCTCGGTCGAGCGATCGCCGGTGTTGGGTGGCAAGGTCAAGAAGGTCAACGGCGATTGGGCCAAGCAGCTTCCAGGCGTACGCCATGTCGTCGAGCTCGAGGCCAGCTCGTGGATGGCACCCCCCGCCGGGGGCGGGTGGGCGGCCGGGTGCGCCGCTGGGGTCGCCGTCGTGGCGGACACGTATTGGCAAGCGGTGGTCGCGCGGCGCGCGCTCCAGATCGATTGGGACGAAGGCAACGCCGCGTCGCTCGACTCGGCGAGCGTGCGCGCGCAACTCGCCGAGCTCGGCGAGCGACCAGCGATCGTCGCTGAGACGGTCGGCGACGCGAACGCCGCACTGGCGAGCGCCGCTAAGCGCATCGACGCGGTGTACGACGTGCCGTTCATCCACCACGCGACGATGGAGCCCATGAACTGCACCGCGCACGTCCAAGCCGATGGCGTGGAGGTGTGGGCGCCCACGCAGAACCAGGGCGACGCGCAGAAAGTGGCGGCTCAGATTTCCGGGTTCCCGGCCGAGAAGGTGCGGATCCACACGACGCTCTCGGGGGGCGGGTTCGGGCGGCGGCTCGAGCCGGATTTCGTGTCGGAGGCAGTGCGGATCTCGAAGGCCGTGGGCGCGCCGGTCAAGGTCATCTGGTCGCGCGAAGACGACATGCGGAACGGCTTCTACCGGCCCACGAGCTACAACCGGTTGGCAGCCGGCCTCGATGCCAGCGGTCGCCCGGTCGCGTGGACACATCGGATCGCGGGCACACCGCTCCGCCTCAAGTTTGGCCCACTCGAGAAGGGCATCGACGACAGCCTGATCGACGGGGCGGTCATGCTCCCGTACGCGATCCCCAATGTGCAGATCGAGCAGGCCACCCTCGAGCTCGCCCCCGTGCCGCGCGGCCCCTGGCGGTCTGTGGGTGTGTCCCATAATGGCTTCGTGACCGAGTGCTTCTTCGACGAGATCGCGGCGGCCGGCGGGCGCGATCCGGTCGAATTGCGGCGCGGGCTGTTGCAGAACAAGCCGCGCCACCTGCGCGCCATGAATGTGGCCGCTGAGAAATCGGGCTGGGGGAGCCCTCTCCCCACCGGCCACGGTCGCGGGATCGCGCTCGCCGAGTGGGGACCGACCGTCTGTGTCGAGGTGGCGGAGGTCGTGGTGGACGCGGATGGCACTGTGCACGTCCCGCGCGTCACGTGCGCGGTCGACTGCGGGCCAGCGGTCAACCCCGGCCAGATCGAGCAGCAAATGCTGGGCGGAATCGTGTTCGGTCTGAGCGCCGCGTTATACGGCGAGATCACGCTCGCCGGCGGGCGAGTGGTTCAGGGCAATTTCGACACGTACCCCGTGGTGCGGATGCCCGAAGCGCCCGTCGTGGAGGTGCACATCGTACCGAGCACGGACAAGATTGGCGGCACGGGCGAGCCCGGCGTCCCCCCGATCGCGCCGGCGGTGTGCAACGCGATCTTCGCGGCGACCGGGAAGCGGGTGAGACGGTTGCCCATAGGGAAAGTGGTGGTCTAAGAGGGAGCGGGGAGCATTATTCTCTACCCCTCCACCGCCGTTCAATCAGCCAATCCATCACGCGATCGGGGAGCCGCAACAACAACCGGCTGTACCAGCTGCGCGCCGACACCACTCGGCGGATCGGTGGGCGTCTCGCGGTGAGCGCGTGCGCCACGAGCCGCGCCACGCGATCGGGAGGCGGCGCGTCCTCCGCGGAGCGGAGGGCACTCCGCTGGACGCGCTCCATCACCCGCTCGTAGGGCGTCCCCCGATAGCGGCTCAGATCCATCGCCTCGACCTTGTTCCAGATCCGGCTCCGAAAGCTCCCCGGCTCGATCACGATGACCTTGACGCCGAATGGGATGAGCTCGCGCCGCCAGCTGTCGGAGATCGCCTCGAGCCCGAACTTGGACGCGGCGTAGGGGCCCATGAACGGCAGGGCGGCGCGCCCGGACACCGAGCTGATGTTCACGATGCGCCCGCGCGCCGCCTTGAGGAGCGGGAGGAACGCCTGGGTCACGGCGACGGCGCCGATCAGATTGACCTCGAGCACCTGGCGGATCTCGTCGATGGGGATGAGCTCCAGCGGACCGGCGGCGGGAATCCCGGCGTTGTTCACGAGCCCTACAAGCGGCGCTGTACCGATCGCCCGCTGCACGGCATCGCGCGCGAGCGCGATACTGGCGGGGTCGGTGACGTCCATGCGCAGGGGCGTCACTCCGTCACGCTCGAGCGCCGCCCCGTCCTCCGCCCGCCGGACGGTGCCGAACACGCGGAACCCCAACCCCCTGCCGGCCAGGTGCCGCACGATCGCGGCACCGATGCCGGTCGAGGCTCCGGTTACGACGACGCTTCCGTCCATCCGGCCTAGGGTTCGCCCCGCACCGGCCGCATGAGGAGCCCCGTGGTCGAGACCCGCACCTCGTAGCGCGTGGGCCCGCTCGCCGCGACGAACGCCGCCGAGCCGTACTCCGCGTCCACGAGCGGCCCGAGCAGTCGGCGGCGTGCCAGGAAGAACAGGTCCACGAGCGGGGGCCGGGCCAATTCGTAGGTCGTGTGCGGCTTGTTGCGCTCGTCCGCCACGTCGTTGTAGCGCCCGGCCACGCGATCGAGCTCGAAATCGGTGTGCAGTCCGACGAGGTTGGCGAGCGGATGCCACTTGAGGATGTGGGCGTCCATGTAGAACGCGTCCCCGGCGAGCTCGTACATGGCGAGACGCCGGTCGGGGAAGACGATGGTCGCGCGAAAGCGCTGCGGGGACACGGGCTCCGTGGTCACGGTGGCGGCGAGGACTTCGAGCGTCAGCGCCTGGTAGCCCCGCAGGCCGACGATGATCGCGCCTACAAGTCCGGCGAGCGCGAGACACAAGAGCCCCACCAGGCCGCGGATCGCGCCCCCGGTCCAGCGGCGATCAAGAGCGGCTCGGTACGCCGCCCGTAAGACCAGGAAAGCGGCGGCGAGCAGGAGCAGTCCGGCGATCGCGAGGCGTAGGGGCATGTCGGTCGTCTAAACTAATGCGCGAGTGAGCTCGCGGCTCGGCAGTCGCCCGTAAACGGGTTAGTCTTAGGACCAGGATGCCCGCGATCGACTCGACGATTCAGCTGCTCAAGCCACCGCCCGCCGGCTGCGAGGACATTCTCACCTCGCGGGCGCTCGACTTTCTGGCCGCGCTCGCGCGCCGGTTCGAGCCGGAGCGGCGGCGGTTGCTCGAGCGTCGCGTCGCGCGCCAGCAGGAGCTCGATGCCGGCCGGTTGCCCGACTTCCTCCCGGAAACCAGGACCATCCGGGAGCGTGAGTGGACCGTCGCGCCGATCCGCCCCGACCTGACGGACCGCAAGGTCGAGATCACCGGGCCCGTGGAGCGCAAGATGACGATCAACGCGCTCAACTCGGGCGCGAACGTCTTCATGGCCGATTTCGAGGATGCCAACGCGCCCACGTGGGAGAACAACGTCCGGGGCCAGCTCAACGTGCGCGACGCCGTGGCCCGCACCATCGCGTACGAGAGCCCGGAGGGCAAGCACTATGCGCTCGATTCCAAGACCGCGACGCTCGTGGTCCGGCCCCGGGGCTGGCACCTGATCGAGAAGCACCTCCTCGTGGATGGGCAGCCGATCGCCGCCTCGCTGTTCGACTTCGGCCTCGCGTTCTACCATAATGCCGCCGCGCTCATCGCGCGGGGCTCGGGGCCGTACTACTACCTCCCCAAGCTCGAGAGTCATCTCGAGGCGCGGCTCTGGAACGAGGTCTTCAACTTCGCACAGGACGCGATCGGGATTCCTCGCGGAACGATCCGCGCCACCGTCCTGATCGAGACCATTCTCGCGGCGTTCGAGACAGACGAGATCCTGTGGGAGCTGCGCGACCACTCGGCCGGACTGAACTGCGGCCGCTGGGATTACATCTTCAGCTACATCAAGAAGCTGCGGCGCCGGCCCGAGCGCGTTCTCCCCGACCGCGCGCGCGTCACCATGGAGCAACCGTTCCTCCGGAGCTACGCCGAGCTGGTGATCCGCACCTGTCATCGTCGCGGCATTCACGCCCTCGGGGGCATGGCGGCGCAGATTCCGATCAAGCGGGACGCGGTGCTGAACGCGCAGGCGCTCGAGAAGGTCCGTCAGGACAAGCTGCGAGAAGTGCAGCAAGGGCACGACGGCACGTGGGTCGCGCACCCGGCGCTCGTGTCCGTCGCGCGCGAAGTGTTCGACGCCCACATGCCCGGAAAGAATCAGATTGCGCGGCGGCGGGACGACGTGCGCGTGATGGCCGCGGATCTGCTGGCGACGCCGGCGGGAGAGATTACCGCCCAGGGCCTGGAGACCAACCTGAGCGTCGCCCTGCAGTACCTCGCCGGCTGGCTCGGCGGGATGGGCTGCGTGCCGATCAACGACCTGATGGAAGACGCGGCGACCGCCGAGATCTCGCGCGCGCAGGTGTGGCAGTGGGTGCGCCACGGCGCGCGGCTCTCCGATGGTGCGCCCGTGAGCGCCACAAAAGTGCAACAAAGACTGTCCGAGTTAGCGGCAACCCTACCTGAACGGGTAGGTGCGACGGGCCCCGGTGCCGATAAGTTTTCGCTTGCGGGACGGATTCTGGCCGACCTGACGACCGGCGCGGAGTTTGCAGAGTTCCTCACGACGGTCGCGTACGACTATCTCGACTGACGAGAGGACGGGAAAGCCATGAATCAGCAGGACTTCATTACCGCCCTCGGGCGCGCCTGGGCCACGGACAGCCGATGGAAAGGCGTGACCCGAGCATACACCGCCGCGGACGTCTACCGCCTACGCGGCTCGCTCGAGATCGAATATTCGCTGGCGCGCTACGGCGCCACCCGACTGTGGGAGCTGTTTCGGGGGGGGGACGACGATTACGTCGCTGTCCTGTCGGCGATCACGGGCAACCAGGCGATCCAGCAGGTCCAGGCGGGCTTGAAGGCGATCTACGTGAGCGGCTGGCAGGTGGCGGCCGACGCGAATAACGCCCTCGAGATGTACCCCGACCAGAGCCTGTACCCGTCCGACTCCGTCCCGACCCTGCTCCGCCGCCTCAACAACGCCTTGAAGCGCGCCGACGAGATCGCGCACATGAAGGGCGACCATTCGACGTACTGGTTCGCCCCGCTCGTCGCCGACGCGGAGGCGGGGTTCGGCGGACCGTTGCACGCGTTCGAGGTCATGAAGAACATGATCGACGCAGGGGCCGCGGGGGTGCACTTCGAAGACCAGCTCGCGTCCGTGAAGAAGTGCGGGCATCTGGGCGGCAAGGTGCTCGTGCCCACGAGCGAGTTCGTCACCAAACTGGTGGCGGCGCGGTTGGCGGCCGACGTGTGCGGCGTCGACACGATCCTCATCGCGCGTACCGATGCGAACAGCGCCACGCTGCTGACGAGCGACTGCGACGAGTACGACCGGCGCTTCGTCACCGGTGAGCGCACGGCGGAAGGATTCTTCCGGGTACGGGACGGCGTGGACGCGGCGATCGCGCGGGCGCTCGCCTACGCGCCCCATGCGGACCTGCTCTGGTTCGAGACGTCGAAGCCCGATCTCGGCGAGGCGACCAAGTTCGCCGAAGCGATCCACGCGAAGTACCCGGGCAAGATGCTGGCCTACAACTGCTCGCCCTCGTTCAACTGGCGCAAGCACCTGAGCGAAGCCCAGGTCGCGGCATTTCAGAAGGAGCTGGGCGCGCTGAGCTACAAATTCCAGTTCGTGACTCTCTCCGCGTTCCATGCGCTGAACCACAGCATGTTCACGCTGGCGAAGGACTACAAGGCGAAGGGCATGGCCGCCTACGCCGAGCTCCAGAATCGGGAATTCGCCTCCGAGAAGGACGGCTACGCGGCGGTCCGTCACCAGGAGTTCGTGGGCGTCGGCTACTTCGACGAAATCACCCAGATCGCCACAGGTGGCACGTCGTCGGTGACCGCCATGGAGGGCTCGACCGAGCAGGAGCAGTTCCAGGAGCCCAAACGGGGTAAAGCCGCGGCCGGTCGCTAAAGCCGAGGCAACGACGCGACAGAGCCGGGCGGCGGTTCGCTGCCCGGCTCTCGTCGTTGACAGCCCCTTCTTAGTGTCTACTTTGTGGGCTATGAAGCGGTCGACGCTCTACAGCATCGCAGTCGTCCTCGCCGTGGCCGCCCTCTTCTTCTTTATGACCACTGCCCGGGCCAAGGTGCAGTGCCGCGTCTGCACCGAATTCCGCGGGCAAACCAACTGCGCGACCGCCGTCGGTGCCACCGAACAGGCGGCGCGCGAGGGCGCCCAGACGACCGCCTGCGGCCCGATCGCCCGCGGCATGGATGAGCAGATCGGCTGCAGCCGCGCGCAGCCGACCGCGGTGCAGTGCCAGCCGCGCTAGCAATCGTGCCCGATCTCTCGCTGCCGCGCACGCCGATCCCGGCGAACCTCCTGTTGACCCAGGGGATTTCCCGTCCCGGCCAGATCTTTGTGATGGAGCGGGTACCGCATCACGACGGGCCGGAAACGGTGTTGGAGCTCTTGAACCGACCGGAGGGGTTCTTCGCCTTCCGGCCGGCGGAGGACGGTGACGTCCAGCTCATCTCGAAGGGCCAGACGGTGTCCTTGTCCGTGGACCGCCAGGCCCCGATCGCCGATCCCGCCCGGCTGTCCGCCGCGCGCACCCTCGGCGTCGAGATCGTGCTGGCGGGCGGGTCCACCCTCGGCGGCTGGGCCTCGGTCGAGCTGCCGCAAGGACACGCCCGGCTGCTCGACTACTTGAACGCCACCCCCGAGCCGTTCTTTGCGGTGTGGACCCACGCCGCCACCCACTACGTGAACCGCGCATTCGTGATGTATGCGCGCCCACTGAGCTAAGGCGATGCCAGCGAGGATAGATCCGTTCGTCGACGTCCTGCTCCGGGAGCGAGGCGACCAGCTGTACCTCCTGCCCGACGAGCCCGTCACCATGATCAAGGACGGCAAGCCGCGGAAGGTCAGCCGGCAGCCGCTCACGGACCAGCACATCTACGCCCTGCTCGTGGAGGTCGCGCCGTCCGAGTCGGCAGACCACATCGATAAGGGGACCGAGACCGAGTTCGAATACGTGGCGGACCGGGGGATGGTGCGGGTGCGGATCGTGCCCGACATGGGCAGGCTGACGGCCATGGTGGCGCCGATTGCGGGAGCGGGGACGGGCACGGGGGCGGGGGCTGGGGGCTCTGCTCCAGCAGCCCAGCGTGCACCCGCTGTCGCAGAGCCCCCAGCCCCCGCCCCTGCTCCAGCTCCGAAAGCTCCCTCCCCTTCAACCATTGCCGCGGCGCCGCACGTCGGCCTCCCCGCCGACTTCGCCGCGCCCCAATACAAGGGCGCGGAGCTCGCGCTGGGCGAGCTGCTCAAGGCGCTCGTCAGCTCCGCTTCGTCGGACCTGCACCTCCGCGTGGGGGAGCCGCCGGTGTTCCGGACCCACGGCGAGATGAAGCGACAGAGCACGCCGCCGCTCACCGTTGAACAGCTCGAGCTGATGCTGCTGGCGGTGATGCCGGAGCGGAACCGGGGCGAATGGAAGGAGACGGGCGACTCGGACTTCGCGTACGAGATCGGCGGGCTGGCGCGCTTCCGGGTGAACGCGGCACGGGACCGGAAAGGCCCCATGGCTGTATTCCGGGTGATCCCCGCCAAGGTGGTCAGCGCCGAGCAGCTCGGCATCTCGAAGGAAGTGCAGCAGCTCTGCTATCTGACCAAGGGGTTGGTGCTCGTGACGGGCCCCACCGGCTCGGGTAAGTCGACGACCTTGTGCGCGCTCATCGACCTCATCAACCGCACTCGCACGGACCACATCATCACGATCGAAGATCCGATCGAGTTCGTGCACGAGAACAAGAAGTGCGTTATCACGCAGCGCCAGGTCGGGGTGCACACCGACAGCTTCAAGCGCGCGCTCCGCTCGGCGCTGCGCGAGGACCCGGATATCGTGCTGGTGGGCGAGATGCGCGACCTGGAGACCATCGCCATCGCGATCGAAACCGCGGAGACCGGCCACCTCGTATTCGGCACTTTGCACACGACCACGGCGGCCTCCACCGTGGACCGCATCATCGATCAGTTTCCGGCCGACCGGCAGTCGCAGATCCGGGTGATGCTCTCGGAGTCGTTGAAGGGCGTGATCGCGCAGACGCTGTGCAAGAAGATTGGCGGCGGACGGGTCGCGGCGCGGGAGATCCTGCTCACCACGCCCGCCATCTCGAACCTGATTCGGGAGGGCAAGACGTTCCAGATTCCTTCGATAATCCAGACGTCGAAGCAGCTGGGGATGCTGACGTTGAACGACGCTCTACTCGACCTGGTGGAGAAGAAAGAAATCAGCGGGGACGAGGCTTACGTGAAGTCGGTCGAGAAGGCGGGGCTGGCGGCGTCGCTCAAGGCAAAGGGGCACAAGTTGACGATTGCGGGGTGAAGGCGGTGTCTGGTGACCGGTGTCCGGGGTCTGGTGACCGGTGTTCGGTCTCAACGGCGGTGGCGTTTGAGCGCTCGCACCAGCCCTGGCAGCAGCTGACCGACCTGAACCATCCCCTCAAAGACCTCCGCTGCATCATCCCGCTCCAGATAGCCCAGCCGCACCGCGATCGTAAACTGAATCTCGAGCTCCATGAGAGAACCGTTTGCTACCGAAAGGTGGCGCAGATAGTCGCCCAGATGGTCTCGCCCGTGGCCCTCAGCGATGTTCGAAGGAATCGACACGACCGCTCGCTTCACCTGCTGCACGAGACCGAACCGTTCCTCTTTAGGAAACCGGTCGGTGAGCCGATACGCCTGGGCGACCAGATCCATGGCGCGCTGCCACACTACGAGGTCGCGATGGTGTTTGATGGGGGCCGTCGGAAGAGGCAAGGCGGGCATGGAATCGCGGTGTGACGATAGCGACGCAAGCGCAGCGGGGCGGCATCATCTCGATGCGGCGACAATCGTTTTCTTGCGCGGTGCCCTTAGGTGCCAGACACCGGACACCAGACCCCGGACACCTGCCTTAAACCAGAGCCACCGGTCGGATTTGAACCGACGACCGCTCGATTACGAATCGAGAGCTCTACCACTGAGCTACGGTGGCGTGACCGCGCCCCTAACTTAGCAACGTGCTGCTCGACGCGGTACTCCGCTAAACGGATCGACGCGAGCTAAGCGATGGCAATAGCAGAGCGTTAGTAGTCACCGTGACGGTGCTCGCACTCATCGCGAGGGCTGCCCACGCGGGCTGAAGCAGGACGCCGAGTGATGGATACAGCACCCCCGCCGCGAGCGGGATCGCGACCACGTTATAGATCGCGGCCCAGAACAGGTTCTGTTTGATCTTGCGCCGCACGCTGCGCGCAAGGCTGAGGGCGGCAGGCACATCGGCTGGGTCATCCTTCATCAAGATCACACCAGCCGTCTCGATGGCGACATCCGTGCCGGCACCTATCGCGATACCCACCGATGCGGCGGCGAGTGCGGGTGCATCATTCACGCCGTCGCCGACCATTGCGACCCGACGCCCCTCCTGCTCCAGCCGCCGTACTTCCGCCGCCTTGCCTTCCGGGAGGACCTCGGCGCGTACTTCATCGATGCCGAGCCTGCGCGCCACCGCCTCAGCGGTCGCCCGGCTGTCGCCTGTGAGCAGGAGCACCCGAACGCCCAGGTGGTGCAAAGCCACGACTGCGTCGCGCGCGGTGGGTCGAATTCGGTCGGCAACCGCAATGAGACCCAACATCCCGCCGTCCGCTGCCACGTACAGGGCGGTCTTCGCTTCACCACGCAGCCGCTCGGCTTCGTCATCCAATCCGGCCGAGATGCCATACCGCTCCAGCAGCTTGCGGTTTCCGACGAGCACGGCGCGGCCGCCAATCGTCGCCCGCACGCCGTGGCCCGGAATCGCCTCGAAGTCCGACGCCGGATCGACGACGAGTGCGCGCTGCTTTGCGGCCTCTACAACAGCCGTGGCCAGCGGATGCTCCGACTGCTTGTCAGCCGCGGCGGCCAGCCGCAGGATCTCCGCCTCCGTCACTCCGGGTGCAGGAATGACATCCGTTACCGACGGTCGGCATTCGGTGAGGGTGCCCGTCTTGTCGAACACGACGGTGTCCACTCGGGCAGCGGCCTCGAGCACCGCGGCATTTCGGAAGAGCACACCCGCACGCGCCGCGCGGCCCACCCCGACTGTGATCGCCGTCGGAGTCGCGAGGGCAAGCGCGTCGGGGCACGCAATCACGATCGCCGAGACTGCGGCCGAGAGCGCGAAGACGACCCCCTGGTGTCCGAGCACGAGCCACACCCCGAACGTGACGATACCCGCCGCGAGCGCCACGATCACCAGGTATTTGCCGGCGAGATCCGCGAGCCGCTGTGCGGGCGCCTTGGAAGACTGGGCCTCGCGCACCATGGCGACGATGCGGGCGAGCGCCGTGTCGGCGCCTACCCTGGTTGCGCGGAACCGGAACGCGCCCTGCTGGTTGCGGGTCCCGCCAACCACCTCGTCGCCCGGGCCTTTCGGGACTGGGACCGGTTCCCCGGTGAGCATCGACTCGTCCACGTAGCTCGAGCCCTCGGTCACGGTGCCGTCCACCGGGATGGTGTCACCGGGGCGGACGGCGAGAATGTCGGCCACGGCGACAGCTTGGAGCGGAACCTCTTCCTCGATGCCGTCCCGAATGCGCCGCGCCGTAGGCGGAGCCAGTTTGAGCAGAGCCTCAATCGCTCGGCCGGTGGCGAAGCGGCTGCGCATTTCCATCCAGTGACCAAGCAGGCTGAACGTAGTGAGCATCGCGGCAGCGTCGTAGAATGGCTCGCCTGGAAGGCCGAAGGTCACGGCCGCCGAGTAGAGGTAGCTCACGAGAATGCCAGTGGCGATCAGGGTCATCATGGTCAGCTCGCCGCGCCGTAGTGAGCGAGCCGCGGAGGACACGAACGGCCAGCCACCCCACCACACGACGATCGATGTGAGGACCAAGCTCACGAGTCCGTGCGACGACCCGAAGGGCGGTGCGAGCTCGCGGCCTAGCAGCGACGTGCCGAGCGGCGAGTAGAGGACGATGGGGACAGTAAGGATCGCCGACCCGATGAAGCGGCGAAGCATGTCCTGCACCATGTGCGCCCCGTGCCCCGCGTGGGCGACCGGGGAGTGGTGGTGCTCGGCGGCCGTTAGCGGCGTCCCCGTCGAGACGGTACTCTCGCCTTCGCGCGCGCCATCACGGCCGTCTTGCGCGCCGTCACGTCCTTCGCGGCCGGCGTCTTCCCGCAGCGGTCGCAGTGCAATCGGGAGCCGACGTGCCCCCCGCACTGGTCGTGCTCGTACACGATCGGCGGCCCGTCCGGGGCGGCCCAGCGGTCGCCCCACTGGGTGAGGGCGATGATCACCGGCTTGAAGTCGCGGCCCTTGTCGGTCAGGTGGTATTCCGCATGCCCCGTCGGCGCGCGTGACGCCGTCATGAGCCCCTCCCCGACGAAACGCTCCAGCCGCGCGGTGAGCACGTTCGGTGCTAGCCCTAGGCTTTTCTGAAAATCGGTGAAGCGCGTCATGCCGGCGAACGCTGCGTTGCGGAGAATGAGCAAGCTCCATCGCTCGCCCGCGATCTCGAGCGCGCGCGCGGCCGAGCACACCTCCCGGTCATAGGTCCGCTCAAGCATGTGGGGATAGTAGCGTGGGAACTTGCATCACGCAAGTATTGCTACTAGCTTGACGCAAGTTTACCATGCCTGTGATTCCACGACGCTTCACGAGGAGTGGCACATGAAAACCGAGGACACATCAGTACTGGTAACCGGGGCCAATCGCGGTATCGGTCGGGCATTGATGGAGGAAGCCTTGTGAAGGGGCGCGAGGCGGGTATATGCCGGAACGCGCCAGCCCCTGGCTCATGCAGATGCTCGCGTCACGCCCCTGATCCTTGACGTGACCAATGCGGCGCAGATTCAGAGCGCGGTCGAGACCGTCGGATCTCTCGATGTGCTCATCAACAACGCCGGCCTGGCGCTGTTCGAGGACCTCGGCGATCGTGCCGCGCTCGAACGGCAGCTCTCCGTCAACCTCTTCGGCCCCTACGGCATGACCCAGGCCTTCCTGCCGTTGCTGGCTCGGTCTCGCGGCGCCGTCGTCAACGTCCTGTCGGTGGCGGCCCTCGCCGCGCTGCCCATTGCTCCTGCCTACTCGATCTCGAAGGCGGCCGCGTTCTCGCTGACGCAATCGTTGCGCGCGTTGTGGACCGGGCAGGGCGTGACGGTGCACGCGGTCTTCGCCGGTCCCGTGGACACCGACATGACACGAGGCCTCGATGTGCCAAAGGCCTCTCCGGAGTCCGTCGCGCGTGCCATCTTCGCCGGCGTGGAGCGGGGTGAGGAGGACATCTTCCCCGACCCGTTTTCCGCCTCCATTGCTGAGAGTTGGCGCAGCGGGGCGGTCAAGGCGCTCGAGCGCCAGAATGCGGCGCTCGTAGCGGCAGGGAGCGTTCAGTCATGAGCGATTTTGGGCAGCCCAACCCAAAACAGAGGCAAACATGGTAGACATTATTCACAGAATCGGAATCAAAGCGCCCCTTTCGAAGGTCTACGCAGCGCTATCGACGGTCGAGGGCGTGGCGGGCTGGTGCACGAAGGAAACGACCGGCGAGTCCAAAACCGGCGGGACCGTCAACGTCCGCTTCCTCTCTCCAAAGGGAGACGAGGTGGGAAAGATGGAGTTCGAGCTGCGCAAGCTGAACCCGAACAAGGAAGTGCAGTGGCGCTTCAACGCTGGGCCGCCGGAATGGGTGGGAACCGACGTAACCTTCAACCTTGCCCAGGATGGCGATTACACGATCGTCTTGTTCGGTCACAGGAACTGGCGCGAGCCGGTGGAGTTCATGGCCCATTGCAGTATGAAGTGGGCAACCTTTCTCCTGAGTCTCCGGCAACTGGTTGAGACCGGCAAAGGCAAGCCGTCGCCTTGTATCTCGATTCTTCCGCAAAATGTGAGCAAGTTGGGACGGGCGATAGTCCGTGTTGCCTAAGGTCCACGAGACCGTTCGTTAGCCGGGACGTTGCCCGTTCCCATCGCTCGTCCAAAGTCCGTACAGTTGGCCGG
>DASZCN010000062.1:0-47414 GCA_035943095.1 Gemmatimonadales bacterium | reverse complement strand
GCGCCTACCCCGACCGGCCCCAACGCGGACTCGATCGCCGAGGCCGAGCGGGCGCGGGCGGATTCCGCCGCGAAGGCACAGGCTGAAGCAGACCGTAGAGCTAAGGAGGAAGCAGACCGCCGGCAGCGTATCGCCGACTCGCTCGCCGCCATGGGTCGCTCGACGGACGCCGTGAAGACCCTGCTCGGCACCCTGATCCATTTCGACTTCGACAAAGCGACCATCCGGGGGGAGGATGCCTCGATCCTCGATCAGAAGGTCGCGATCCTGCAGGCGAATCCCGGCCTGCGCATCCGGATCAGCGGGCACTGCGACGAGCGCGGCTCGGACGAGTACAACCTCGCCCTTGGCAACCGTCGCGCCATCGCCGCCAAGCAATACGTGGTCAGCCACGGCATCGATGCCGGGCGCATCGAGACCGCGTCCTACGGCAAGGAGCGCCCGACCGACCCCGGACATAATGAAGAGGCCTGGGCCAAGAACCGCCGCGATGAGACCGAGATCCTCGCAGGCGGCGACGCGCTGAAGCAGCCGTAGGGCGGCGCCGCGGTGAAACGACCGTTCCCGCTGCTCCTCGGCCTGGGGCTCCTGGCCGGATGCGCGCTGAAAGGCGACGTTCGGCGGGTGGAGCTCCAGGTCGAGGCGCTCCGCGTCGAGCGTGCGCGCGCCGATAGTCAACATGCGGCACAGGTCGACACGGTGCGCACCCTCCTCGCCGCCGTCCAAGACAAGGTCACGGCCCAGCAAGCCTACCTCGTCCAGCTGCGGGGCGACGTGAAAACCGATCTCCTGGCCGTGCAACAGCAGCTCGTCTCAGTCCAGGAGCTCACGGGCCAAAGCCAGCAGCGTTTGACGGAGCTGCGGGGTCGGTTGGAGGAGCAGGCGCGCCAGCCCGTCCCCTCCGTGGATACCTCGAAAACCGGGCCCGGCGTGCCCGTCGGACCCTCCGGCAACCCGGCGGGCCCCGGGCCGGATCAGATGTACGACCTGGCGTATCAGCAGTATCGGGCCAGTCGCTATGCCACGGCACGGCTGGGCTTCCGGGAGTTCCTCAGGATGTTCCCCACCAACGAGCGCGCCCCCGATGCGCTCTATTTCATCGGCGAATCATTCGCCAGCGAGAACGCGGATTCGGCTGCCGCGGTGTATCAACTGGTGGTGAAGACCTATCCCACTTCGTCGCGGGCACCGTCCGCCCTCTACAAGCTGGGTCTCCTCGCGGAGCAACGGAGTGACAAGGCGGCCGCCCGGCAGTACTACTCGCGGGTCATCGGCAGCTACCCCCGCTCCCAAGAGGCGAACCTCGCGCGCGACAAGCTCCAACGCCTAGGGCGCTAGCCCCTCCAGGGCGGGCGGGTTGCGGGGGGGGAAGCCGCCGTGGCTGAATCCGCGGACAACCGATCCGAGATGCCGTTCCTCGATCACCTCGAGGAGTTACGCTGGCGCATCCTCTATAGCCTGCTCGCCATCGTGCTCGGCACGGTGGTCGGCTGGGTCCTGGTGGAGCGGGTCGATATCATCGGGCTTCTCACCCGGCCGATCGCGCCCCTGATTCCGGGTGGCAAGCTCCGGGTCACGAGCCCCACAGATCCTTTTTTCATCACGTTGAAATTCGCGTTCCTGATCGGCCTGGTCCTCGCATCGCCGGTGGTCGGGTACCAGGCGTGGGCGTTCCTTGTGCCCGCCCTGTACCCACGGGAGCGGCGGCTCATCGTGCCGGCCCTGTCGGCGGGCGCCCTTCTTTTTTTGGGGGGCGCGGCGGCGGCGTATTTCCTGATCTTGCCCCGAGCGCTCGCCGTTCTGCTGAGCTTCCAGCAGGGTGTGTTCGACCCGCTCATCACCGCGGACAAGTATTTCGCCTTTGCCGGACAGTTGATCCTCGCCTTCGGGATCGTGACGGAGCTGCCGCTCGTGATCGTCATCCTGGCGGCGCTGGGCCTCGTCACGAGCCAGTTCCTGGCGCGCAACCGGCGGTACGCGATCGTCATTTCGGCTGTGGCGGCCGCGCTCCTCGCGCCGCCCGACGCCATCTCGATGCTGCTCATGATGTTTCCGCTGTGGGGGCTGTACGAGGTGGGTATCTGGTGCGCCTGGGTCGTCGAGCGGCGCCGCGCGCGACGCGCGCGCGCGAGCGCGGCGAGCGCCGCGGGACTCATCGCCCTGCTCCTCACGCTCGCAGGCTCGCTCGGCGCACAGACGCCTCCCATCCCGTCTCCCCGGCTGACCTCACGGCCCGACACGGCCCAGCTCCGTACGGCAGCGGAGTCGGCCCAGGCCCGACCGCTCGACACCGCGATTGCCCGAAAGCTGGGTCTCCCGAGCGGGCCCACCCGCAGCTTCCCGCCGTCCGACGCCGTGATCGACTCCCTCATGAAGCTCAAGGGATTCCGTGTCACCCAGTACGTCGCCGACACGTTGGTCGTGCAGGGCGGCGATACGCAGACGATACACCTGCGGGGCGAAGGGTACGTGGAGCGCGAAGGCACCAAACTCGAGGCGGACACGATTCGCTATCGCCAGCGCAGCTGCCGGCTCGACGCCGTGGGGGATCCGCGGCTCTTCGACAAGGCGACGGTGATGGTGGGGGAGGGGATGAAATACGACACGTGCGTGAAGCGTGGCACGGTCAGCAAGGCGCTCACCTCGTTCCAGCAGGGCGCCGCCAACTGGCTGATTCGAGGCGATCTGGCCGTGGACTCCGGCTCGACCCGCCTGTACGGCGCGCACAGCGACGTCACGTCCGACGACAATCCGGTGCCGGACTATCACTTCGCCACCGGTGAGATGAAGTGGCTGAACAAGAACGTGATGGTCGCGCGCCCGGCGGTGCTGTACGTCCATGACGTTCCGATCATGTGGCTGCCGTTCATTTTTCAAGACGTTCGCAAGGGACGGCGCAGCGGAATTCTCGTCCCGCGCTTCGGCCTGAACGACATCGTGCGCCCGGTCCGCAGCTATCAGCGCCATCTCTCGAACTTCGGCTACTACTTCGTCGTCAACGACTACGTCGACTTCCTGGTGTCCGGAGACTGGTACGCGAGCCGCTATTTCGCGTACCGCGCGCAAACCCGGTACCGCTGGCTCGACCGCTTCATCGACGGCGGCCTCTCGTTCGAGCGGTTCTCCGAGTTCGATGCAGGCTCGGGGTCGATCCGCCTCGGATGGCAGCATCAACAGAGCTTCTCGTCGCGCACCCGCTTCAACGCCAATATCGATTACACGACCAACACGAGCGTCATTCAGACCAACACCGTCAACCCCTACCTGGCGACCGCGAGTCTGCATTCGGCCCTCACCTTCATCAAGCAGTTCGACTGGGGCACGCTGAACGTCGGTGGCAATCGAAGTCAGGAGATCGGCAGCGGGCTCGTCTCGCAGACCTTCCCGTCGGTGAGCCTCACGCCGTCCCCGGTGAACATCGGGTCGGCGATCACCTGGTCGCCCGGGTTTTCGTTCCAAAACGCCCAGAGTTTCCACCAGGGGCCGACCCCGTTTGTCGTTCCCGGGACGGGCGGCGCGCTCGACACGCTGGCCCTGTTTGCCGACAGCCGGCAGACGTCCCTGGGCGTGCAGACGCCGCTGCGCATCGGCTCCTGGAATTGGAGCAACGATTTTACGGTGAACGACGTCATCAGCAACGCGCGCCAGGAGATCGACATCCGCGACTCGACGGTGCAGGGCGGGCGACGCCGCGTGCTCTTCAATCAGACGTTCAGCACCACCGTCGACTGGAATACCGGAATCAATCTCCCATCGCTCTTTTCCGGCACGTGGAAGCTCCAGCCCGGGGTCGCGATCGTGAACCAGACGTCGGCGGGCCCCTATATGATCCGGAACCAGTTCACGAACGGCGATTTCGTGCAGCAGGGAAAGCGCCTGCAGTTCAGCGCGGGCGTCAGCCCGACGTTCTTCGGGTTCTTTCCCGGGTTTGGACCGATCGCACGCATCCGCCATTCGATTTCGCCGATCATCAGTTATGCTTTTGCCCCGGGCGCGACCGTGTCCGAAGCGTACCGAAACGCCATCGACCCCGCGCACCAGCTGCTCAACTCGGGGAGCGACCCGCAACAGACCATCAGCCTGGGGCTCTCGCAGAACCTTGAAGCGAAGATGAAGCCGCCGGCTGGCGATACCACCACACAGGCGGCGAGTCGCAAACTCCGGCTGCTGTCCATTAACACCAGCTCGATTCAGTACAATTTCGAGCAGGCCAAGCAGCCCGGCCACACCGGTTGGCAAACGCAGACGCTCAGCAACAGCTTCGGCTCCGACCTGCTGCCGGGGTTCAGCCTCAGCGTCACGCACGACCTGTGGAGAGGCCAGGTCGGGGTGGACACGGCGAAGTTCGATCCGTTCCTCACGAGCGTCACGGCCAATTTTTCCATCACGCCGGCGACGATCCACGGCATTGGGAGCCTGTTCGGCCTGGGTAAATCGACGGGCCCGCCGGCCGGCGCTCCCGCCGCCGCGCCACCCGCGGGCACGCAGCCTCAGCCCGGGGTGCCGCCGAATCCGTTCGGGCGAACGGGCTTTCAGGGGCCCGGAACGCTGCCGGCGGGTGGCGGCGGCCAAGGGTTCAATCTTTCGGTCAACTACACCGAGTCACGGGCGCGCCCGGTACCGCCCCCGCTGGGCACCATCGCGCTCCCGGGCAGCGGAGAACAGCGCCAGGCAGGCATCAACCTCTCGTTCCAGCCGAGCCCCAAATGGTCCGCGAACTGGACGTCGCAGTACGATTTCGTGGCGCGCCAGTTCGGCCTGCACATCATCAGCCTGCAGCGAGACCTGCATCGCTGGCACGCGAGTTTCTCGTTCACGAAGAACCCGAACGGGAATTTCGCCTTCAGCTTCTACGTCTCGCTGCTCGACCAGCCGGATATCAAGTTCAACTACGAGCAGCAGTCCTTTACGCAGTAGTCGTCCCCCGCAGGTGACACTGGGAAACGGTCCTCTCATCGCAAGTACCCTGCCGTGAGCGACTTGCGCTCCGGCACGCGACGTGCCTTCGCACGGGGCGACCCGGACGCCTCGAGGATCCTATGCGGTTCTTGCCTCGCTCTCTGCTCGTCGTCGGCGGCGTTTTCGCCGTCGCGTGCCAGCAGAACAACACGATCACTAATCCGTCGGGCCCCCTGGAGGCGCCCGCCAGCCTCAACTCGGTCTCACTCGACAGCGCCATCTATCTCGATTGGGCCGACAACGCGTTCTTGAACGACCCGAACAGCTTCGCGGTCTACCGCGTCTACAGCACCAGCTACAACCTCGACCAGGGACTGTGCGGGACCAATTGGTCGGTCGAGGGCACGACGGTGTCGCACGTATTTCTCGCGGCACAGCTCACGAACGGCGTCCCGCGCTGCTTCGCGACCTCGGCGGTAAATCTCGATGGCGTGGAGAGCGACTGGTCGCCCCTGCGGCAGGACACGCCCCGGCCGGACGCGCGCAACGTGTTGGTTTGGGCGCTCGGCGTGAACACCCCCCAGTCCGGGTTCCGGTTCTGGGACGATATCAACGGGAACGGCTACGGAGACCCCGGGGAGCTGGGGCTGGTCCAGGACGGCAATCGCACCGACATCGACTTCTGGGTATACGTGCAGCCGAGCGATTCCACGCTCTGGCTCGTGCCGGAGTTTACGGGCACATCGGTTCAGCTGTATCAGAATTCACCCGTGGCCGATCTCACATCGATCGACTTCGCTCCCGCGGCGGGCTACACTCGCAACATGATCCAGGCGGTGCCGGGTTACGGTTACGTCTTCGAGATCGTGGACAACGGCCAGATTCACTACGGGGCGCTCCGCGTGACCGCGGTCAGCCGGCAGTACGTGATTTTCGACTGGAGCGTGCAGACGGATCCCGGGAACCCCGAGCTCGTGGTACCGAAGCCGTCGCCGGTGACCGGGTCGAAAGTCGCTTCCCGGTAGACTGTCCCGCAGGTCGATAATCGAAGGGCGAGTGGGACAGTTCACCCACTCGCCCTTCAACGCTTCGGCAGACTTGGCGTCCTCCGTCGCGTGGCGTAGCTTCCCTTCCGCATGCCAACCCGTCCCCACCCGCCGGTCACGCTGGACGGCCGTTCCCTTTCGATCGACGACGTCGTGGCCGTCGCCCGTCATGACGCCTCCGTCGCCATCGCGCCCCAGTCCCTCGCCGCCGTGACGGCGTCCCGGCGCACGGTCGAAGCCGCGGTCGCTCGCGGCGACACGATCTACGGGGTCAATACGGGTTTCGGAAAGCTGGCCCACGTGCGCATCAAGCCGGAGCAGGCGCGAGAGCTGCAGCGCAATCTGATCCGCAGTCACGCGTCCGGCGTTGGGGAGCCGCTGCCCCGCGACGCGGTGCGGGCCATGATGCTGTTGCGGGCAAACGTCCTGGTGCGGGGGACGAGCGGCGTCCGTCCCGATCTGCCCGCCTTGATCGTGGAGATGCTGAACGCGCAGGCGCACCCCCGGGTCCCCTCACAGGGGAGCGTCGGTGCGTCCGGGGATTTGGCTCCGCTCGCGCACCTCGCGCTCGCCATGATCGGGGAGGAAGAGGAAGGGGCGACGCTGCGGACCAAGGGGTTACAGCCCATCATCCTCGAAGCGAAAGAGGGGCTGGCGTTCGTGAATGGCACGCAAGCGCAGACCGGCATGGCCGCCCTGCTGGTGCACGACGCGTGGGTGCTCTGGCGCACGGCGCACGCGGCGGCGGCGATGAGTCTCGAGGCGGTACGGGGCACGCCCGCCCCGTTCGACGCCCGCATCCACGATGCGCGTCCGTATCCGTTCCAGCAGCGCTCGGCCGCCCTGTTGCGCGCCCTGCTCGCGGATTCGGCGATCCGCGAGTCGCACCGCGAGGGGGACCCACGCGTCCAGGACGCCTACTCGCTCCGGTGTACGCCGCAGGTACTCGGCGCGGTGGGCGAGGCGCTCGGGTTCGCCGAGCGATTGGTGGTCACCGAGCTGAATGCCGCCACCGACAATCCGCTCGTATTCGATGGCGACGTGATCTCCGGCGGTAACTTCCACGGCCAACCGATGGCGCTGGCGCTGGACGTCATGGCGATCGCGCTCGCGACCCTAGCCGGCCTCGCCGAGCGGCGGCTGGAACGGATCGTCAACCCGGATCTGTCGTCGGGCCTGCCGCCGTTCCTCGCGCGGCATCCCGGCGTCGAGTCCGGGTTCATGACACCGCAGATCGTGGCGGCCGCGCTCGCGGCTGAGTGCCGGATCCTCGCCACACCCGCGAGCGTCCAATCCGTGCCTACCGAGGGCAACCAGGAGGACATCGTCCCGATGGGCATGACCGCGGCGTGGAAGGCGGAGCGGACGCTCGCCAACGCCGCTCGGATCGTTGCCGTGGAGCTCCTGGCTGGCGCGCAGGGGCTTGAGTACCTCAAACCGCTGACGCCCGGTCGCGGCGTCGCGGACACCTATGCGGCGATCCGCAAGGCCGTTCCGCCGCTCGATGGCGACCGACCGTTCACAGCGGACATCGAGCGGGTGGCGGCGGGCGTACGTGAGGGCGCGTTCGATCCGGGGGCGGGGGCAGGGAGGGGGGCACCTTGACCGCCCCGAGAACCGTCCGCGCACCGCGCGGGCCTGACCGGACCTGCAAAGGCTGGATCCAGGAAGCGGCGCTGCGGATGCTCATGAACAACCTCGATCCCGAGGTGGCCGAGCGGCCGCAGGATCTCGTGGTGTATGGCGGGACCGGCAAGGCGGCGCGGGACTGGGCGTCGTTCGACGCGATCTGCCGCACGCTGACCACGCTCGGTGACGACGAGACGCTGCTCGTCCAATCCGGGAAGCCGGTCGGCGTGTTCGCGACGCATCCGGACGCGCCGCGCGTCTTGATCGCCAACGCGAACCTGGTGCCACGCTGGGCGACTTGGAACGTGTTCCGCGAGCTCGAGCGACAGGGCTTGATCATGTACGGCCAGATGACGGCCGGATCGTGGATCTATATCGGCACGCAGGGCATCCTGCAGGGCACCTACGAGACGTTCGGCGCCGTCGCGCGCCGCCACTTCGGTGGATCGATGCGCGGGCGGATCGTGGTCACGGGTGGGCTCGGCGGCATGGGCGGGGCGCAGCCCCTCGCGGCCACGATGAATGACGGGGTGTGCCTCGCCATCGAGGTGGACCCGGCCCGCGTGCGACGGCGGCTCGAGACCCGCTACCTCGATCGTGCCACGGCGTCGCTCGACGAAGCACTCACCTGGTGCGAAGCCGCCAAGCGCGCCGGGACGGCGCTGTCGGTTGGCCTGATCGGCAACTGTGCGGACGTTCTGCCCGCGCTGGCGCGACGCGGGTGGGTCCCGGACGCGCTCACCGATCAGACCTCGGCCCACGATCCGCTGAACGGATACATCCCCACGGGCCTCGATGTCGAGCAGGCGGCGGCCCTGCGGAGCACGGCACCCGATGAATACGTGCGGCGTGCGGTCGAGAGCATTGTCGTCCATGTCCAGGCGATGCTCGCGCTCAAGCGGAAGGGCGCGGTGACGTTCGACTACGGGAACAACATTCGGGCCCAGGCGCAAGATGCCGGTGTAGCGGAGGCGTTCGAAATTCCGGGCTTCGTGCCGGAATACATCCGATCGCTGTTCTGCGAAGGGAAGGGGCCGTTCCGGTGGGTGGCCTTGTCGGGGGCGGCGCAGGACCTGCACCGGACCGACCGGTTGGTGTTGGAGCTCTTCCCCGACGACGAGCACCTCCGCCGCTGGATTCGCCTGGCACAGGAGCGCGTGGCGTTCCAGGGCCTGCCCGCGAGGATCTGCTGGCTGGGGCAGGGCGAGCGCGCGCGGTTCGGGTGCGCGTTAAACGATTTGGTCAAGCGGGGTGAGGTCAGCGCGCCGGTCGTGATCGGACGGGATCATCTGGACACGGGTTCGGTCGCGTCGCCGTTTCGCGAGACGGAAGCCATGAAGGATGGCTCCGACGCCATCGCGGATTGGCCAATCCTGAACGCGTTGCTCAACACCGCGTCCGGCGCTGCGTGGGTCTCGTTCCACCACGGGGGAGGCGTCGGGATCGGCAACTCCCTGCACGCGGGCCAGGTGAGCGTAGCGGACGGGTCGGCCGCCGCCGGGCGGCGCCTCGAGCGCGTACTGACCAACGATCCCGGCATCGGGGTGGCGCGCCATGCGGACGCGGGCTATCCCGACGCGATCGAGACCGCCCGCCGCCACAGCATCCGTTTACCGATGCGCGAGCACCACGACTGAAGACCCTCCTGGTCGGCGCCCGCCAGATAGCGACGTGTCGGGGACCTGCCCGTGCCCGACGCGGCCGTGAAATGACGGACGTGGAAGTCTTACATGACGCCGCGGTCCTGATCGATGACGACCGCATCACGGCCGTTGGGTCGTACAAGGATTTGCGGCTTGCGTCCGGCGATGTGCAACGGGGTGGGGAAGTGGTGGACGTGCGGGGCGTGCTGTTCCCCGGCTTCGTTGACTGCCACACGCACGCCGTCTTCGGCGCGCCGCGGATCGAAGATCACGAGCGCCGGGCTTTGGGTGAAGACTACAAGACGATCGCCGCACGGGGCGGCGGCATTCTCCAGTCGGTACGGGATGTGCGCTCGCGCAGCGAGCGCGAGCTGGTCGATCTCACGCGGGCGCGGGTGCGGACGCTCCTGGCGCACGGCACGACCACCATCGAGGTGAAGTCCGGGTACGGGCTCGATCCCGCGACGGAGTTGAAGCAGCTCCGCGTGGTCCGCGAGCTGGCTTCAACGGAACGCGCGGCGCTCGTGCCAACGTTTCTGGGTGCCCATGAAGTCCCGCCAGAGTTCCGAGACCGGCGCGCGGACTACATCCGACTCCTGTGCGACGACATGATCCCGGTCGTGGCGCAGGAGAAGCTGGCCGTGGCATGCGACGTGTTTAGCGAGCCCGGCGTGTTCGACGGAGCGGAAAGCCGGACGATCCTCACCGCCGCGCAACGACACGGCCTGGCGGTCAAACTGCATGCGGACGAGCTGGAAGGGTCGGGGGGCGCGGAGCTCGCGGCGAGTCTCGGGGCCCTGTCGGCGGACCATCTCGCCGGGATCTCCGATCGCGGGATCCGGGCCCTCGCCGCGAGTGATACGGTAGCGGTCCTCCTCCCTGCGACCATGGTTTTCCTCGGCAAGCGCCACCAGGCACCGGCGCGCCGCTTGATCGAGGCGGGCGCGGCGGTCGCGCTCGCCACGGATTTCAACCCGGGTTCCTCCCCTACCGTCAGCCTACCGTTGGTGATGGCGCTCGGCGTCTCGCAGCTCGGGCTGCGTCACGCGGAAGCTGTGACCGCCGTGACAGTGAACGCCGCGGCCGCGCTCGGTCTCGCTGCCGACCGGGGTCAAATCGCTCCAGGCTTCCGAGGGGATCTCGTCAGTTGCGACGTATCGGATTGGCGGGAAGTGGCGTACTGGATGGGGGAGAACCTCGTAACCGCCGTCTGGACAGGAGGTTCCGCTTGTCCGCTCCCCACGGCGCCGGTATCTTTAGGGCCCCATGTCGAAGCTTGAGAAGCTCAAGGACAAGGCACGAAACCTCGAGGGGAAAGACCCCAAGGGGGCCATTGAGGCGTGGCTCGACGTCCTCAAGGGGCAGGAGGAGGATGGGGATCCGAACCCCGATCTGTCGGTCTTCAATCGCATCGGCGACCTGTACCTCAAGGTCAAGGATCCCGCCCTGGCGGCCGACTATTACGACCGCGCGGTGGACAAGTACGCCGAGCTGGGCTTCCACAACAACGCCATCGCGATGTGCAACAAGGTGCTGCGCAACGCGCCCGGGCGGCAGACGACCTACCTGAAGCTCGCGAAGCTTTACGCGTCGAAGGGTTTCATGGCGGAGGCGAAGCAGAATTTCGCCGAGTATGCGGACCGGATGCACAAGGCAGGGAAGATTCAACAGGCGTTCGCCGCGCTGAAGGAGCTCGCCGACCTCTCCCCGGAGGGTGAGCACCTTCGAGAGACCCTGGAAGAGCACCTGCGCATGTATGGCGCTCCCGAGCGACGCTCGGTCGCTGGCTCGGCGGCGCCAGGGGCAGGGGCCCCGCCCGCCGCGGTCCAGTCGCCGACGCCGGCGACGCCCGACCCCTCGAAGTCCGGGACGCGCAAGACGTCGAGCCTTGTGTTCCTGGATGTGGATGCTCCGCCGGGTACGAAGGATCGTCCAGGGATAGGGCGCGGAGCGCCCGCCGCGAGGCCCGCGCCGCCACCGCCCAAGGCCGCGCCACCCCCGCCTCCCGAGCCAGCGCCGATCGCGGAGAGCCTGGTCGAGCCGGTGACAGCGGAGCCGGACACGTCGCTCGAGATCGAATCGACGAGCCTGGTGGACGGACTGGAGGCCGCGAGCAGCGCCGGGATGCTCGAAGGGTTCGAGACGACGAGCGCGGAATTCGGGGAGGTTGTGCTCGAAGCCGGCGAGGTCGCGCCGCTGCAGGATGAGATCAGTCCCGATGACATCCCGCCTCCGGCGGAATTCGAGCCGACCGTAGCCGAGGACGTGGAGCTCGCGCCCCTGCTCGAGGACGAGATTGAAATCGAGCCGCCCAAGGCGGCGGCGCCCGTGGCGACGCCGGGGGTGGGGCGCGTGGCGCCTGTAGTGCCCAGACGGCCCGGTGGCGCACCTCAGACTCCGCCGAAAGTGGCGATTCCGCGCCCGCCCGCCGCCCAGCCGCCGCGGCCTGAGCCCGCGAAGGTGAAGCCCGTGGTCCCGAGGCGTCCGGGGGGCGGCGCGCCACTGTCTCCACCGCCCGCTGCCGGGCCTCCCCGGCGGAAGACGCTGGTGGAAGTGCCGCCGCTCGAGCTCGAGCCGGACTTCGACACCGAGGAGGGCACAAGCGCGCCGGCCCACGACATCGACGACGAACCGCTCGCCATGGATGAGACACCGGCGGGTCCACGCGCCGGATTCATCCAGACCGAGGACGACACGTCGATCACCACGTCGGGTCGGCGGTCCGCCGCGATCGATTTGGGCTTGGATGGCGTGGTGAATCAAGGCGATGACACGGGGTCACTCGGCTTCGCCGACATCGAGGTGGCGCCGGCGCAGCCCACGATCGAAGATCTCGAGGCGCGCGTGGCGGACGATCCGGACGATCCCGAGAGCCACCAGGCGCTGGGTGAGGCGCTGGTCGAGTCGGGGGAGCGCGAACGGGGTATCGAGGAGCTGGACTTCGCCACCGCGGGGTTCGAGAATCGCGGCAACCTGGCCCAGGCGCGTGATCTCGTGGACGAGATCCTGCGTCTTGATCCCAACAGCGTGCGGCATCGCCAGAAGCAGGTGGAGTTCGCCTTCAAGCTGGGGGAGAAGGCGCGGCTCGTCGACGCGTATCTCGAGCTGGCGGACACGCTGCTGCGCAGCGACCTCCCGGACAAGGCACGTGCCGTCTACCAGCGGGTGGCGGAGCACGACGCCGGCAACGCGCGCGCGCAGGCGGCGCTGGCGATGTTAGCGCCGGTCATCGCGCCGCCCCCTCCGCCGGCGGCACGGCCGAAAACCAAGGCGCGCGAGACCGAGGTGCGGACCGCTCCACGGGACGCCAAGCTGAAGGTCCGGGACGAAGCCTCGGACGACGGCGACTTTGTCGATCTGAGCGCGATGATCCTGTCGGACGACATGCCCGAGCGTGACACCCGCATGAAGGTCGCGGACGAGGAGCCGACCGGGGACGAGGAGAAGGACTTCCAGGAGATGCTGGCGCGCTTCAAACAGGGCATCGACGAGAACATCGACGAGGGCGATTTCCAGTCGCACTACGACCTGGGTGTCGCCTTCAAGGAGATGGGGCTGCTGGACGAAGCGATCGCGGAGCTGCAAAAGGCGTTGCGGGCGCCGGAAGGGAAGCTGCGCAGCTCGGAGGCGCTGGGCGTGTGCTTCATCGAGAAGGGCGCCTTCGTGGTCGCGGAGTCGATCCTGCGACGCGCGCTCGAGCTGCCCGCCTCCAGCGATCAGGAGCGCCTCGGGATTCTGTACTGGCTCGGCCGGGCGCTGGAGGAGCAGGGCAAGCGGGTCGAAGCCCGGGAGCTGTATGGCCGGGTGTTCGCCGTCGACATCCGCTTCCGGGACGTCGGCGAGCGGACCAAGGCGCTGGCGAGGGCGAAGTGAGATGAGCCAACAGGTCGCGCCGATCGCGCTACGGGAGCTGCAACGCCCAGTGGCGCCCGAGCTCGAGCAGGTGGCCGCGGAGCTGCAGCGCATCATCGCGGCCGATTTCCCCCTGATCGCCGCGGTGAACGAGCACTTGGTTCACATGAAGGGCAAGCTGTTCCGCCCCACCCTCATGCTGCTCTCGAATCAGGCGAGCGGATCGGACGATCCCCGGGCGGGTACGCTCGCGGCCGTGGTCGAGCTGATCCACCTGGCGACGCTCGTCCACGACGACTCGGTCGACCATTCGACGCTGCGACGGGGCCTCCCGACTCTCAACGCGCTGTTCTCGCATCAGATTGCCGTCATCATGGGCGACTACCTGTACTCGCGGGCGATCATCGAGCTCGTGGAGCTCGACGATCTCGAGCCGTTGCGTGTCTTCGCGCGCGTGACGAACGAAATGACGATAGGCGAGATGCGCCAACTCGAGGCGCACGACAAGTTGGCCTACGGCGAGGCGGAGTACGACCAGCTCATCCGCGCGAAGACTGCCTCGCTCTTATCCGGTGCCTGTGAGGTGGGGGCGCTGCGCGCGGCCCCTGCGCGACGGGCGGCGCTCGCGCGGTTCGGTATGCAGCTCGGCATGGCATTCCAGATCGCCGACGATCTGCTCGATTACACGGAAGCGGAAGCGGTGACGGGAAAGCCCTCGGGCCTCGACCTGCGGGAGCACAAGGTCACGCTCCCCCTCATCGCGGCCCTCGACGCGATGAGCCCGGCCGATCGCCGTGTGGTCGGGGAGCTGATGGCGGCCCCCACGCCCGAGGACGGGCTGGTCGCCGACGTGATCCGCCTGGTGGCAGCGCGCGGGGGACTCGACTACGCGCGCCGCCGGGCGCTCGAGCTGGCGCAGCAAGCCGAATCGGAGCTCGATATCCTACCACCGTCCGCCGCGCGCGACGCCCTGCGCGACAGCATCGCGTACGCCGTGGAGCGGCGCAGCTAGCCCGTGGCGCAAGGCCCGCGCAGGCCGCTATTTTACCTCGGAGTGCTCGCGACGGGCTTCGTGCTCGGCGGCTTCGTCCACTCGCTGTTGCGGCGCTTCCTGCCGCAGGGACCGGCGAAGGAGATCTTTACCTGGGCGGTCACGCCCACCTTCGGGCCGGTCCACATGGACCTGCTGGTCGTGTCCATTACGCTTGGGCCGATCGGGTTCGACGTATCGCTGCTGGCGCTCGTGGGCGTGGCGATCGCGTACTACGTCGCCCGATCGATCTTCTGACGTGAGGCATCTATGTTCGAAGGCCTATCGTTAAGTCACATCCTGATCCTGCTGCTGATCCTCGTGCTCGTGTTCGGCGCGAAGCGGATCCCTGAGATCGGCTCCTCGTTGGGGCAGGGGATCAAGGAATTCAAGCGCAGCCTCAAGGATGCCACGAGCGACGAGCCGCCCTCCCCGCCCCGCAACGTGCAGCCGCCCACGACCAGCTCCGGCCCGCTCTCCTCGAGCGGCGATCCGAAGCGCCTGAGCGACTAGCCGCCGCTGCTCGTCGTCGAGCGGTAGATCTCGCTCCGGCGGTCGACGATCTTCGCGTCCGCGCGCAGCGCGGCGAGGTATTGCTGCACCCGCGCCTGCACGACCGGCCGCATGAGTGCCTCGCGCTGCTGCGCCCGCTGTTTCAGCCAGGCGCTCGAGTCGGCATTCTGGCGCGCGAGGACCTGGAGCAGGAAACTGCCGGCCTCCCCCGTGACCACGCCGCTCTTCTCTCCCGGGCGCAAGCCGAAGGCGGCGCCCAGCGCCGTCGGGTTGCGCACGAATTGTGATGGGGCGGTCACCCGGCTGAACGGCCCCAGCCGCTCCACGGGATACCCCATCGCCCGACCGGCGGTGAGCAGGTCGCTTGCGTTGCGAAGCTCCACCGCCACTTGCTCCGCCCGCCTGCGGGCGATCGCTTTCTTCTTCTCGTAGCGCACCGCCGTCGCCACTCGCGCCCGGACCTGCGCCAGGGGTGGGACCCCTTCCGGCTGGAGCGAGTCGAGACGGAACACATAGCTCGCCCGATCTCCATCGATCACGGGGCTCGTTTCGCCCGGGACGCGACCCTCGAACGCCCAGATGCTCACGTCAGGCACGGGGCGGCCGTTGAGTGACATTCCCTCACCTTGATTCACTTGCGGTGCACGCGCGAGCCGCAGATTCAGGACCCGCGCCGCGCTTTCGAGCCGCGTGCCGACGGACTGCTCGGCCGCCATCCGGTCGAGCGTGTCGGTGCGCGCATCCACGGCGTCGAGATGCTTGCCCTGAAGGGCGATTGGGATCAGGATGTGACGGACGTGCACCGAGTCACCCTTCACGGCGTCGACGCGAATCAGGTGATAGCCGAAGTCCGTGAGCACCGGCTCGCTCAGTACCCCGGGGGCGAGACGGCGCAGGGCGGCACTGAAGGGCGCCACGAATCCGGGCGTATCGCGCTTGACCCACCCGAGATCCCCGCCGCGCGCGGCAGTTCCCGAGTCGGTCGACTCCTTTTTGGCCGCGTCCTCGAACTTCGTCTTGCCGGCCGCGATGTCCGCGCGGAGGGCGTGCACGTGCGCGCTGGCTGCAGCGCTGTCGGCGCCGTCCGGGACGCGCGCCAACATGATGTAGCTGAGCCAGGCCGCGCCGGGTCGCTTGAACTCGCTCTCGTGCGCGTCGTAGTAACGCTGTAGCTCCGCGTCCGAGACGGGTGCAAGTGAGTCGGGGATGTCCTCGGGCCGGATCGCGAGCAGGGCGACCGTCACCGAATCATGCTGATCGCGCCAGATACGCCACAGCTTGGCGTCGGAGACGTAGACGTCCGCGGTGAGATAGTCCTGCAGCTTTCGCTGGGGCAGGTATTCGCGGTACAGCTGCTCGACCTGCGTCTGGAAATCGGCCCCGGCGGTGGACAGGTAGCGCTGCCACTTGGTGATGTCGAACCGACCATCGGTCTGGAAGGTCGCGTCCTGCATCACCTGATCGAGAATCTGCGGAGGTGGCGAGCTGCGCGCGGCTTCGATGATCTCTTCGTCCGAGATGGCGATCCCGAGACGGCGGTAGGCGCGGTCGAGGAGGATGTTCTGGATGAATTGATCGGCCACGCGGTTTTGAACCTGCTGCTCGTCTTCGCGCGACAGGCGGCCGCCGCCTTGTTGCCGGCGATACTGCTCGAGGGTCGCCTGATACTGCGCCTGAAACGGCTGCTGGCGGATTACTGTGCCGTCGACCTTGAGCACGACGTCTTTACCGCCCTGCACGAAGTCCTGCACCTGCCCGTACGCCATCCAGCCAATGAAGGAGATTGCGACCACCCAGAAGACAGGCTTGGTGATCGACTTCATCGCGCGAATCATGTCGGCACCAACTCCAACGAGAACGGAATGAGAAGGGCCATAAGTGTAAGCGGGACAACATACAAACTCAAGGCGCGACCGCAAAATCCGATTGACAGCGCGACCGAGCAAACACTATCTTCCCTCAATTCTCCCAACTACTTAGGCCGTGGCCTACACCAGCGAAATAGAGAAGCTCGAAAAGCGGTGGGCCGAGAATCCCAAGGGGCGGAATTTCGCGCCCCTGGCAGATGCCTATCGTAAAGCGGGAGAACTAGATAGAGCCCTCGAGCTGTGCACGGCCGGGCTCGAGCTCCACCCCGACTACGTCAGCGCGCACATCGTGCACGCGCGCTGCCTGATCGACCAAAAAAACGACGCGGGCGCCTCGGCGGTGTTCCAGAGGGTGCTGGCTCTGGATCCCGAAAACGTGCTGGCCCTCAAGATGCTGGCCGAGATTGCCGAGCGGGGCGGGCGGTTCGACCAGGCTGTCGACTGGCTGACCCGGCTGCTCGCCGCCGACCCGATGAACGGTGACGCAGCCGAGACCCTCGCGCGCGCCAAGGTAAAGGCGGCGCAGCCCGCAGCGGCCGCACCTGCGGCGAAGGGTCAAGAGCCCGTGGTGCGGCTCGTGCCCGACACCGTGCAGACCGCGGTGCGACCGACGCCCCGCCCGTCGCCGGCACGGCCGCCCTCCGGGCCGCTACGCGCTGTCTCGCCCCGGTCTCCTGCTCCACCCCCGCCTCCCCCGCCCCCCGCGCAGCCGGACTTCGTGGTCGAGCACGCATCCGATGGCCCGACATCGCCGACGCTCAATGTGAAGGGCACGCCGGCGGACATCGAGACGTTCGACGGCACGATCGACTTCAATGCGATCGCACACGATGCGGCCAAGGCGGATGGCATCGAAATACAGGAAGAGGTAGACCTGAAGCCGCAGGATCTGGTAGTCGAAGGGTTAGCGCACACGCAGTACGAGAGCGGAATCTTCGCGCTGCCGGCGGAGGCCGAGCTCGAAGACGGGTTCCCCAAGATTGATCTGCCGCTCATCATGCCGGACGACGTGCCGGAGGCGATGCCTGCGTCGCCGACACAAGTCTCCGATGCAGTGCGAGCGCCACCGCCGCCGGCGCCGCCTCCTCTGCCTCCTCCCCCCGCACCGACGCCACCGCCCCCCGCGGCGGTCGCGCTGTCTGATGACGACGGAGCGGCGGACACAGCCGCGCTGTCGCGCGCGGAGCCGGTGCTCACGGAAACGATGGCCGAGTTGTACCTGCGGCAGGGGCATCAAGAAGACGCGCTGCGCGTGTATCAAGCGCTGCTGGCGCAGCGACCGGGGGATGGGCGATTGCGCGCGCGAGTCGAGTCGCTCACGCCCGGAGGGAGAAGGGAAGGGGGACGTGGACCGCGGGGTGGCGGACGGGACCTCGGCGAGACGGTCCAGGCATTCCTGAAGCGGATCCTGGCCGGTCGCCCGGGGAGCGCGCCCGCGACTGAGGCGCGCCCGTCTGGCGGCCGCTCCCCGCTCGAGAGTGCATTCGCCGTCGCACCGCCCGACGCGGAAACAGACGCGGTCGTGATCGCGCCGGGGGAGGCCACGCGACCTGCGGCCGAAAGCATCTCGCTCGACGAGGTGTTCGGCGAAGAGGGTCAGCGGAGCTCCATGCCACCGGCGGCGGAGACTCAGCCGGCGCCCGAGCCGGCTCCATCGCCTTCCGCGCAAAGCGGCGGGTTTTCCTTCGATCAGTTCTTCAGCCCGGCGCCGGCCGGAGGATCACCTCCCGCGAGCGGGTCGCGGGACGCGCCGCCGGCCCGCCCATCCGGTGGGAGGGGCATGCCCCCCGTCGAAGACGAAAGCGATCTGGATCAGTTCCAGGCCTGGCTGCGGGGCCTCAAGTCATAGTGCACATCGCCGTGCTGAACGGCCCGAATCTGAATCTGTTGGGGGAGCGCGAACCCGAGCTGTACGGGCGCACGACCCTCGCGGAGATCGAGACGCGCACCCGGGCGCACGGGCAAACGCTCGGTGTCGAGGTGTCGTGGACTCAGACGAACCACGAAGGCGAGCTCGTGGACGCCATCCAACGGCTCAAGGGAACGGCGGACGGGCTGGTGATCAACGCCGCCGCGTTCACGCACACGAGTCTCGCCGTGCGTGATGCCCTGCTCGCCGTGCGGGTGCCCTTTGTGGAGGTGCACCTCTCGAATATTTTCGCGCGCGAGCCCGAGCGGCGCCGGTCGCTGCTCGCCGACGCGGCGGTGGGAGTGGTGACGGGATTCGGCGCTGAGAGCTATCGGCTGGGACTCGAGGGCTTGGTCGGCTATCTCCAGGCCCGTCATGCCACCTGACCGGCGGCGCGCGCGCCAGGACGCGCTGATCCGCGCGCTCGAGGTCGAAGGACTGGACGGCCTGCTCGTGTCGTCGCACGCCAATGTTCGGTACCTGACGGGGTTTTCGGGCTCGGCGGCGCTGGTCGCGGTCACGCGGGCCGACGTGCTGCTCGTGACGGACTTTCGTTACGATGAGCAGGCTCGCGTCGAGGCGAGCGCCGTCGCCCGCATCGAGGTCGACGGGACCAGCGTGTGGGACCGCTTCTTCAAGGAGCTGGCCACGCTGGGGCCGCTCGAGCGGCTGGGGTACGAGGCCCAGACGCTCTCCGTCCACGATGCCGAGCGCTTCACGCAGGCGGGAAGAGCGTGGTGCTGGATCGCCACCACCGACGTGGTGGAGCGGCTGCGAGCGGCGAAGGACGAAGGGGAGGTGGCCGCGATCCGGAGCGCCGCCCTCCTGGCGGGTGAGGCCCTCGGCGAGACGCTCGTACAGGTGCGCCCGGGCATGACGGAGCTCGCGATCGCTGGCGTCCTCGAGGGGGCGTTGCGGCGACGGGGGAGCGAGGGACACCCGTTCGCCACGATCGTCGCGTCGGGGCCGCGCAGCGCCCTGCCGCACGCGCGCTCGAGTCGGCGGACCGTGGCGGCGGGGGAATGGCTGCTGCTAGACTTCGGGGCTCAAGTGGACGGCTACTGCGCGGATATCACGCGCACGGTGGTGGTGGGAGCGCGCGCGAGCGAGCGCCAGCGTGTCCTGTACGATCTCGTGCGCGACGCGCAGCGCCGGGCCCGAACGGCGGTGCGTGCCGGGATGAGCGGCCGGGATGCCGACGCCCTGGCCCGCGAGCCGATCGCCGCGCGTGGGCTCGAGGAGGCCTTCGGGCATTCGCTCGGGCACGGGCTGGGGCTCGAAGTGCACGAAGCCCCGCGGCTCTCGAAGACCAACGCAGATCCGTTGCCGGCGGGCGCGGTGGTCACCGTCGAGCCGGGCGTGTACCTCGCGGGCGAAGGCGGCGTACGGATTGAAGACGACGTGCATCTGCCCGACGGCCGCGGCGCGGAGCTGCTCTCCGACGGGCTGACGGACCTCGTGGAGCTCGTGTAACTTAGGACGCCATGAACCTCGACATCATCGCGCAGCTCGTGCAGATCCTGAAGGAGGCCCCGGAGCTGGGGGCGATCGAGGTGCGTCGGGGTTTGTTCGGGGCGTGGTCGTCCATCCGGGTTTCCAAGGCGGGAGTCGTCTCGAACGCGGGCGGGGGGGGGCACCAGGTCGTGGTGACCCAGGGGCCGCCGCCCGGGTTGGGGCACGCGCCCGTCGCACCGGGGGCCTCGGGCGCCGGAGGGGCGGCGGGGGGGGGTGGGGGGGGTGGGGGGGGTGGGGGAGTGGCAGCACTGGCCCCGTCCCACCTGCTCGAGATCAAGTCGCCGATGGTGGGAACGTTTTACTCCGCGCCTGAGCCCGGGGCCGAACCGTATGCGAAGGTCGGCAGCCGCGTGGCGGCCGGGCAGGTCGTCTGCATCATCGAAGCCATGAAGATCATGAACGAGATCGAGTCCGAGGTCGCCGGCGTGGTGCGCGAGGTGCTGGTGGAGAACGCGCAGCCGGTCGAGTTCGGCCAGCCCCTTTTCCGGGTGGACCCCCATGCCTGAAGCGCCGCAAACCGGCCAAGCGACCTTCAACTTCAAAGGGGCCATCACGCAGATGGTCCAGCGCAACGCCTCGGACCTGCTGCTCAAGGTGGGCCGCCCGGCGACGGTTCGAGTGAACGGGGAGCTCGTGCCGCTCGATGCCACGCCGTTGAAGCCGGAGGAGCTGAAGTCGCTGGCGGAGCAGATCATGACGCCACGCCAGGTGAAGGAGTTCGCCGAGCACAAAGAGGCGGACTTCGCGATCGGCGTGCCGGGCGTCGGACGGTTCCGGACGAACGTGTACCAGCAGCGGGGGACGGTAGCCTTCGCCTTCCGGGCCATTCCGTACGAGGTGAAAACCATCCGCGATCTGAACCTTCCGCAGGTGCTGGAGGAGATCGCGCTGCGGCCCCGTGGCCTGGTGCTGGTCACGGGGGTGACGGGGTCGGGGAAGTCCACGGCGCTCGCGGCGATGATCAACCACATCAACACGAACCGCCGGGTGAACATCATCACGATCGAGGACCCGATCGAGTTCCTGCACCGCGACAACCTTTCCAACATCTCGCAGCGGGAGGTGGGGAACGACACGCTGTCGTTCAACGCCGCGCTGCGCCACGTGCTGCGACAGGCGCCCGACGTCATGCTGATCGGCGAGATTCGTGACATGGAGACGCTCGACACCGCCCTGAAGGCCGCGGATACGGGACACCTCGTGTTCTCGACGCTCCACACCACCGACGCGACGCAAACGATCAACCGGGTGATCTCGTTCTTCCCCCCGCACCAGCACGACGAGGTGCGACACCTCCTGTCGACCGCGCTGCAAGCGATCGTCTCACTGCGCCTGGTCCCGCGCAAGGATGCCAAGGGGCGGGTGCCGGCGGCCGAAATCCTGGTGAACACGGCCGCCGTCCAGGAGAACATGCGCGACCTCACGAAGTCGCTCAGCATACCCGACCTGATCGCGCAGGGCTCGGTGCAGTACGGGATGCAGAGCTTCGATCAGTCGCTGTTGCAGTGGTACCAGCAGGGCATGGTCAGCTACGAGAGCGCGATTTTCTACGCCACGAACCCGAGCGAATTCGCCCTCAAGGTGTCGGGCGTGGACTCGGGCGAAAGCCAGTCGTTCGGCGGCGCCACGGCTGCGGCTGGGCTGCGCGGCGACATCACACCCTGATGTTCAAGAAGGTGCTGATCGCCAACCGCGGGGAGATCGCCCTGCGGGTGATCCGTGCGTGCAAGGAGCTGGGCATCGCGACGGTCGCCGTCTACTCCGACGCCGACCGCGACAGTCTGCACACGCGGTTTGCCGACGACGATGTGTGCATCGGCCGCGCGCCCTCGCGCGACAGCTACCTCAATATTCCCCGGATCATCGCGGCGGCCGAAATCACCGGGGCCGACGCGATTCATCCGGGCTACGGATTCCTGGCGGAGAACGCGGAGTTCGCGGACATCGTGCGGACCTCGAACATCACGTTCGTCGGCCCGACGGGGGATCAGATCCGCCAGATGGGGGACAAGGCCGCGGCGCGGAAGCTCGCGCAGAAGCTCAAGGTGCCCACGGTGCCGGGCTCTCCCGGCCCGGTGGAAGACGCGGATGCGGGGCTCAAGATCGCGCAGAAGATCGGCTTTCCGGTAATCATCAAGGCCGCGGCGGGTGGAGGCGGGAAGGGGATGCGGGTCGCCCAGGATGAGGAGCAATACCCACAGGCGTTTTCGCTCGCCAAGCAGGAGGCGCTGGCGGCGTTCGGCTCGGATCAAGTCTACCTCGAGAAGTATCTGGCCCGGCCCCGCCATATCGAGATCCAGCTGATGGGGGACACGCACGGGCGCGTGATGCATCTCTGCGAGCGCGACTGCTCGGTGCAGCGCCGCCACCAGAAGCTCATCGAGGAGGCGCCCAGCCCGGTCGTGGACCAGACGCTGCGCCAGGACATGGGCGACTCCGCGGTCCGCCTCGCGCAGGAGATCGGGTACGTGGGAGCCGGGACGATCGAATTCCTGCTGGACGAGGATGGTGCGTTCTACTTCATGGAGATGAACACGCGCATTCAGGTGGAGCACCCCGTCACCGAGATGACGACCAACTTCGACCTGGTGAAGGAGCAGATCCGCGTGGCGGCCGGCGAGCCCCTGTCGTTCGTGATGAATGGCCACCGGTTGCGGGGGCACGCGATCGAGTGCCGGGTGAACGCCGAGGATCCGGCGCGCAACTTCCAGCCCAGCCCGGGAACCATCACCGTGTACCATCCGCCGGGCGGACCGGGCGTCCGTGTGGACACGCACATCTACGCGGGGTACACCGTGCCGCCGTATTACGACTCGCTGCTCGCCAAACTCATCGTGCACGGCAACACGCGGACGGAGGCGCTCGCACGCATGCGGCAGGCGCTCGACTCGTTTATCATAGAAGGGGTGACCACGACCATCCCCTTCCTTGGTCGGGTCATGCGCCATCCCGACTTCGTCGCCGGCCGGGTGGACACGAAGTTTCTCGAGCGCGAGCCCCAACTGCTCCAATCGTCCACATGAGGATCGACGTCCACTTCACGCCGGCCGGCCTCGTCGCGGGGGATCTCGCCGGCCGGGGCGTGGTCGTCATCGACGCGCTTCGCGCCACGACCACCGTGATCACCGCGCTCGCGAACGGCGCCAAGGCAGTGATCCCCGCCGCGTCCTCCGAGGAGGCGGTGCGCCTCGCGTCGAACCTCGAGAAGGACGGCGTGGTGCTCGCGGGCGAGCGCAAGAGTGTGAAGATCGAAGGGTTCGCCCTCGGGAATTCGCCGCGCGAAATGACGGCGGCGGCGGTGGGCGGCAAGACGATCGTCCTCGCGACGACGAACGGCACGCCCGCGCTCGTCGCGGCGCAGGGAGGCGATCCGGTGCTCGTCGGCGCGCCGGTCAACTTCAAGGCGCTCGCGGAGCAGGCGCGGGCGGCGCTCGCCCGGCGCGGCGACCTCGTGATCATGTGCGCCGGCCGAGACAAGCAGTTCGCGATCGAGGACGCGTACACCGCCGGGCGCTTGATCAAAGCCGTGAAGAAGGGCATCCGCAAGCTCGCGTTGAACGACGCGGCGCGGGCGGCGGTGGCGCTGACGACCGAGTTCGAGAACTGGGAGGAGGCGTTGGGAGAGTCCGAAGCGGCACGGCAGCTCGCCGAAGTGGACCTCGCCGCGGACGTGGGGTTCGCGGCCCGTGCCGACCGGTTCGCCGTCGTCCCCGCCTACGCGGACCGCCGCATCACATGAATGCGAAGGTGCGCCGCGAGCTGATCGGCATCGGCGCGCTCGCCGTCGGGCTGTTCCTCGGACTGACGTTGCTCCACCTCTCGATTACGGGCAGCTGGGGCGAGCACATCGGGTCGCTCCTGTGGCGCCTCCTGGGCGTGGGTGCCGTGCTGCTGCCGCTGCTGGGAATCGGATGGGCGCTCGCCGCGTTCGAGCGACTGGGCAGCCTGTCGGCGGGTCGGGCGGCGGCGCTCGGGGCGGGCTTGATCGTGCTCCTCCCCTTCGGCATCGGGACCGTCACGGGGGCGAGCTTCCCAACCGACTACACGGCCTGGAGCTCCACGCAAAAACTCGTCGGCATGGTCCCGGGCCTGCTCGCGCACGGCGTCCATCAAGCGGTGGGGACAGCCGGCGGGACGCTCATCGGCCTGTTCGCGCTCTCGGCGCTGGGGCTGCTGACGGTGGGGTGGCATCCGCTGGTCGGATTACGAACCCGAGAAGTGGCCCGGGAAAAAGCCCGTGAAAAGGCCGGGGAAGGAGGAAGGGCGAAAGAACAGCAACTGGACGCACGGCGGCCCGACGTGGTGGTTCCCCTTCCCCCTTCCCTGAAATCACGGAAGCCGAAAGCGCCGCCGCCAGCCCGACCGGCCTTTGTCCCGGCCGGGGTCTTGATCCCCCCCATCGAGGTCCTGAACCCCGCCCCGCCCGAGGACGGCGACGTGGGCCTGGCGCAGATCGAGCAGATGGGTCAGAAGCTCATCGAGACCCTGCAGACGTTCCGCGTGGAAGGCGCCATCGCCGGGCGGACCGTTGGACCAGTGGTCACACAGTACGAGGTGGCGCCCGGGCCAGGGGTGAAGGTCGGTCGCATCGCCGGCCTCGCCGATGACCTCGCGCTCGCCATGCGCGCCCCATCGCTCCGCATCGTGGCGCCGATTCCCGGGAAGGCGGCCGTGGGCATCGAGGTACCCAACCCGATGCCCCGAATGGTTCACGTGCGGGAGCTGATCGAGGGCGTCGAGTATCATCGCGCCACCCGCGCGCTGCCGATCGCGCTGGGGAAGAACCTCGAGGGCGACGCCGTCGTGGCGGATCTCGCCAAAATGCCCCACCTCCTGATCGCGGGGGTGACCGGCTCGGGGAAATCGGTGTGCATCAACACGATCATCACGAGTCTCATCTACACCCATCCGCCCGACAAGCTCAAACTGCTGATGATCGACCCGAAAATGGTCGAGCTCTCGATGTACGCGGCGCTGCCGCACCTCGGCCTCCCGGTGGTGACCAACCACCACAAGGCGGCGAGCGTCCTCAAGTGGGCGGTATGGGAAATGGAGCGGCGCTATCGGTTGCTGCACGCCAACCACGCGCGCAACATCGTCGACTTCAACAAGAAGGTGGAGGAGAAGAAGCCGTTGAAGGGCCCGCGTGAGACACTCGCGACCCAGGCCGGGATCCAGAAGGAGCTGCCGCTCGATGGCGAGTACACCGACGGCATCGTCCCCTACATCGTGTTGATCGTGGACGAGCTCGCGGACTTGATGCTGACGGTGCAGGGAGAAATCGAAACGCCGCTGGCCACGCTGGCGCAGAAAGCCCGTGCCATCGGGATCCACCTCGTGCTCGCCACCCAGCGGCCCTCGGTGAATGTGATCACCGGCCTCATCAAGGCGAACTTTCCATGCCGGGTCGCATTCCGGGTCTCGGCCAAAGTGGACAGCCGCACCATCCTCGATCAAAACGGGGCGGAAACGCTCCTCGGCAACGGCGACATGCTGTTTCTGCCACCGGGTAAGAGCGAGCTGTTGCGGGTGCAGGGCGCGTTCATCTCGACGGACGAGACCGAGCACCTCATGGAGTGGTACAAGAAACACGCGGCTCAGGTGGCGGTGCAGGCGGGCACGAGTATCGACGAGCAGGTGACCGCGCTCGAAGAGCGGGAAAAGGCCGGGGACGACGGCGCAGGGAGCGGGGAGCCGGGACGAGGGGAGCGCGATTCGATGTTCCGGCAGGCCGCGGAGGTCTGCATCCAGAACCAGCTGGGCTCGACGTCGCTATTGCAGCGACGCATGAGCATCGGGTACGGCCGCGCGGCCCGGATCATCGATCAGCTCGAGCTCGCAGGGATACTCGGGCCGGCGAACGGCTCGAAGCCACGCGACGTGCTGGTGGGGCTCGAGGAGCTGGATGAGATCTGTGGGACAGCATAGGGAGGAGGGAGCGGGGAGCGGTACCTCCCGGTGCAGCGGAGAGTACCGCTCCCTGCTCCCCGCTCCTGCGACGAAAGGGCACCATTCGCGCAGATTCGGTTACGTAGCTCGTCCGCTCGACGTTACTATTCCCGGGTGAAGAGCGGCCTGCGCAGCGACCCGGCGGAGTGGCAGGACGAGCGGCAGAAGCGGGGGCTGGCCGGGGAGGAGCAAGCGAAGCGGTACCTGCTTTCACGTGGCCACAAGATCGTGGCGCACCGCTTTCGCGTCGGGCACACGGAGATCGATCTCATCGCGCGGCAGGGCGATTTGGTGACCTTCATCGAAGTGAAAACCCGGCGCGGGACGGCCTTCGGTAACCCGCTCGAAGCGGTGACCGGGGCGAAGCGGCGGGAGCTGCTGAAGGCGGCACGCGTCTGGGTGGACCGCTACGGGCGACCGTCGGACATCTACCGCTTCGACTGTATCGCCATTGTGGACAGCCGATTGGAGCACGTAGCGGACGCGTTCCGGCCCGGGTGGCGGTAGCCGGGTCTTCGGTATATATTCGGGCCTCACACGAGGAGGCTCCCAACCCATGTCGAGGACACTCATGGCGGCGGACAACGAAGTCCCGAAGCTCTCCGACGAGCGCAGGAAGGCCCTGAACCTCGCCATTACGCAGATCGAGAAGACTTGCGGCAAGGGCGCGATCATGCGGATGGGGGCCGATTCGCCCCGGGTCCGCGTGGACGCGATTCCGACCGGAGCCATCAACCTCGACGCTGCCATCGGCATCGGCGGCATTCCGCGGGGGCGGGTGACGGAGATCTTCGGCCCGGAGTCGAGCGGCAAGACGACACTCGCCCTCCACGTGGTCGCGAACTCACAGCGCCAGGGCGGCGCCGCGGCGTACATCGACGCCGAGCATGCCCTCGACGTGGAATACGCCAAGAAGCTCGGCGTGGACATCGACAATCTGCTCGTGTCCCAGCCGGACACCGGCGAGCAGGGGCTCGAGATCACGGAGATCCTGGTGCGCTCCGGCGCGGTGGATGTCGTGGTGATCGACTCGGTCGCGGCGCTCGTGCCCAAGGCGGAGATCGAAGGAGACATGGGCGATTCGCTCCCCGGCCTGCAGGCGCGCCTGATGAGCCAGGCGCTGCGCAAGCTGGCGGGCGCGATCAATCGCTCGCGCACGTCGGTCGTCTTCATCAATCAGCTGCGCGAGAAGATCGGCGTCATGTTCGGCAACCCCGAGACGACCACCGGGGGCCGTGCGCTCAAGTTCTACGCATCGGTACGACTCGACATGCGCCGGATCGGCCCGGTCAAGGAACGCGAGGTCGTGATCGGGAACCACGTGCGCGTGAAGGTCGTGAAGAACAAAGTGGCACCGCCGTTCCGCCAGGCCGAGTTCGACATCATGTTCGACGAGGGGATCAGCCACGAATCGCTCCTCGTGGACATCGCGGCCGAGGCCGGGATCATCGAGAAGTCGGGCGCGTGGTACGGCTACGGCAAGGAGCGGATCGGGCAGGGGCGCGAGAACGCCAAGCTGTATCTCAAGGACCACCCCGATCTCGCGCTCGAGGTCGAAGCCAAGGTGAAGGAGCATCTGGGCGTGAAGGCCGCCGTCTCGGCCGATGAGGAGGCCTCCGCGCCCGAGGAGTAGTGTGCCGACCCTCACCGGACTTGCCCCCGATCCGCGCCAGCCGGACTATCGACTGGTCGAGGTGGATCGGGGGCGTTTTGCCTCCCTACCCGCGGACGCCATCGGCCCGCTGGAGCTTACGGTCGGCCGTGAGCTCGAGCCCGTGATGCTCGATCGGCTGCGTGCCCTCGCCGACGTGGAAGCGGCGCAGCGCGCGGCGCTGCGGGCGCTCGCCCGGCGGGCGCACGCCCGCCACGATCTCGAGCGTCGCCTCGTGAGGAAGCAGCACCCCCCAGCGGCGGTGGACGCGGCGCTCGAGCGTCTGGCCGTGCGCGGGTTGCTCGACGACCGGCGGTTTGCCGAGCGGTATGCGGCGCTGCGGGCGGTGCGGGGTCGCGGGCCGGCCCGGCTTGTGCGCGACCTGCTCGCCCAGGGCGTGGAGCGCCGCATTGCGGAGGACGCGGTACGGCGGGCGCTCGAGGAGGAGGGCATCGATCCGGGGCTCGAGGCACGCGCCGTCGCCGTCAAGCGGGCGAGCCAGCTCGGCGGCCTCCCCGCCCCTGTGCGTAAGCGCCGGCTGGTAGCCTTTCTGGTCCGCCGCGGGTACGCTACGCAGCAGGTGAAGGAGCTGGCGCAGGAGCTGTGCGGCTGATGCGCCTGCTTCGTGTCCTGCTCCTGCTCGCGCTCGGCCTCGCGGCTGCGATCCTCGTCGTGCTCCTTCTGCCGGCGCGCAAGCCCCAGGTGGCCGAACAGCCGGCACCACCACCGGTCGTAAAGCCCCCTGAGCCGCCGCTTCAAGCGGACGCGGCAGGGACCTACGTGCCGGGGTATCCCTTTTCCGTGAATCACTTCCGTTTCACGGGGCTCACTCTTCGCCCCGACGCCTATCTCACCTTTCAGACGAGCGCCGGGACGGAGCAACCAATCGCTTGCCTGGAGGCCGTGATCAAGCCAGCCACCGTGCACCTCCGGTGCGACGATCAACAGGTTGGCACGGTGACCGTCGACGGCCGGTTCCTCACGCGATTCGCGACCAACCGGCCGGATGCCCCGGTTCTTTCCGCCGTCGTGACGGTTCGGACGGGTAGTGGAGAGACCCTGTACAGCGCCCGGGACCAGTTTCAGTGGCACGGCGTCGATTAGGGCGCCTAAGTATCGGCTTGCCTTTGAGTTGAGTCGTAGAGCCAACTATATTCCCCGCATGACGTCCGCTGAAATCCGTCGCAAGTTCGTCGCGTATTTCACAGCCCGCGGGCACGACGAGGTCCCCAGCGCCTCGCTGGTCCCGGCCGACGATCCCACCCTCCTGTTCACGAACGCCGGGATGGTGCAGTTCAAGCGTGTATTTCAGGGCCTGGAACGGCGGCCGTACTCGCGCGCCGTAACCTGCCAGAAGTGCGTCCGGGCGGGCGGGAAGCACAACGACCTCGAGCAGGTGGGCCACACGGCCCGGCACCACACGTTCTTCGAGATGCTCGGCAACTTCTCGTTCGGCGACTACTTCAAGCGGGACGCCATCGCCTACGCCTGGGAATGGGTGACCGGGAAGGACTGGCTGGGGATCAGCGCGGACCGGTTGTACGTGACCGTCCACCACTCGGACGACGAAGCCAGACAGCTGTGGCGAGAGGTTGCGGGCGTCCCGGACGCGCGCATCTACGGACTGGGGGACGAGGACAACTTCTGGCAGATGGCGGACACCGGGCCCGCCGGTCCGAATTCCGAGATCTACGTGGATCTTCGGCCACAAAGGGAGCGGGGAGCGGGGAGCGGTACCGTCGGTCTGCAGGACTTCCTGCAGCTGCAGGAACAGGGGGTCTTGCTGGAGATCTGGAACCTCGTTTTCATGCAATACGACCTCCAGAAGGACGGCTCCCGCTCCCTGCTCCCGGCTCCCTCTGTAGACACCGGCGCGGGGCTCGAGCGCATCGCGGCCGTCATGCAAGGCGTGCCCTCGAACTTCGATACCGACCTCTTCGCGCCGATTATCGAGCGCGCGGTGGAGGTCGTGGGAAAGAAATACGACCGCGGACCGGGAGGCGCGTCCTACCGGGTGCTCGCGGATCACGCGCGCGCCGTCGCGTTTCTGCTCGCGGACGGCGTCTACCCCTCGAATGAGGGCCGCGGGTACGTGCTGCGCCGCATCCTGCGCCGTGCGGTCCGTCACGCCTGGCTGCTGGGACGCCGCGAGCCGACCCTCGTGCATCTGGTGCACACCGTGTCGGGGCTGATGGGGAGTGTTTATCCGGAGCTGGTCCAAAAGCGCACGCACCTGGAGAGCGTCACGCGCGCCGAAGAGGAGCGCTTCTTTGATACGATCGACGGCGGCCTCGACCGCCTCGAGCAGGTGAAAGAGGCCAAAGCGATCTCAGGGGCGGAGGCGTTCAAGCTCTACGACACATTTGGCTTCCCGATCGACCTAACGCAGCTCATCGCGGCGGAGCGCGGCCAGACCGTGGACGTGGCGGGCTTCGAGCGCGAGCTCGGCAAGCAGCGCACGCGCTCGCTCGAGGCGCTGGAGCGGTCCAAAATCGGTGAGGGCGTGGCGGTGCATACCGCGCGCGGCGGCGAATGGCGCACGATGAAGCCCAAGGCCAAGCAGAAATGGGTGGGCTACGAGAGCACCCAGGCGGAGACCGATATCCTCAAGTTCCGCCAGGCAAGCGACACCGTGGAGCTGGTGCTTCACGAGAATCCGTTTTATGCCGAATCCGGCGGCCAGGTCAGCGACACGGGTAGCGTGAGGGGCGAGGGTTGGACCCTCGACGTCGAGGGTGTGGAGAAGGTGGACGGCATGAGCGCCGTGGTCGGACACTTCGGGGAAGCGTTCGAGCCCACGCCGGTGCTCGCCCAAGTGGACGAGCCGCGGCGCCGGAACATCGAGCGCAACCACACGGCGACGCACCTCGTGCACGCGGCGCTCCGCAAGGTTCTCGGTCCCCACGTCCGCCAGCAAGGCTCCGTCGTGGCGCCGGATCGGCTGCGCTTCGATTTCTCCCACCACGGGCCCGTGGACGATCCGACGCTCGCCCGGGTCGAAGAGGAAGTGAACCGCCACATCTGGGCAAACCTTCCCATCACGGCGCGCGAGATGAAGTACAAAGCGGCGATCGCGGCGGGGGCGATGGCGTTCTTCACGGAGAAGTACGGCGATCAAGTCCGCGTGGTGGACGTGCCGGGCGTGTCGCTCGAGTTGTGCGGCGGGACGCACGTGCCCACCACGGGCCAGATCGCCTTGTTCCGCTTCACGCACGAGACCGGTGCGGCCGCGGGTGTGCGCCGCATCGAGGCGGTGACGGGGCCCGGCGCGTTCGCGTTGATTCGCAAGCTCGAGGGCGAGCTGGAACAGGCCGCGGGTGCGCTGAAAACGCAGCCGGAGCACCTCGTCCGCCGGATCGAGCAGCTGATCGGCGAGAATCGGAAGCTCGAGAAGAGGGTCGAAGAACTGCTGAAAACGGGAGAGGGGAGAGGGGAGAGGGGAGAGGTCACCAGGATCGGTGATGTCGAGCTGCACGTCGCCGACTCGGATCTGGAAGACCGCGATCAGGTGGGACTCGTGATGGATGCCTTCCGTGCGAGCCACAAGCGCTCGATCTCCGTACTGTTCACCAACGGCGAGCGCGCCGGCGTGCACGTCGGCGTCACGGACGACTTGGTCCAACAGGGCGTGAAGGCCGGAGAAATCGCGAGCGCGATCGCGGCGGTAAGCGGTGGCAAAGGTGGCGGACGGCCTCATTTTGCGTCCGCTGGCGCGGGGGACCCGGCGAAGTTGCGCGAGGCCCGGGCCCAGGTGCCGGCGATCGTCACGCGGCTGCTGGCCCGATGAAGCGAAATGCGCTACTGGCCTGGCTCGAGGCGCGACGTCCGGCGCCCCCCGACGCGCTGCGCGCCTGTCTGGCGGCCAACCTGACCGAGGCCGATCTGTCCCTTCCGGAGCACCTCGCGGACATGGGCCGCAGGGCGCTGGCACGGGTGGCCACCCGCTCGGAGGGCGGGCGCGAGCTCGCGCTCGATCTGCTGACGGCGGACGCCTTCATTACGTATGCGTTCGAGGCCCAAGCGGAGGCGGACGTCTCCGGACTTGCCGGGCTCGCCGAGCGGGTGGCGCGGAGCGCGGCGTGACGCCCGCTGGACGCGACGGACTGCTCGAGCGTCGGCCGGGGCTCCTGGTCCTCGTGGACCCGAGCCGCACGGCGCCTGGCCAGGCGGCGAACGTGGCGCGAGCGGCACGCGAGGCCGGTGCGGCGGGGCTCATGATCGGTTCGTCGTTCGACGGCACCCAGGACACGGAGCGCGTGGCGCGCGCGATCCGCGAGGCTGCCTCCGGCCTGCCGGTGGCCCTGTTCCCCGGGTCCGCGCTGCAACTCACGGCCGAGGTCGATCTCATTCTCTTCCTGTCGCTCATCTCCGGCCGGAACCCGCAATACCTGATCGAGGAGCACGTGCGCGCCGTCCCATTCCTCACGCGCCATCCGGTTCCGACGCTGTCGACCGGATACATCCTGGTGGACGGCGGGCGCGTGACCAGCGTCGAGGCGGTGAGCCAAACGCGTCCGTTGCCGGCGGACAAGCCGGAGCTCGTGGCCGCGCACGCGACCGCCGCACGGCTCATCGGGATGCAGGCCATCTACCTCGACGCCGGCAGCGGGGCGCCGCGTCCTGTCCCCGCGGCGCTGATTCGCGCCTGCCGCGCCGCCGTGCCGGATCTCACGTTATTCGTGGGAGGCGGCATCCGGACCCCGGAGCACGTGCGTGCGGCGCGGGCTGCGGGCGCGGACTTCGTGGTCGTGGGCACAGCGGTGGAGGAGCACGGTGCTCGGGCGGCGAGCGGCGCCGACCACCTCCGGGCGCTGGTGCACGCCGTTACCCGGTGACGCCCACCGAGCAGGCCCGCGCGGGACTCGCGGAGCTGGCGGCGCTCGCGACCCGGGTCGCCGAGGAGCAAGGGGACGCGATCGCGGCGCTGGCCGATCTCTACGTCGGCGCGTTGCGCGCAGGAGGCACGTTGCTCTTCGCGGGGAACGGCGGGAGCGCCGCCGACGCGCAGCACATCGCGACCGAATACGTCGTGCGCTACAGTCACAACCGCCGGCCCCTTCCGGCGATCGCGTTGACGACCGACACATCACTGCTCACCGCTGGCGCGAACGACCTGGGATTCGACGAGATCTTCGCGCGGCAGGTCGAGGCGCTCGCCCGCCCCGGCGACCTGCTGGTGCTGCACTCAACGAGCGGCGAGAGCCCCAATGTGGTGCGCGCCGCCCAGGCGGCGAAGGTCAAGGGCGTGACGGTCGTCGCGCTTCTGGGCAAGGGCGGTGGCGCGCTGAAGGACCTCGCCGACCATAGCCTCATCGTGCCGTCGGATGAGACGTCACACATCCAAGAGCTGCATCTCGCGGTGGAGCACGTCATCTGCGGGATGGTAGAGCGCGCCCTGGCGTTGTGATTTCCCTTCAGGGCAAACGCGCATTCGTCACGGGGGGTGGGCGGGGAATCGGCCGTGCCACCGCGGTCATGCTCGCGCGGGCGGGCGCATCGGTGGCCGTCGGGTATCGGAGTCGGAAGCCAGACGCCGACGCGACGATCCGGGCGGTGACGGCTGGCGCCGCGAGCGGCGGACAACGGGCGGCGGCGATTCAGGCGGACCTGGGCGACTCGGCGGCCGCGACGCGGGCGGTCGCGGACGCGGCCCGGGCCATCGGCGGTCTCGAGCTGCTGGTAGTGAATCACGCCGTCTGGCCGCCCGACGACGTGCCGGTCGCGGCGCTCTCCGACGCGCAATGGGGCGCGACCGTCCGGGCGAACCTCGACAGCGTGCTCTACGTGTGCCGCGCCGCGATTCCCCTCCTTCCGGACGGTGGCAAGATCGTGCTCGTGTCGTCCACCGCCGGCCAGCGCGGTGAGGCGTTCCACGCCGATTATGCCGCGACGAAGGGCGCGATCATCGCGTTCACGAAGTCCCTCGCGATCGAGCTCGCCTCCCGGGGGATCAACGTCAATTGCGTCGCGCCGGGCTGGGTCGACACGGAGATGTCCGCGGCGCCCTACGGTCGGGATGGTGGCCGGGGCCGGCGGGAGATCGAGCGGTCCATCCCCCTGGGGCGCGTGGCCAGCGCGGACGACTGCGCGGGGCCGATCGTGTTTCTGTGCTCCGATCTGGCGCGCCACATCACCGGAGAGATCGTGAACGTCAACGGGGGCAGCGTATTGTGTGGCTGATCCTGCGCAGGCGCCAATGACGTTCCCGGCCCGCCTCTCCATCCCCGATGAGGTGCTGCGCATCGCGCGGAAGCTCGAAGAGGCGGGGTTCGAGACGTGGTGCGTGGGTGGCGCGATCCGCGACAACCTCCTGGGCGTCGCAAACCACGACTTCGACCTGACGTCCGCGGCCCCGCCCGACGACGTCCGTCGGCTGTTCAAGCGCACGGTGCCGGTGGGGGTCGAGCACGGGACCGTCGCGGTCCTCGATCGGGAGCAGCGCGCGCACGAGGTCACGACCTTTCGGCGGGACATCAAGACCGACGGCCGCCACGCGGTCGTCGAGTTCGGCGTTTCGCTGATGGACGATCTCGCGCGGCGGGACTTCACGATCAATGCGATCGCGTACCACCCCCTCCGGCACGAGTGGCGCGACCCGTTCCGGGGCGCCGATGACCTCCAGGCGAAGCTGATCCGCGCCGTCGGGGATCCCAACTGGCGGTTCCAGGAAGATTATCTGCGCATCCTGCGGGCGCTGCGCTTCAGCGCGCGGTTCGGGTTCCGGATCCACCCCGGCACGTTCGAGGCGGCGAAGGCGAACGCGCAAGGCCTGGCCCAGCTTTCGGCCGAACGAGTGCGCGACGAGTGGTTCAAGGGGATCCGGACGGCGGCTCGGGTCTCGAAGCTGTTGGCGCTCTGGAAGGACGTCGGTGCAGCGCGGATTTGGTTGCCGGAAATACGGGAGCAGGGAGCGGGGAGCGGTTCCCTCCGTGTTCTGGACAAGCTCCCGCGCGACCCGGTACTGATCACGGCCTATCTTGCATCGGATCCGGCGTCCCTGCTCACCCGGCTCAAATGCTCCAACAAGGAGATCGAGCGGGGGCGTGCGATCGGGCAGTGGAGCGACAAGTATCCGGACCCAAAGCACCTTCCAGAGGTGCGGCGTTGGCTCTCCGAAGTGGCGGAATACGCGGATGATCTGCTAGTCCTCCATTCGGCGGGTACCGCTCCCCGCTCCCCGCTCCCCAAAGTCGTGGCGTCGATCCGCGCCGCGAAGGACCCCCTCCGAGTGACGGATCTCGCGGTCACGGGCGACGATCTTCTCGCCGCGGGCGTCCGGGCCGGGCCCGAGGTGGGGGAGACGCTGCAACGCCTGCTCGCCGAGGTGCTCGAGGACCCCACGCGCAACACCCGGGACCGGCTGCTCTCCCGTGTTTAGCGCGTTCACGTTTGCGGTGGTGGCGGCCCTGGGGAACGTGATCGGCGCGGTCGCCGTGACGCGGCGAGCGGTGCGCGAGCTCGCGGTGATCGAGCACTCGCTCGCGTTCGGGGCCGGGTTCATGCTGGCGGTGGCTCTCGTGGAGGTACTGCCGGAGGCGTTCGCGCGCTCGGGTGCGGCGGCCCCCGCGCTGGTGCTGGCGGGATACCTGGCCGTGCATTTGAGCCAGCATACCGTGACGCCACACTTTCACTTCGGCGAGGAGACGCACGCCGTGAATGCTGCCGCCGGGCCGTCGGCGCTGATCGGGTTGCTGCTCCATACGTTCTTCGATGGCGTGGCGATCGCGAGCGCGTTTCTGGTGCGGCCGAGCCTCGGGATGATGGTGTTCGTCGCCATCTTCCTTCATAAGCTTCCGGAGGGGGTCACGATCTCGAGTCTCTATCTGGCCGTGGGGCGGTCGGCCCGCCAGGCGATCGGAGCAGGCGCCCTGCTCGGCCTGGCGACGCTGATCGGTGTCGTGCTCACCGATCAGCTCGGGTTCCTCGTGCGGCACGGGCTCGCGATCTCCGCAGGCGTCACGATCTACGTCGCGGCGTCCAATCTCGTGCCCGAGTTCCAGGGCAAGCGGGGGTGGGCGTCCCCGCTCGCGTTCCTGAGCGGCGCCGCCGCGTTTTTCGTCACGCGCGCGTTGCTCCAGGCGGTGCATGTCTGAGCCAACGCTGTTCTCGCGTTCGGCGGAGCCTCTGGCGGCGCGCATGCGGCCGAAGACTCTCGAGGAGTTCCTCGGTCAGGAGCAGCTGCTCGGACCGGGGAAGGCCTTGGGCGAGCTGATCCGCCGGGGCGACGTGGGCTCGTGCATCTTCTGGGGCCCACCGGGGTCCGGGAAGACGACGCTGGCCCGCCTCATCGCGAACTATACCGACCGCCACTTCGAGCCGTTCTCCGCCGTGACCGAAGGCGTGGCTCGGGTGCGTGAAATCATCAAGGAAGCGGAGGAACGACTCAAGTACGAGGGCCGCGGGACGATTCTGTTCTGCGACGAGATCCACCGCTTCAACCGGGGGCAGCAGGATGCGTTCCTCCCCTGGGTGGAGAACGGAGTCATTACCCTGATCGGCGCGACGACGGAGAATCCGAGCTTCGAGCTCACGGGCGCGCTGCTGTCGCGGTGCCGGGTCTTTGTGCTGGAACCCCTGACCGAGGACCATATCCACACCGTCGTCCGCCGCGCGTTGGCCGACACGGACCGCGGGCTGGGACAGCTGGCGCTCGAGATCGACGACGACGCGCTCGCGTTGCTGGCGCGCGAAGCGGACGGTGACGCGCGCCGTGCCCTCCAGGCGATCGAAGCGGCCGCGGAGTTCCTGAGCGGTCGCGGTCGCATCACGGCTGCCGTGATCGGAGACGCGCTGCAGAAGCGATTTGCCAAGTACGATAAAGGAGGCGAGGAGCACTACAACCTCATCTCTGCTCTCCACAAGGCCGTGCGTGGCTCGGACGTGGAGGGCTCCCTCTACTGGCTCGCCCGTATGCTCGCCGGCGGGGAGGATCCGCTGTACATCGCCCGACGCCTTGTGCGGATCGCTTCGGAAGACGTGGGCCTGGCGGATCCGCGCGCGCTGGCCCTGACGCTGTCGGCCAAGGACGCCTACCATTTTCTGGGATCTCCCGAAGGGGAGCTCGCGCTCGCGGAGGCGGTGGTGTACCTCGCGACCGCGCCAAAATCCAATCGCGTCAATGCGGCGTTCGGCCAGGCGATGGACGCCGCCGCCCAATATCCGGCGGAGGCGGTCCCGCTCCACATCCGCAACGCTCCCACCAAGCTCATGGAGGAGCTCGGGTACGGTGCAGGGTATCGGTATGCGCACGCCTTTGAGCACGCCTACGCGCCCCAGGAATACCTCCCCGAGGCGCTCCGGGGACAGAAGTGGTACGAGCCGACGGAGTACGGACTCGAGAAGGAGATCAAGAAGCGGATGGAATGGTGGGCGGAGCTGAAGAAAAAGGCGACGGATTCGAACGCGACACAGGGAGAAGGCACACGATGAAGCGCGCGGCGATCGTCATGGCCGTTCTGGCGTCAGCCTGCGCGACCCTGCGCGGTCTCACGTTTCAGGAACCCGATGTTTCGCTCCAGGAGATCGAGATTACGGGCCTCGGTCTCACGGGCGGGACGTTCGACCTGGTCCTCGACGTGTGGAATCCGAACAACTACCGCCTGCGTGCGACCCGGCTCGAGGTGGGCATCGATCTCGAGGGTACGCACTTCGGGGACGCGCTCCTCGACCGCCCGCTCGATTTGTCGCCCACGAACCACAGCCGCGTCGTGGTCCCGGTGCGGTTCGAATGGGCCGGCCTCGGGGCGGGGTCGAAGGCGCTGCTCACGCGCCGGGCGGTGGGGTATGCGATTACGGGGCGCGTGCTGCTCGACACCCCACTCGGGGACAAGGCCGTCGGCGTGACGGGCAAAGGCGACGTGCCACTCAAGAAGCTGCTGCCGTAAGGAGGTCGGGGGTATTCGACAGCTCATCGAGATCCAGCCGCCCGTAGAGCGGGCCTTCCTCGTCGGCGCGCCCCGAAAGGGATCGGCGGACGCGGCGCAGGTCGACGAGCATCTCGACGAGCTCGCCCGGCTCGCGGACACGGCGGGGGCGGAGCTCGTCGGGAGGACCTACCAGCGGCTCGACGCCCCCACACCCAACCTGTACCTGGGGCAGGGCAAGGTGGAAGAGCTGAAGGGCGTGCTGCACGATGCGGGGGCGACGCTCGTCCTGTTCGACGAGCCCCTCTCGCCGGTCCAGGGCTCGAATCTCGAAAAGGCGCTGACCGTGCGGGTGATGGACCGCACCGAAGTGATCCTCGACATCTTCGCGACCCGGGCGCGCTCGGCGGAGGCGAAGATGCAGGTCGAGCTCGCGCAGCTCGAGTACCTCCTGCCGCGGCTCACGCGCATGTGGACCCACCTGTCGCGTATCCGCGGTGGCATCGGGCTCCGGGGCCCGGGCGAGACGCAGCTCGAAACCGACCGTCGGGTGATCCGTCACAAGCTCTCGGTCTTGAAGAAACGGCTCGAGGACGTCGCCGATCACCGCGCCAACCAGCGCCAGGGACGTCGCGATCTGCCCAGCGCCGCGCTGGTCGGCTACACCAATGCCGGGAAATCGAGCTTGCTGCGGGCCCTCTCGGGGGGCGACGTCTTCGTGGAGGACCGACTGTTCGCCACGCTCGATACCCTCACGCGCGAGGTGGACGTCGGCGGCGGCTACCGGTTCCGGCTCACCGATACCGTGGGCTTCATACGCAAGCTCCCCCATCACCTGGTGGCATCGTTCCGGGCCACCCTCGAGGAGGCGCGCGCCGCCGACCTCGTGTTGCACGTGATCGACGCGGGGCACCTCGCGTGGGAGCAGCAAGCGGAGGTGGTGGAGGCCGAAATGCGGAACGCGGAAGGGGGAACGCGGAACGGCAAAGTGGCTGAGCGGAAACGTGTGATCCACGTGTTCAACAAGGCGGACTTGCTTCCCGACCCGGAAGCCTTTCTGGCACAGGTTCGTGAGCGATACCCCCACGCGGTCCTCACCTCCGCCATTCCGCGTTCCGCGTTCCCCGTTCCGCCTTTGGGTGGCGTGGAAGGGTTGCGGAACGTGCTCCGCACCTCCGCCCAGGCGCTGCGCCCCATCGCCCGCATTCACGTCCCGCTCGGCGACGGGAAGCTCCTGGCCGCGCTGCATCGCGATGCAGAGGTGTTGCAGGAGACGCAAGTGAATGGCGTGGTGCAGGTGACGGCACGCGTGCAGGCGTGGCTGCTCGGCCGGCTTCGTCGCGACGGCGTCGAGGTGGACATCGGACCTTAGGTGTTGTCCGTTCGCAACATGCCCAGCTGAAACGTGTTGCAGTGACGCACGTCACCGCCGTGCTCGCGGGGCGGCGGATAATTTGCCGCTCACAGAGCACGCTGCTCAGAGCAAAACCGTCGAAAGACGGTGACGCAGAGCCACGGGGCTACCGCGGAATTTCCGCCATGCTCGCCGGGCCGCCAGCGAATCGACACGGGTCGAACGCTGGCGGCCCGTTCGTTTCTTCCCGTGGAGGCGTGCATGCCGTTCGGCCACAAGCTCGCGCACCGTCTCGCCCTGCTCAAAGGTCGTCTCGCTCTCGGGGCGTTGCTCGCGGTGGCTCTCTTCTTCGTCGCGAGCTGTGAAAAGCCGATCCCCGTTGAACCCAATTCGACCGTCGCGCAATTCATCGTTTCTCCCAGCACCGCCACACTGCAGCCCAACCAAATCCAGGACTTCACGGCCGTTGGCTTGACCACCGCCGGCGACACCGCACAGATCGCGGTGACTTGGAGTGCGACCGGGGGCACGGTCGACACCAACTCCGCGGGGGGCCGCCACTACGGGCACTATCACAACGGGAAGTGCGGCCAGTACAGCCTCACGGCCACGAGTACACCCGGCAACCTGACTGCGTCGGCGAACATCGGGGTGACCTGCGCGGTCGCCACGGTGACGATCAGCCCGTCCTCAGTCAATCTTCAGAGCGGTCAAACCTCGCAGCTCACGGCGACCCTGAAAGACGCGAACGGGAACGTCCTGACCGGCCGGACGGTGACCTGGTCGAGCGGCGACGGCACAGTGGCGACCGTGAGCGGCACCGGGCTGGTGACCGCCTCGGGCCCCGGGTCGGTGACGATCACGGCGATGAGCGAAGGCCAGAGCGGGACCGCGAGCGTCACGGTCGCGAGCATCCCGGTGGCGTCGGTCACGGTCAGCCCTACCACCGCGAGTCTGTTCGTCGGGCAGACAGTGCAGCTCGCGGCCACGCCGCGGGACGCCAACGGCAATCCGCTGCTGGGGCGGCCGGTGGCCTGGACCACGAGTGATGGCACGATCGCGAGCGTAAGCAGTAGTGGGCTCGTCACGGGGGTCGCCGCGGGCGGCCCGGTGACGATCACCGCCACGAGTGAAGGCCAGAGCGGCACGGCTACCGTGAACGTCACGGTCGCGCCCGTGGCCTCGGTCACGGTGTCGCCGACCTCGGCGAACATCGCGATCACCGGGACGGTCCAGCTTACAGCCACGCCCAAGGACGCGAATGGGAATCCGTTGAGCGGCCGCGCGATCAGCTGGTCGTCGAGCGACAACACCATCGCCACGGTCTCGAGCAGTGGGCTGGTCACCGGTGTGGCGGCGGGGGCGGCGACCATTACGGCTACGAGCGAGGGCCGGAGCGGCACGGCGAGCATCACGGTGGCAGGTGCCCCGGTCGCCTCCGTGACCGTGACGCCGGCCTCGGCGAGCGTGCAAGCAGGCCAGACGGTGCAGCTGACGGCGACCTTGAAGGACGCCAACGGCAATATCCTGACCGGCCGGACGGTGACGTGGTCCTCGAACACCACCACGGTCGCCACAGTGTCGAGCAGCGGGCTCGTGACCACGAAGGTGGCGGGCTCGGCGACGATCACCGCCACGAGCGAAGGGCAGAGTGGCACGTCGGCGATCACAGTGACGCCGGTGCCGGTGGCGTCGGTGACGGTGACGCCGGCGACGGCGAGCGTCGCGGCGGGAGGTACGGTCCAGCTTATCGCCACGCCGAAGGATGCGAACGGCAATCCGTTGAGCGGCCGCGCCATCAGCTGGTCGTCGAGCGACAACACGATTGCCACCGTCTCGAGCAGTGGGCTCGTCACCGGTGTGGCGGCGGGGTCGGCGACCATCACCGCCACGAGCGAAGGCCAGAGCGGCACCGCGACGATCACGGTGGCGAGTGCCCCGGTGGCCTCCGTGACCGTGACGCCGGCCTCGGCCAGCGTGCAGGCAGGCCAAACGGTGCAGCTGACGGCGACCTTGAAGGACGCTCACGGCAACATCCTGACCGGCCGGACGGTGACGTGGTCCTCGAACCCCACCACGGTCGCCACGGTGTCGAGCAGCGGGCTCGTGACCACGACGGTGGCGGGCTCGGCGACGATCACCGCCACGAGCGAAGGGCAGAGCGGCACGTCGGCGATTACAGTGACGCCGGTGCCCGTGGCGTCGGTGACGGTGACGCCGGCCTCGGCGAGCGTGCAGGCGGGCCAGACGGTGCAGCTGACGGCGACCCTCAAGGACGCCAACGGCAACATCCTGAGCGGCCGCACGGTGACGTGGTCCTCGAACACCACTTCGGTCGCCACGGTGTCGAGCAGCGGGCTCGTGACCACGAAGGTGGCGGGCTCAGCGACGATCACGGCGACGAGCGAAGGGCAGAGCGGCACGTCGGCGATCACGGTGACGGCGGTGCCGGTGGCGTCGGTGACGGTGACGCCGGCCACGGCGAGCGTCGCCGTGGGAGGCACGGTCCAGCTCACCGCCACGCCGAAGGACGCGAACGGCAATCCGTTGACGGGTCGGGTGATCACCTGGCAGTCGAGCAACACCGCGGTCGCCAGCGTGAACGGCAGTGGGCTGGTGACGGGCGTCGTGGCGGGCGGTCCGGTGACGATCACGGCGACGAGCGAGGGCCATAGCGGTACGGCCGCCGTGACGGTGACGGCGTCCACGGGCGGCACGCAGTTTGGGCACGTCTTCGTCGTGACGGAGGAGAACACGGACTACGCCTCCGTGACCAGCTCGTCGATGCCGTACCTGACCGGGCTGGCGGCGCAGTACGGGCTCGCGACGCAATACTACGCCAACACGCACCCGTCGATCGGGAATTACTTCGAGCTCGCGACGGGACAGATCCTGACGAATAATGACGGCTCGTCGACGATCGAGAACGTGCCGAACATCGTGCGCAGTCTGGTCGGGGCCGGGAAGACGTGGAAGTCGTACGCCGAGAGCATTCCGAACGCCTGTTACCTCGGTGGCGACACTGGAAACTATGCGCGCAAGCATAACGTGTTCGCGCTGTTGTCAGACGTGGCGAATGATCCCACCGGGCAGGCGTGCAATATCGTCCCCTTCACCCAGTTCGCGACGGACTTGGCGAACGGCAGGCTGCCAACGTTCTCGAACATCGTGCCGAACCTGTGCAACGATGCGCACGACTGTTCGTTGGGCACGGCGGATAGCTGGCTCCAGACGAACATCGCGCCGCTGATCGCGAGCCCGGTGTTCCAGCAGGACGGCCTGTTGATCATCGTGTTCGACGAGTCGGGCGGCGACAACACACTGGGCGGTGGACGCGTCTACTGGGTGGCGATTAGTGCCAAGTCGAAGCCGGGTTATCAGTCGACCACTACGTACCAGCACCAGAGCACGCTGCGGCTCATCCTCAAGGGACTCGGCGTGACGTCGTTCCCCGGCGATGCGGCCAGCGCGCCCGACATGAGCGAGTTCTTCAATCCATGAAACCCATGACACTCACAAGCAAGCTGTCGTCCCGTCTGGGCCTGCTGAAGAATCGCAGGGTCGCCTGGTCCCTGGCGGTGCTCGCCGCGGCGGTGGTCTTCGCCTGCGAAAAGCCGAACAGCATCACCGGAACGAATGCGACCGTCTCGCAGCTCGTCGTTTCTCCCAACACCGCCACGGTGCAGCCCAACCAAGTCCAGGACTTCACCGCCGTCGGCTTCACCACGGCCGGCGATACGGCGCAGATCGCCGTCGCCTGGAGCACCACGGGAGGCGTTGTCGACACCAACTCCGTGGGCGGCCTTCACTACGGGCATTATCACAACGGGACCTGTGGCCAGTTCAGCGTCACGGCCACGAGCACGCCGGGCAACCTGACCGCCTCGGCCAGCGTGACCGTTGCCTGTGCGGCGCCGGTCGCCACCGTGACGATCAGCCCGTCCTCAGTCAATCTGCAGAACGGTCAAACCTCGCAGCTCACGGCGACCCTGAAGGACGCGAACGGGAACGTCCTGACCGGCCGGACGGTGACCTGGTCGAGTGACAACGGCGCGGTGGCGACAGTGAGCGGCGCCGGGCTGGTGACCGCCGCGGGCGCCGGCTCGGCGACGATCACGGCGCTGAGCGAGGGCCAGAGCGGGACCGCGAGTGTCACGGTCTCGAGCGTGCCGGTCGCGTCCGTCACGGTCAGCCCCGCGACGGCGAGCCTTACCGTCGGGCAGACCGCGCAGCTCACGGCCACGCCGAAGGACGCGAACGGTAACCCGCTCGTCGGACGCCCCGTCACGTGGACGACCAGCAACGGCTCGGTCGCGACTGTCAACACGACCGGGCTCGTGAGCGCCGCGGGCGCGGGGTCGGCGACGATCACGGCGACGAGCGAAGGGCAGAGTGGAACCGCCGCGGTCACCGTGACCGCGCCGACGGGCGTCTTCGCGATCGGCGACAGCGTACAGGCCACCTCGGCCACATGGGTGCGGAACATCTCGCAACCGCCCGCGGACCCGGCGACCGGGACACCACCGAGCGTCATCGGGACGCAGCCGGCCGGGGCGCGGGGGGTGGTCGATTCCGGGCCGGTGCTGAACACGACGGCCGGCGGCGACGGCGCGATTCGCTACCACATCCTGTTTGCGGCCGCACCGAGCGGCTGGGTGGTGCAGGACTATCTCGCGAAGATCGTTCCCACGGTGCCCGTCGCGTCGGTGACGGTGACGCCCGCGACGGCCAGCTTGACGGTCGGGCAGACGGTGCAGCTCACCGCTACGCCCAAGGACGCGAATGGGAATCCGCTGACCGGCCGGGTCATCACCTGGCAGTCGAGCGACAACACCATCGCCAGCGTGAGTTCGAGCGGGCTGGTTACGGGAGTCGGGGCGGGCGGTCCCGTCACGATTACGGCTACGAGTGAAGGCCAGAGCGGGACGGCGACGGTAAACGTCTCCCTCGCGCCCGTGGCCTCGGTCACGGTGTCGCCGAGCTCGGCGAACATCGCGATCACGGGGACGGTGCAGCTCACGGCCACGCCCAAGGACGCGAACGGGAATCCGTTGAGCGGCCGCGCGATCAGCTGGGCGTCGAGCAACACAAACGTCGCGACGGTCAACACCAGTGGGCTGGTGACGGGTGTAACGGCAGGGTCCGTGACCATCACCGCCACGAGCGAAGGCCAGAGCGGCACCGCGACGATCACGGTGGCAGGTGCCCCGGTGGCCTCGGTGACGGTGACGCCGGCCTCGGCCAGCGTCCAGGCGGGCCAGACGGTGCAGCTGACGGCGACCTTGAAAGACGCCAACGGCAACATCCTGACCGGCCGGACGGTGACGTGGTCCTCGAACACCACCACGGTCGCCACGGTGTCGAGCAGCGGGCTCGTGACCACGACGGTGGCGGGCTCGGCGACGATCACCGCCACGAGCGAAGGGCAGAGCGGCACGTCGGCGATTACGGTGACGGCGGTGCCGGTGGCGTCGGTGACGGTGACGCCGGCCACGGCGAGCGTCGCCGCGGGAGGCACGGTCCAGCTCACCGCTACGCCGAAGGACGCGAACGGCAATCCGTTGACGGGTCGGGTGATCACCTGGCAATCGAGCAACAGCGCGATCGCCAGCGTGAACGGCAGTGGGCTCGTGACGGGCGTCGTGGCGGGCGGTCCGGTGACGATCACGGCGACGAGCGAGGGACAGAGCGGCACGTCGGCCGTCACGGTCACGGCGGCGAGTGCCGCGCAGTTCGACCACATCTTCATCGTGATGGAGGAGAACAACGATTACGCCAGCGTGACCAGCTCGTCGATGCCGTATCTGACCGGACTGGCGGCGCAGTACGGGCTGGCGACGCAGTACTACGCCAACACGCACCCGTCGATCGGCAACTACTTCGAGATCACGGGTGGGCAGATCATCACGAACAACGACTCGTACGGCTCGACCGTCAGCTCGGATAACGTAATCCGGCACTTGGTGGCGGCGGGGAAGTCGTGGAAGTCCTATGACGAAGACCTCCCGTCCGTCGGCTTCGTCCAGCTCGACTACGATGACGGAAATTACGCCAGCCGGCACAACACGATCGTGCACTATACCGATGTGCACGACAACCCGGCCCAGGCGCAGAATGTGGTGCCGTTCACGCAATTCACGACGGATTTGGCGAACGGCGCGGTGCCGAACTACTCGTTCATCGTGCCGAATCTGTGCAACGACGCGCACGACTGCTCGCTGAACACCGCGGACAGCTGGCTGCAGACGAACATCGACCCGCTGGTCAAGAGCGCGTTCTTCCAGCAGAACAACTGCCTGCTCATCATCGTGTTCGACGAGTCGGGCGGCGACAACACGAACGGCGGCGGGCGCGTGTACTGGGTGGCCGTGAGCCCGACTAAGTCCAAACGGGGCTACCAGTCCACCACGTTGTACCAGCACCAGAGCACGCTGCGCCTGATGCTCAAGGGGCTCGGGGTGACCTCGTTCCCGGGCGATGCCGCCACGGCACCCGACATGAGCGAGTTCTTCAATCCGTGAGGCGACTCCGGATCGTGTTCCTCGTCCTTTGGCTGGTCCCGGCGTGCCGACAGGCCGCCGGGCTAGCCGCCTCGGGAGGCGGGGGCGGGGGCACGATTCCGGCCCTGAACCACGTGTTCATCGTCGTGGAAGAAAATACCGATTACGCCGACGTCACCAGCTCGTCGATGCCGTACCTCGACAGCCTGGCGGGTGCGTACGGACTCGCGACGCAGTACTACGCCGACACGCACCCCTCCATCGGCAACTACTTCATGATGACGGTCGGTAACACGATCACCAACGACGACAGCTACGCGCAGACCGTCGCGAGCGACAACATCGTGCGCCACCTCGTGGCGGCGGGAAAGACGTGGAAGGCGTATGCGGAGGATCTGCCGTCGGTGGGCGACACCACGGTCGACCTCGACAACGGCACCTACGCCAGCCGGCACAACCCGGTGGTGTACCTCACCGACGTTCACGACAACGCGACGCAGGCCCACAACGTCGTGCCGTTCATGCAGTTCGCCACCGATTTGGCCAACAACGCGTTCCCGAACTACGCCTTCATCGTGCCGAATCTCTGTAACGACGCGCACGACTGCTCCCTCGGCACGGCGGACGCATGGCTGCAGACCAACATCGACCCGCTCGTGCGGAGCACGCAGTTCCAGCAGGACGGACTCCTGATCGTGCTGTTCGATGAGTCCGGGAGCGACAACACCCACGGAGGCGGACGGATCGTCTGCGTGGTGGTGAGCTCGAAAGCCAAGCGCGGCTATCAGTCCACCACGCTGTACCAGCACGCGAGCACGCTGCGTCTGACCGCAAAGGTTCTGGGGCTCACCAGCTTCCCGAACCAGGCGGCAAGCGCCCCTGACATGAGTGAGTTCTTCACGCCGTAAGGCGAACCCCAGCGACGGAGCCGAACCATGACGTTCATGCACAAACTCTCACACCGGTTGGCCCTGCTGAAGGATCGCAAGGTCGCGTTCCCCCTGGCTGTCCTTCTGGCCACGGCGCTCGTCTTCGCGTGCGAGAAGCCCCTTCCGCTCAGCTCTACCGGTGGTACCGTTGCCGACCTCGTCATCTCTCCCAAGAATGTCAGCGTGCATGAGAACGACACCGTCGATTTCACGGCGGCCGCGTTCATGAGCACCGGGGACACGGCAAACATCACGGTAACGTGGAGCACCACGACCGGCACGATCACCGATATGGGCACGAGCCCCAACGGGAAGCGGCATTACGGCCAGTACAAGGCCGGGAAGACGACCGGACAGTACAAGGTCGTCGCGACCGGCGACTCTGGGCTCGTGTCGGATACGGCCGCCGTGAGTGTGACGCTCGCGCCGGTCGCGCAGGTGAGCATGGCGCCCTCGTCGGCTACCATCGTGGTGGGCGCGACGGTGCAGCTCCAGACGACCCTGACGGACTCGGGCGGCAATGTGCTCACGGGGCGGACGATCACGTGGGCGTCAAACAACGGCTCCGTCGCGACGGTGAATGGCACCGGTCTGGTGACGGCCGCGGGGCCCGGCTCGGCCACGATCACCGCGACGAGCGAGGGCCAGAGCGCCAGCGCGAGCATCGCGGTCTCGAGCGTGCCCGTGGCATCGGTGACGGTCAGCCCGGCGACGGTCAGCCTGCAGAGTGGCCAGACCGCGCAGCTCACGGCGACCACGAGGGACGCGAACGGCAACATGTTGTCGGGACGCGTGGTGACGTGGTCCTCGAGCAACACGGCCGTAGCGACGGTGAATGGGAATGGGTTGGTGACGGCGGGGGCCACGAGCGGCTCGGCGACGATCACCGCCACGAGTGAAGGGCAGAGCGGCACGGCCACTGCCTCGGTGACGTTCGTTCCGGTGGCGTCCGTGACCGTCGCCCCGGCCTCGGCGAGCCTGCAGGTCGGTCAGACGACCCAGCTGACGGCGACGCCCAAGGATGCCAATGGCAATCCGTTGACCGGTCGCGTCGTGACCTGGTCCTCGAACAATACGACGGTGGCCACGGTGAGCGGTTCGGGTCTCGTCACCGCCAAGGCGGCGGGCTCGGCCACGATCACAGCCACGAGTGAGGGGCAAAGCGGGACATCGAGCATCACGGTGACGCAGGCACCGGTGGCGACGGTGACTGTGAACCCCTCGTCGGCCATGGTGCAGCCCGGCCAGACATTGCAGCTCGCGG
>DASZCN010000061.1:0-41977 GCA_035943095.1 Gemmatimonadales bacterium | reverse complement strand
TACGCCGACGTGCCCGACGTGCCCGTCACGACCGCGGACACGCTGCGGCTCGGCGGCGAGACCATCGTGATCGCGCACCCGTGGCAGGGCCCGGCGCACACGGCGGGAGACCTGATCATCTGGCTTCCCGCCGAGCGGGTCTTGTTTGCCGGCGATCTGCTGATCGAGGATGGCGTGACGCTGGTGGTGGACGGCAGCTCGCGCGGACTCATCGCCGCGCTCGACACGTTGGCGGCCCTCGACCCACGCGTCGCCGTTCCCGGGCACGGCGCCATCCCCGCGACGCCACGGGCGCTGATCGCGCGTACACGGGAGTACATCGTCGGGCTCCGAGCGGCCATGCGGTCCGCGTTCGAGCGGCACCGCTCGCTCAACCGGGCGCTCGACTCGCTTCCCCCGGCCGACGACGGGCGCCCAGTGTCGCTGCACTCCCGCGAGCGCCGCAACGCCAATCGTGTATATCTCGAAGTTGAGAAGGAATACATGGGACTGGAGGGAGAGCCGTGACCGCCGCGCTCTTGTGGTTCACGCTGGTTGGGGGAGGGCCTTCGCCCCGGCTGATCGCGACGAGCGAGCTTGGGGACATGCTCGCGCAACGGGACTCGAACGTGACCGTGATCGACGCACGCAACGACTATACGCTCTATCTCGAGGGGCACGTTCCGCGCGCCGTCTACTTGAACGTCGAGGAGCTGCGCGCGGCCGACCGGGGCGTCCCGAACAAGGTCCTCGGCCTCTCGTCCTATTCGGCCCTCTTCTCTCGCCTCGGTATTGCAGTGGATCGCCCGGTGGTGATCTATAGTGCCGGCGAGACGCGCGACAACGACGCAACATATCTCGCGTGGATCCTTCAGGGCCTGGGGCATTCCTCGGTGTCACTCCTGGACGGCGGCTTCGGAAAGTGGACCCTCGAGAACCGGCCCGTCACCCGTCGCTACCCCACCATTGACCCGACGGCCTTCGCGCCCCCGAGCTTCTCACCGGACCGCGCCACGCTCGAGGATGTACGGGCGGCTTTGACCGCACCGGGCGCGGTGCTCGTGGACGCGCGCAACGCGGACCAGTACGCCGGCCGGGCCGGCGCCCAGCTCCGGCGCGGGCACATTCCGGGGGCGATCAACCACTTCTGGCAGGGCGATCTGACCAAGGTGGATTTCGCGACCGTGTGGAAGCCGCGTGAGGAGCTACGGTCGAGCTATGCGGCTCAGGGTATCACGCCCGACAAGACCGTCATCGCCTACTGTAACGGCGGGCTCGAGTCGAGCCACGTGTACTTCGCGCTGCACAACCTGCTCGGCTTCCCTCGCGTGCGCGTGTACGATGGCTCGTTCACGGAGTGGAGCGAGCGCGTCGAGTTACCCGTGAGGACTGGCGACCAGCCGTAGCACGTGGACAAGGCGGGCTACGGTCTGATCGAGACCATGCGCGTGCGCGATGGGCGCATCCCCCTTCTGGACCGTCACCTCGCGCGGTTGGCGCGGTCGCTGGCCGAGCTGGGTCTGCCCAAACCGACGCAGGACCTGACCAGGCTGGCAGCGCCGTTTGCGGAAACCGGCGAGGCCGTTCTTCGTCTCGAGGTCCTCGATGGCCGGGCGAGCGTGACAGTGAGAGAGGTACCGGCGCTCGATCCGCCCGCCGTGATTATGGCGTCCGAACCTCACCATCCCTATCCGCATAAGACCACGGACCGTGACTGTTTCGAGGACGCGGCCGAGGAGGCCGAGGTGGCGGAAGCGGACGACGCGCTGCTCGTAACGCACGAGGGGTGGGTGGCGGAGGGGACGACGTGGAGCGTCTTCTGGTGGGATGGGGATCGGCTTCGGACCCCGGCGCTCGAGCTGGGTATCTTGCCGGGGATCGCCCGGGCCCGGGTCCTCGAGCTCGAGCGGGCCGCAGACGGGGGAGGGGGAGGGCGCCACCCGCGGGCCTCCATCGTCGGGAAGAGCATGTTTCTCACCAACGCGGTGCGGGGCGTCGTGCCGATTGCGTCGCTCGACGGAGCAGTGGTACCGCCCGATCCCCGGACCGCCGACCTCGTCGAGCGCTTCTGGCCGGCGGGCTGAGCGCTTAGATTGTCCTCCCAGCGTGGTGGCTGTAGCTCAATCGGTTAGAGCGCCGGACTGTGGCTCCGGAGGTTGCGGGTTCGATTCCCGTCAGCCACCCTCCTCGGCGGGTCGATTCGGCCCGCCCGTTCTTTTCTCGGTCCATCAGGCGGAGGAGCGGAGCCGTGAAGTACGTCTTGCTTTACGACGGCGCGGCGGACATGAACCGTGCGCGGGAGGTTTTTCCAGCCCACCGGGCGAAGTGGCAGGAGTTCGTGACACGCGGTGAGCTACTGATGATCGGCCCATTCTCGGATCCGCGGCAGGGGGCGATGGGCGTGTTCACGACGCGGGCGTCCGCCGAGGAGTTCGTGCGCGTGGACCCGTTCGTGCTCGAGGGCGTGGTGAAGAAGTGGGAGCTGCGCGAGTGGCGTGAGGCGCTCGCGGGGTGAGCGGGGCGGGGACTTCAGGCTTCCACGGCTGCCCGCGACTCGGTAACTTCCAGCCCCAGTAGGTCCTAGGTCCGTAGCTCAATTGGTAGAGCACCGGTCTCCAAAACCGGGGGTTGCAGGTTCGATTCCTGCCGGGCCTGCTTCACCGTCACTCGGGCCGACGCCATGAACGCTCTCGTGCTCAGCGCCCTGGTGGCGCTCCTCCCCATCCCCACCTCCAGCTCCGCGACCCAGCATTCCGACGCGCAGCTATATCGGATTCTGCTGCTTCGAGCCGCGCCCGGCAGTGTGCTCGACGTGATCGCGCTCGAGAAGCAGGCGTCGGGACGGCCCTTCCTCCTGCGCCACAGCCAGGGCGATCAATGGGACCTGATGGCCATTTTCCCGATGGCAACCGACCGAGTCACGCCGGTCGAGGATGCGCGCCTCGACAGCGCCCTCTCCGCACGCATTGCGTGGCGCGAGGAGGTGTTCGTCAAGGGACCGCCGCTCCCGCAGGTGACAGCCGCCCTCGGCGGTGGAGCGTTTTATCACATCGAAATGCACGTGGCGTTGCCCGGACGACTGGCGGACTTGGTGCGGGAGCGTGAGATGGAGAACGCGTTTGAGCGGGCGTTGACACGGCCAGAAGACCTCATCTTCACGCGCGTCGCCGGGGCGACCTGGGATGTGGTGACGGTGGGCGCCTATCGCGACATCAAGCATTACGCCGAGAGCGCGGACATTCCGGAAGCCCGCCAGGATTCGGCCGCACGGGTGGCGGGCTTTGCGTCAGCTGAAGCGATCGGGCCGTATCTCCGGACGCTGATCGCCACGCATCACGACACCCTGGCCCGAGCAGTGCATTGACCGTCCGGACCGCCGGAGTAGACCTCCGTGCCTCTTGGCGGTAGTTTCAGCGCGCAACCGTGAACACTCACCGCCGCACGCCGTGATCGCCCTCGCCTATCAGCTCGCGAGCCGGCTCGCGTACGTCCTCTATATCGGGATCGCCCTGGCGCGCCACGAGCGAGAGGCGGCGGCGAGCGGACGCTACGGCGGTGAGGACGCGTTCCGGCGCTTCCGGCGCGCCGCCGCCTTCTTCATGTACAACGACGCCCTGAGCCTCGTGCTGTTGTGCGTCGTGACTTGGGGTAGCCTGCCGCTCGACGTTCCCCGCGCCCTGTTGATCACCATAGGAGCCCTCCTGGTGCTCGTGGGCCTTGGCACGAAGCTTTGGGCGCGAGCCACCGTCGGCGCCGGCGCGTATTACTGGCGCGATTTCTTTTTCCCGGTCAACGGGCCCCCCGTGACATCGGGTCCGTATGCCTTCCTCAAGAATCCGATGTACACGGTGGGCTACCTGCAGACGTACGGGGTGGCGCTCGTCGCCGCATCGTTGCCGGGGTTAGTCGCCGCCCTGATCGACCACGCGGGCATCCTCATCTTCTATCGGCTGGTCGAGCGGCCGCACGTGGAGCGGATGCACCGCCCAGACGGCTCGATCCCGGTCGCGTGATTCCGGCGCCGCTCTACGGCGTGTCCGGCAGGGTACGATTATACGCCGCGAGGGACTGCTCGAGCTGGCTCTGCGCTTTCGCTTTGAACACGAGACTGGTGATCCCCACCGGCACCCCCAGGGCGAAGATGCCGAGTGCTGCAGGATAGTTCGCGCGGGGGTTGCCCGCGAGCACGAAGACCGAGCTGACCCCGGCGGCGAATCCGATCAGCTCGAGCACCGCGCCCCGATTGTAGTCGCCACGGAACGCCTGGTAGTGGAGACGGGCATTCTCCGAGCTGGTCGTCAAGAGATCGATGCGCGGTGCGAGGAGGCCCAAGCTGACGACCGGCGTTGCCCCCACACCTTGCACAATGCGCGCGGGGTGTTGTCGCAGACTGAGGGCGCAGCGGGCGTATACGCAGGTCTCCGACTGCGCCACGGCGGAACGGGGTGCGAGGCTGACGGCGGTCGCGAGGATGAAGAGTCCGAGGCCTACTCGCCGAATCTGACGCATCTGGAACCTCCCTACTCTTTTGGTTCGACCGGGCGGTGTCACGACTGGCACTCCGGATACGCGGCGTCGCGCGACGCCGCTTGTCCGGACTCCATGGAGCCGCATGCTGGACCCCGCGCGTTTCCAGCGATAGTTTCACTCTGCAACACACGTTCGACCCACCTGCAACGCGGGAGGCTCAATGCGTCATTGGCGTACGTTCCTGGCAGCGCTCATCGCGATCGGATGCGGTGATCGGACCCCGTCGAGCGCCATTAGCGGCAACGTCTCGTTGCTCGCCAACCTGCAGAGCGAGCAGGCACCGCCCCTCGTGTTCAACGCGCAGATGCGCTCGGAGCTCGAGGTGCCTACCTGTGTGTCAGAGTCGAAGGGCCATGCCCAGATCAAGATCCTGCAGGACGGCACCATCGAAGCCGCGGCAAAGATCAACAACCTCGGCGGCGAGAGCATTCGGTTCGGGCATATCCATCACCTGACGCCAGGGCAGGGCGCCGGCCCGATCATCTGGTGGCTCACGTCGCCGGTCGGCGTGGATTTGAACATCACGGACCGGCAGCTCGACGTACGGCAGGATGGGATCTTTGTCGCCAACCCACACTTCGCCACCGCGGACCTGGCGCTGGCGGAGCTGTTGAACGACCCTGGAAGCTTCTACGTGAACTTCCATTCGGATCTTTGCCCGGGAGGATTTGCCCGCGGGTTCCTGCCGTGACGTACGACTAAGGGAGAGGGAGGGGGTCCTAGCCCCCCCACCCCTGACTTCAGTCCCTACCGCAGCACAACGTTGGTCGTGAGGTTCTCGAACTGATCGTTCCGGTCTTTCGCCCATGCCACATCGTTGTGGCCGGGATCGATCGGCTTTTCCTTCCCGTAGGACACGATCTCGATGCGACTGGCATCGATACCGTGCGCCACGAGGTATTGCTTCGCCGCCATGGCTCGCCGGTTGCCCAGCGCCAGGTTGTACTCGTCGGAGCCGCGCTCGTCACAATTCCCCGCGACGCGAACCCGGAGCTGGGGGTTATCGCGCAGGATTGGGAGCTTCTGGTCCAGGACCTGCGCGTCCCCGGCGCGGACGGTGGCCCGGTCGAAGTCGAAGTGGATCATGTCGGCGAGCTCCGCACCGATCTCCTGGGACTTAAGCTGGAGCGCGGCCAGGGAATCGGCGCGCCGCTGCTCGGCCCGTCGTGCCGCGGCCTCGCGCGCCCGCGCCGCCTCCTCCGCGCGCGCGATGGAGTCCTGACGCGCCCGTTCCAGGGCGCTCGAATCGATCTGGGGCTGCACGGCGACCGCGGGCGGCGCATGGTGGCACGCGCTCGCCGCCACGGCGATCGCGAGTGGAATCGCGAGCTGCTTAATCCGCATAAGTCCTCCTCTGCTCAGGGTAATCATGCTTCTGCGAAGAAAAAGCGGGCATTCACGTCGGTAGCTTCCATCGCCTGCACCAGGCGGTCGACGGCCCGCCGGATGCTCCGGACTCGGGCCTGCGGCATGTCTTCGAGCGCGTGCAGGAGACGACCCTGCGCCGCCTCCGGCGCATCCGCCGCGAGCGCGGTCCCGCGCTTGGTGAGCTCCAGGTCCACCACGCGATGGTCGTGCTCGCCCCGGTTCCGCCGGACGAGCCCCCGCTTTTCCAGGCGATCGATGAGGATCGAGACGCTGCTCTGGTGCACGGCGAGGGCGGCCGCGAGCCGGCCGGCGGACATCGGGCCGGTCGCCTGGAGGGTCTTCAGGGCCCAGAGCTGCGGCCCGGTCAGGCCGTAGGCGGTACGCACGTCCTGGGAGTAGGTCTGCAACGCTTTCACGATGCGGCGCAGGCCCTGGACGATCTCGGCGGTGTCGGTGCGTTTCTGTTTCAAACACTCGGGCTCCGTGGGAACTCCCGAGAATATATTGGTATCAATATTTATATCAATATGTTTTCTTGTTTCCAGGAGGAACCACGTCCGCCACAACGCTTGCCTCTGCGCTCGTCGCACTTTGCTGCGTGTGCTCGGCCAAGGGACGCTGTCCAAAACCCACGTGCACGGGACGACCATGGCCCGGCTGATTCGGGCGCTCCAGATGGACAACGCCTACGTCACGGTGCACACGGCGACCCACCCGGATGGGGAGCTCCGCGGGCAGCTGCGACGCCAGCCGACGGTGGCGCACCGCTAGGCAAGCTCTGCACAAGTCCGTGCGACTCTGGGGGTGGGGGCGCCGGGCGCTTTACACGCGAGGGCACTCGCAATGCAGAACTCCGAAAGCGAAGTCCGGCGAGGCCTGCATCGAGACGCGTGGCGTGTTTCGGTGCGCCCTCGCGCGTAGGCGCCCGCGCCCCCACCCCCAGCGTCACGACTTGTACGAGATTCCCTGACGGTGGCGCACCGCTAGCGAACCGCCTAGCGCAGGGTGCAGGTTATGCTCGGTGAGACCCGTCGCGAGCTACCCCACGCTGAGCCAGGCGCAGGCCCTGCGGATCGCCCTCGAGGCCGACGGGATCCGGGCCGCCATCGGCGACGAGCAAGCCGTGAGTCTCGTGGCCGGCGCGGTGGCGGTTTCGGTCTTGGACGACAGCGATTACGACCGGGCGCGAACGATCGCAGCGCGGCTCGAGGGTCCCGTCGCTCTCGCAAGTGAACAGACGTCTCGGCGCTGCCCGCGGTGCGACGCCGAGAATCCCGCAAACTTCACGGCCTGCTGGCGCTGCCAGGCGGACTTGTGACGAGTACCCGCCGCTCTTTCCTCCAGGCGAGCGCCGCCGCCGGCGGTGGTCTGATGATCACCTTCGCGCTGCCTTCGGGCTTCGCGAAGGCGATCGCCGCGGCGTCGCCGGCCGTCGAGTTTGCTCCCAACGCGTTCATCCGGATCGACCCCGCAGGCGTCGTGACGCTCGTCATGCACAAGGTGGAGATGGGGCAGGGGACGTACACAGCCATGTCCATGCTGTTGGCCGAGGAGCTCGAGGTGGATCTGAGCCACGTGCGCCTCGAGCATGCGCCCGCCGACGATGCGCGCTACGCCGAGCCGATATTCGGTGTCCAGGAGACCGGTGGCTCGACTTCGGTCCGGGGCAACTTCGATTCGCTCCGCCAGGCGGGAGCCACCGCCCGCACGATGCTCGTGGCCACCGCCGCGGCGACCTGGAAAGTCGACCCCAGTACCTGCCGAGCCGAGCACGGCGCGGTGATTCACGGAGCGAGTGGCAAGACCATCGGCTATGGAGCGCTGGTCGAGCGCGCCGCTCGCCTGTCGGTGCCGGGTTCCGTGGTGCTCAAGCATCCCAAGGACTTCCGGCTGATCGGCACGTCTGTGAAGCGCGTGGATACGCCGGACAAGGTGGACGGCACGACCCAGTACGGCATCGACGTCAGGATTCCCGGCATGAAGTACGCGAGCGTGGCGGCGTGTCCGGTGTTCGGCGGTAAGCTCGCTGCGGTGGACGACACGAAGGCCAAGGCCATCCCGGGAGTGCGGCAGGTGGTACGGCTCGACGACGCGGTGGCCGTGGTGGCCGATGACACCTGGACGGCGAAGAAGGGCCTCGCGGCGCTCGACATCCGCTGGGACGAAGGGCCGAACGCCACGCTACGGACAGCCGACATCGTGCAGCAGCTGGCCGCGGCGTCCCAGCAATCCGGGGTGGTGGCCCGCGACGAGGGCGACGTGGCGAACGCGATGGCCGGGGCCGTGCAACGGGTCGAGGCGGTCTACGAGGTGCCGTTTCTCGCGCACGCTACCATGGAGCCGATCAACTGCACCGTCCGCGTCGGTCCCGACGGATGCGACCTCTGGCTCGGCACCCAGGTACCGACCTTCGCACAGACGGCCGCCGCGAAGCTGACCGGCCTCCCCAGGTCCCGAGTGAGGGTACACAACCATTACCTCGGCGGTGGGTTTGGCCGGCGGCTCGAAGTGGACTTCGTCATCCAGGCGGTGGGCATCGCGAAGCAGGTCGACGGGGGGGGACCCGTACAGGTCCTGTGGAGTCGCGAAGAGGACATCCAGCACGACATGTACCGCCCGTACTACTACGACCGGTTCGCCGCCGGTCTCGATGCCGGCGGGCGGCCCGTGGCCTGGACCCACCGCGTGGTCGGCTCCTCGATCGAGGCGCGCGTGATCAGCGAGCTGTTCCCGAAGAGCCTGCGTGTGATGCGGGCCGGCGGCCTGCACCGGCTGGGCGCCATGATCAAACATCTCGATCTCGACGCGGTGGAAGGGGCCGCGGAGCCGCCGTACGCGATCCCCAATATTCGGGTGGATTTCGTCCGCCAGGAGCCACCCGGCGTGCGCACGGCGTTCTGGCGCGGCGTGGGACCGACGCACAACACCTTCGTGGTCGAGAGCTTCATCGACGAGCTCGCCGCCGCGGCGAAGCAGGATCCGTTCGCGTACCGTCGAGCGCTGCTCGACCGTTCACCGCGCGCCAAGGCGGTGCTCGAGCTCGCCGCGGGACAAGCAGGTTGGGGGAAGCCACTCCCGGGAGGCGCGGGCCGCGGGATCTCCGTCCTCCATGCGTTCGGCAGCTACGTCGCCCAGGTCGCCGAGGTGACGGTATCGCGGCAGGGGGAAGTGCGCGTGCCCCGGGTCGTGTGCGCCGTGGACTGCGGCACGATCGTCAATCCCGATATCGTGAAGGCCCAGATGGAGAGCGGTATCATGTTCGGCATGACCGCGGCGCTGTGGGGCGAGATCACCATCAAGAACGGTCGCGTGGAGCAGCACAACTTCAACGATTATCGAGCCCTGCGCATGGCCGAGGCTCCCCTAATCGAGGTACACCTGGTCCAGAGCACGGAGGCGCCCGGTGGGGTGGGCGAGCCCGGGACATCGGCGGTGATGCCCGCGATCTCGAACGCGATCTTCGCGGCCACCGGGAAGCGCATCCGCAAGCTGCCGGTGAAGGACCAGCTCCGTCCGGGCGTCATGCCTACTTAGGCAGCGGCGCCAACTCCCAATCCTGGGGCGCGTTCTAGTCCTTCACCTGATTGCGGCCGCCCTCCTTGGCCCTGTAGAGGGCCCGGTCGGCCGCCTTCACCACTTGCTCCCACTTGGTGTGCCGGTCGGTCTTCTCGGCCACACCGATGCTGATCGTCACGGGGACACGCTCGCCGGGTCCCCGATCGGTCAGGACCTTCTCCTTCTTCTTCTTGGACCGGAAGCGCGAGCGCAGGATGAAACGCGTGTCTTCGACGAGCTGCCGGAGGGCCTCGAGGTCGGGGACGCATTGCTCGGCGCCGCACCCGGGGAAGATCACGGCGAACTCCTCGCCGCCGTAGCGGTACGCTTTACCACCTCCCCCGACCTGGGCGAGCTTGGCGGCGATCATCTTCAAGACCTGGTCGCCGACGTCGTGGCCATGGCGATCGTTGATACGCTTGAAGTGGTCCACGTCGAGCATGGCCACGCTGTACTGGCCGCCGATCCTGAGCAGCGCTTCGTTCAGCGCCCGCCGGGCGGGCAATCCGGTGAGGCTGTCCTGGTACGCCATGTGATACGAGGCTTCCACGACGGCCACGATCAGGATGAGCGCCCCGGTGGCCAAATAGAACGTGGAGAATCCGGGGTTTCCGGGGCGCACGACCGATAACCCGAGGAAGATCGGCAAGAGCGCCCAGGCGAACGAGCGCCCGGTGGACGTGGGCGCCATGAGCTGGGCCGCGAGCACCAGGCCGCCGGCCATCAGGAATGCGAGCAGGGCCGGGTCGGCGAGCGAGGTCCAGTTGAAGAGCCACTTCGGGAGCAGCTGCGTGTGCAGCAGCGCGGCAGCCGTCCCCGGTGCTTCGCGATCGAGGAACGACACGAAAACGACTTGCCCGAGGATGAGGGCGAGTCGCGCCAGGCCGGGCGGCGTGATGAATCCGCGCTCTGAGGTGAGCGGCAGGGCGGCGAGGTTGAGCGGCAGCAGGACACCGATCGCCTGGAGGATCACGCGGTCGCGGGCGAGCCCGTGTCCCACGGCGAAGAACACCAGGGTGCGATCGGCGATCGCCAGGAGCAAGAGGGCGAAGAGGAGGCGGCTGCGGTGGAACCGCCACCCGATCAAGACGCCCGCGCCGAAGACGGCGTACGGGTAGAACGGCGCGAGCGGCGCGAGCAGGGACTGCAGCCACTGGGCCTGGGTGTAGACGATCGCGGCGAGGATGATCGGCACCTCGGGCAGCCCCCGCGAGACGATCCTCCAGAGGTTAGCGTACACCTCCTGCGTCTGCGGTGGCGCGGCTCGCGGCACGGGTCGGGGGCTCCTTGAGGTCCGCTGGCGACGGCGGGGCGGCGTTAACGGTAAGCAGAACCGGGCCGAGGTCAACAGTCGGGTTGCGTGTCGTACGGGCGGCTGGCGATATTTTCCCGCGCCCACGGCGGTATCGTCTAGGGGACTAGGACGGAGCCCTCTCAAGGCTCAAACACGGGTTCGAATCCCGTTACCGCTACTCCAAATCTCCCCCGGGCCGGACCGCCCCCATCGTCTAACGGTCAGGACACCACTCTTTCAAGGTGGGAACAGGAGTTCGATTCTCCTTGGGGGCATTGGGGGGAGCAGGGAGCAGTGAGCAGGAAGCGGTCGTGCAGGGCCGATAGCTCAATTGGCAGAGCAACTGACTCTTAATCAGTAGGTTCTCGGTTCGATTCCGAGTCGGCCCACTTGTTTCCCGCCAGAGCGCTCGCTTCGAGCGCCCATCCTTGAGCCGAAGCGCGTCTTAGGTTGGAACCCCCGGGCCGGCGGCCCGGGGCTCCTTCTCCACTTCTGACCCAACCGGCCGTGAGCCCGGCCTCACATCTTCCGGTTTGATTCCATTGGCATCCCATCCCGTATCGCGCGTTCGACGAGAGCTCCCTATTTTGGGGAGCGCCCGTGACTACCAGCAAGGAGATCTCCCTATGCGGGCGCTCACTCTCATGGCGGTACTGCTGGCCGGCGGCGCTGCATCCCTCCGTGCACAACATGGCGGCGACGTCGAGTTCGGCGGGTACGGTAGCTACACGCGGTACGACAGTCGTCTCCAGCTCGACAATCAATTCGGAACCGGTGGCGTGCTCGGGTTCTTCCTCGGAGACCATTTCAGCGTCGAGGTGGACGGCAACGTCTCGCAGCCGCTCTCGAGATACAGTGGAGTGGGGAGGACCACCGTCGCGTTTGGAAGTGCGAGCCTGGTCATCAGCTCGGGCGGGCTGTACATCCTGGGCGGTTATTCCCGCCTCCATATGGGCCCTACCGCCCCGTACGCGTCCGACCTGAACGCGGTGCACGCGGGGCTCGGCGAGCGGATCTTCTTCGTCAGCGACCACGCGGCACTGCGGCTCGAAGCCCGAGCCTATTACCGCCCCCCCGGCGGGAACCCCGGCCTGGATCGAATCGTGCACCTTGCGGCGACCGCGGGGATGTCTTTCCTACTCGGCCCCGGAGGGAAGTAGAGCGCCGGGGAACAGCTACACCGCGGGCGTCGCCTCGGGCGGCCCTGGAAGCGTGAAATAGAACGTGGCGCCGGCGTCCACTTCGCCCTCGGCCCAGATGCGGCCGCCATGCCGCTGGATGATTCGCTGGGCCAGGGCGAGCCCTACCCCGGTGCCCTCGAACTCGTCGCCCCGGTGCAAGCGCTGAAACACGCCGAACAGCTTGTCGGCGTACCGCATGTCGAAGCCGACACCGTTGTCCTTGACGTGGTACACCACGGCCCGGCCCTCGCGGCGCGATCCGACCTCGATCTGGGGGTGGGGCCGGCCCGCGGTGAACTTCACCGCGTTACCGATCAGGTTGACCAGCACCTGCCGCAGCAGCGCGCGGTCTCCCTTGGTGGGCGGGAGCGTGTCGATGTGGATGTCCATCATCTTGGGGCCGGATCCCCTGAGCTCCGCCGCGACGCCGAGCGCCAGCTCCGTCAGATCGACTGGCTCGACCGACACGGGCTCGCGGCCCAGGCGCGAGAAGTTGAGCAGGGCGTCGATCAGCTCGCCCCCGCGCGTTGCCGCCTCACGGATCACGCCAAGCTGGCGCCGGCCCTCCGCGTCGAGGACGGAGCCGTAGTCCTCGAGCAGGATATCCGCGAAACCGTTGATCGAACGGAGGGGCGCCCGGAGATCGTGCGACACCGAATAGCTGAACCGCTCGAGCTCGGCGTTCGCCAGGGACAAGCGTTCTTCGACCCGCCGCCGGTCGGTGAGATCACGCGTCACCTTGCTGAAGCCGATCAGGGTGCCGTGCGGGTCGCGCATCGCCGTGATCACGACGTCCGCCCAGAACATGCTCCCGTCCTTGCGCACCCGCCACCCCTCATCCTCGACTCGTCCCTCGCGCTCCGCAGTCTCGAGCTCGACCTGGGGCTTGCCACGCTCGACATCCTCCTTCGGGTAGAACGCGGAAAAATGCTGGCCGAGGATCTCTTCCGGGGCGTATCCCTTGATCCGCTCCGCGCCGGCATTCCAGCTCGTGACCCGTCCCGAGCGATCGAGCGTAAGGATCGCGTAGTCCTTGACGCTATCCACCAGCAGCCGATACCGCTCCTCGCTGTCGTGCAGGGCCACTGCCCCCCGCCGCTGCTCCGTCATGTCGCGCGTGACTTTCGCGAACCCGATCACCTCACCATCCGCATCACGGATGACCGTAAGCATGACGCTCGCCCAGAACCGCGTTCCGTCCTTGCGGACGCGCCAGCCTTCCTCTTCCGCGCGACCGTCGCGCGCCGCAATCCCCAGGAGACGGGCCGGCCGCCCCGCCTGTATCGCTTCTGCCGGGTAGAACCGCGAGAAGTGCTGTCCGATGATCTCGTCCGCGCGATATCCCTTGATTCGTTCGGCGCCGACGTTCCATGTGACCACGCGACCCGCGCCGTCGAGCATGAAAATGGCATAGTCACTCACCGCCTCCACCAGGACGCGGAAGCTGTCGATTCCCGCTCGGACCTGTTGCTCTCTCGGGCCCATTCTAGAGAAGGTCGGTGCACCCTACACCTGAGGCAAGACCCGAAAATGGAACGCTGTGGCGGGCTCGCCACAGGGGTGCTATCAAGCGGTACGGGGCCGCGGGGCGCGTCCCTGAGCCGACTGGATGAGCAGGAACTCTCCCACGTTGTCCATCGTGAGGATCCCCACCAGTGCGCCGCGGCTCGTCACCGGCAGCGCATGGCAGGCGCACGACTGCAGCCGCGCGAGGGCCGTGTCCAGCATGTCGGCGGCGTCCACGACCTCGAACTCGCGGCGCATGAGGTCGCGGACGTGCCAATCCGAGCCTCGGGCCAGCGCCTTGAGCACGTCGCTGCGCAGCAGCACGCCCGCCAGGCGGCTCCCCTTCGCCTCCTCAACCACCGGGAAGTCCTGCTGCGACCCGGCGAGGATCAGCTCGAGCACCCGTTTCGCCGGGTCATCCGGCGCGACGGTGTGAAAATTGGTGACCATGGCGCGACTCACCGGAATCCCGCTCAGCGCCGCGCGCATTTGCACCATGCTCGCCTCCTGGGCCGCGCCGATCCAGACGAAGAGCGCGATGAAGACGAGGAATGGGTTCGTGAACAGGCCGAGCAGGCCGAACACCAGCGCCATGGCCTGACCGACGTGCGCGGCAACTTGCGTGGCGCGGACGTAATCCATGCGCATGGCAAGGAGAGCCCGCAACACCCGACCGCCGTCCATGGGAAAGGCGGGGAGCAGGTTGAAGACTGCGAGCGAGATGTTCAGGACCAGGAGTCGCTCGACGAACGTACCCGCGGTCATTCCGAGCGTGGCGAACGGGCGCATGGTGTGCGAGAGGAGGAGCCCGGCGTACAGCACCGCCGCGATGACTACGTTCACGGCGGGACCCGCAAACGATACCCAAACCTCCTGACGGGGGTTGTCGGGTATGCGCTCGAGCCGGGATACGCCACCGATGGGGAGCAGTGTGATGTCGCGGGTGCGGATGCCGAAGCGCCGGGCGGTGAGCGCATGGCCGAGCTCATGCAAGACGACGCAGGCGAACAGGGCGAGGATGAAGGCAATCCCGTCCAGCGCCGCCGCGCTGCCACCCGCCAGCCAGTACGTGATCCCCACCCAAGCGATGAGCAGCAAGAACGTGGCGTGCACATACAGGCCGATGCCGGCCACCGTACCGACCTTCCAGGACCATTTCATGGGCGAGCCTCTCTCATAGGAGCCACTCGATCGGCAGCACCGACAGCAATGCCACTGTGAGGCGCCGCCAGACGTCCGTACCGGGCTCGTGCTCATGGACGACCTCGGCGCCCTCGTTTCGATCGATCCAGTGCAGCTTGCCGCCGTGGCCGAGACGCACCTGATAGGAGCGGGTTGGAACCTCGTCGGCAAACCGCCTGGCCAGCTCGTCCGCCAACGCGGGACTGTCGATCACGAATCCCATCTCGGTATTCAGACGGGCCGAGCGGGGATCGAAGTTGAATGACCCGATGAACACTCGTGAGCGGTCGACGGAGAACGTCTTGGCATGGAGGCTGGACGCGGAGGACCCAGAGCCCGAGCCCCCGGTCCACTTGGCGCGTGTCGGGGAGCGGCGCGACGACGCGCGCTTGAGCTCGAACAGCGCCACGCCAGCCGCGAGGAGCGACTTGCGCCGCTTGGCGTAGCCGGCGTGCACCGCGGCGACGTCGGTCGCCTCGAGCGCGTTGGTGAGCACGGTGATCTTCACACCCTGTCCGGCAATGGCCGCCAACGCCTCGACGCCGGCGCTCCCGGGCACGAAGTACGGGGAAACCAATCTCAGCTCACGCATCGACGCGCCGAGCATCTCCCTGAGACGGTGCCAGAGCAGGGAGTCCTCGGGTGCGTGCCCCAGCCCCTTGGCCGGGTCGTCCGAGACCATCCGAGTCGCCGCCCAGTCGAACGTGAGGCGGCGTGCCAGGAGATCTCGCACGAATGGCGACGTCGCGAGCGCCTCGATGTAGGCCGTCGCGTCCGGGTGGCGCTCGACGCGCGCCGCGTCTGCGGCCACTCCAGCCAGCGATGCCGCAGTGGCACGGGGCAGCACGCGAGCGGCTGGAGTGGACGAGGCGCTGGTCCAATAGCGCTCGAAGTCCCGGGATACCTCCGCTACGACCGGGCCGATCGCGAGGACATCGAGATCCACGAACCAGGGCGCCTGGCCCGCGTCGAAGTATTCGTCGCCGACGTTCCGCCCGCCAATGATGGCGGCCTGGCCGTCGGCGGTGAACGACTTGTTGTGCATCCGCCGGTTGAGGCGCGTGAAGTCCGTGAGATAGCCCAGGAGGCGCCAGCGGCGGAGTTTGAAGGGATTGAACAGCCGAACCTCGATGTTCGCGTGCGCGTCGAGCGCGGCGAGGACCGCATCGAGACCAACCGTGTTGTTGTCGTCGAGCAGCAGCCGCACCCGCACGCCTCGGTCCGCGGCGCGCCGCAGCGCCGCGAAGAGCAACGTGCCCGACATGTCGTTATGCCAGATGTAGTACTGCACGTCGAGCGTGCGCTCGGCGGCGTCGGCCAGCAAGGCGCGCGCCGCGAAGGCATCGCGCCCGTCCGGCAGCGCAACGATGCCGGACCGGTCGGGGTGCGACTCCACCAGCGGCGCGCACGCTCGACCCAGACGGGTCTGAACGATGTCAGCGAGCTTCGTGCCGATGTTCGTGGTTATGAACCCAGTGCTTTCTCGGACGTAGTCTTTTGGAGCTTCAAGTCCGCACGCAGCTGGTCGCGTAACTTGCCCACGACCTTCCCGCGGATGTTCAGGATGCCGCTCGGCAGGTCGTCGAAGCGGAAGCGTCGGAGCAGGACCAGATAGATCCCCGGCTTCCCGCCTTCGCGCGCCCTGTCGACGATGCCCGTAAGGTCGAAGACACCTTCGAAATAGTGATCCGCGTAAATCTGTTTCGACGCCACGACCGTCATGTCCGAGAGCTCCGACGGCGCGAACACCACCTCGTGGGTAACGCTCAGAATCGTCTGCAGGCCGGAAGGCGCGTCATCAGCCCAGAACAGAACCTCGCGCGCGCCCTCCAGCTCGGCGCGAGGATAGGTCGTCAAGTATTGCTGCAGGGAGGGAAAGTCCTGATAGACGTAGGGTGACTGCGCCAGCAGAGCGGCAAAGGCGTCGCTCGAGTGAACGCCGCCGACGTCGTCGTACACCACCATCGCGGAGTCGCCGCGAGTGCGGTAGTCCGTGACGTACTCCACCAGACGACGCCGCAGGTACGCGTCAAGCTGCGTCCCCACGTCGGCGGCCGACCAGTCGATCTCGCTATGGAGCCGTTGCATGTCCGCGGCAGGCATTTTGAACTTGCAGTCGCCGGGCTTGCACTTCTTGATATCGTCGAAGTCTTGCGCCGGGACGGTCGCGTCCGCGACGTCCGCGGGACTGGCGGGAGTGGAGAAAATCCCGAAATGGGGCCGCGTCGGGGCGCGGAGCGCGTTCGGGAAGTCCTGCAACCGCGTGACATAGAACACCCGAGGGACATCCACGGTGATGATCCCGAACACCGCGACGTCCCGCTTGTTCTGCGTCTCCAACACTTTGACCACCACGTCGCCGCGTTCGATCGCCGCGAGCTGGTCCTGATCGAGTCCGATACTCTGCTGCAGAAAGGTGGTGAGCCTCGCCGGCGGTCCCTGCGCGTGCAGGGGAATGACGGCCGTCGCGGCACAACCAGCCAGCGCGATGCACGCGCGGAACGTCAGGCCACGGTATGACCGTGGTTGCCTCATGTTCGCCTCCCCATGCTCAGGTGACGTACTCCACTTCGCGGCGATGCTTACATGCAGGCTCCGCGTCGGCACTCACTCCTCTTCGCCGGCCGTATCCCGATACTCTTGCCGCAGCGGATGCCGGGCCCAAAGGACCGCGAACGTGACTATCGCTCCGACGATGTTTGCACCCAGGATCCGGACCCATGACAGTCCTCCGAGGCCGATCTGCGAGAGGATCGCCGACAGCATGACGAACGCGAGCTCGAGCAGGAAGAACGCCAACGACGCGCCAACGATGAGACTGGCCTCGCGTGCGGCTGCGTGAACGACGCTAACGGCGATGACCCCGTACGCGAGACACAGGATATAATGGAGCGCGGTGAAGCGGGCTACGCCGCCGAACAGCGCAAAGGTCCGAAACGGTTCTCCCACGACGGCATCGACCGTCGCGATCCACGCCCAAATAGCCGTTCCCACCAGCGCGCCGAGTATGGCGCCTTCTCGAAGAGCACTGTGACGCGACGGTGACATAGCAATCGTTAGCGATGCTTGCTCAGGGCGCGTCCCTTGGGACCACCCACGTCTGGAACTTCTTCGCCGAGGGCGGTGGCCAAGTCAATTTTATCGTCTTGCTCCTGCATGATGATCTGACGGATCTGTTCCGCCATCGCGTATTCTCCCAGCGCTTCACATTGCGCAATGCGCTCGCGATAATTGCGAATGGTCTCGTTTTCATTATCGAGATCGTACCGGAGCATGTCCTTCGGATCTTTCGATGTGCGCGTCTTGCCGAGATAGTCGATCTGCCGCGAGAGGATCAGGGCATGATCGAGCTCCTGCTTGGCGTGGCTCCGCGAGCCGATCACGGAGATTTCACTTTCGCTTACATCGGATTTGGATTCAGCCATGTGATTCCTCCTGATCGCGGGCGCTCCGCGGTACGTTGGTGTTAAGCCGAGATCGCCCAAAACGTGCTCATCTTCGCTCCAGATCGTAAGATCCGGCTGACGAAACAGTCTGCCAATCTCCACCGATTGAAGCAGCTCATGGAAACGGGACGAGTGACCGACACGAGCTATTCCGTGGCAGGTAAGTTTACGCAACCTTAAGTCAATACGACTTGAAGAGATGCAGCAGTACGACTTGAAGAGATGCAGCAGTCGAGCAAGCACCTAGCGACCGCACGCCATCCGGCATACCTTCCGCCGCTCGCATGCCCCCCTCTCGTGTGACGGACAATCGTACGGCGATTCACTGCCTGAACTGCGGCGGTCACGTGGTCAACGCCCGACGCGCGGAATATCGCGTGTGGTCGGAAGAGGCGCACGTGGCATCGCCTCGCAGCGAACCGTGCGACTGCGGCCGACCGCTGCTCCTCATGCCTTGGCGCAGCAAGCCGCGCCCCTAATCTCGTCGTCCTGGCAGCAGGGGCGATGCACGTTATCTTCGACACATTATGAAACGCGCAGACGGTGGGTCGCGGACCGGCACGGCGCGTCTCGTGCTCGATCTCGCGCATCCGTACCGCGGGTGGTTCCTCATCATCCTGCTCGCCATGTTGGTCGAGACGGCCACGGGCCTGGCAGGGCCGTGGCCGTTGAAAATCGTCATCGACTATGCGGTCGGGCAGCACGCCGTTCCGGCGTGGGTCGCCCGGCTGCTCGGCCCGGCGCTCGCCACCAACGGGATGGCGCTGGCGGGGGCGGCGGCGCTCGCCATGGTGCTGCTCGCCGTGGTCGGCGGCGTTGCGTCCTACGTCGACAACTACTACACGGAGAGCGTGGGGCAGTGGGTCGCCAACGACCTCCGGATGCGGGTGTACGACCACGTCGAACGCCTCTCGTTCAACTATTACGACACCCACCAGACCGGACTGCTCCTCAGCACGATGACCGACGACGTGGACACCATCCAGGACTTCGTCTCGTCGTCCACGTTAGACATCCTCGTCGATCTGATGACGATCGTCGGAATGCTCGGCCTAATGTTCTGGCTCAACTGGGACTTCACGCTCCTCGTGCTGGGCATCACGCCGGTCCTGTTGCTGTTCGTGGCGCGGTTCAGGAAAGCGGTCAAGAAGGCGACCCATGAGGTGCGGCGCCGCGAGTCCGACATCGTGGACGTGCTCCAAGCGGGGCTCGAGTCTGTGCGAACGGTGCAGGCGTTCGGGGCGCAGGACATCGAGGCGGCACGGCTCGGCGAGGCCAGCGGTGCCACGGTGAGAGCGGCGCTCAGCGCCCGGCGCGTCAAGTCGCTCCTCTCGCCCATCATCGCGGTCGTCGTCGCGTCGTGCACCGCCCTGGTGCTGTGGCGTGGAACCGGACTCATCCTCGCCGGAACGATGACGGTCGGATCGCTCACCGTCTTTCTCGCGTATCTCGCCAAGTTCTTCAAGCCGGTGCAGGATCTGGCGAAGATGACCAACACCGTGGCGCAGACCAATGTCGGCCTCGAGCGGATCCGATCCCTGCTCGACATCGGTATGAGTATCCCCGAGCGGCCCGACGCTCGTGAGCCCAAGCCATTCAAGGGTGCCATCACGTTCGAGCACGTCGCCTTTTCGTACAATCCCCAGGTCCCGGTCCTCAAAGAGGTCGCCTTCTCGATTGCCGCGGGTCAGTTCGTGGGCATCGTCGGCATGACGGGGAGCGGCAAGTCGACCATCATCAGCCTGATTCCTCGTTTCTACGATCCGACCGCAGGTCGCATCCTCATTGATGGAACCGATATCCGCGACTACACGCTCGAGGGCATCCGCCGCCAGATCGGCTTCGTGCTCCAGGACACCGTGCTGTTCCGTGGGACCGTCCGGGAGAACATCGCCTATGGGCGCCCCGACGCCACCGAGGCGCAGATTATCAGCGCGGCAAAGCTCGCCAACGCGGACGAGTTCATCGTCAGGATGCCCAGCGGCTACGACACTCCCATCGGTGAACGAGGCTCCACGCTGTCAGGAGGCCAGCGGCAGCGTATCGGCATTGCACGCGCGCTCATCCGCAACGCGCCGATCCTCATCCTCGACGAGCCCACCGCCGCGCTCGACACGGAGTCGGAGAAGCTGTTCATGGAGGGGCTGGACCGTCTCATGAAGGGGCGGACGGTCATTACGATCACGCACCGGCTCAACACGATCCGCGATGCCGACACGATCATCGTCCTTCACGACGGGCGCGTGGCGGAGCAAGGCACACACGAAGAGCTCATGGCCCAGAGCGGGATCTACGCCGATCTGTACCAGAGCAAGGTCGCGCCCACCACATCCTCCCGGCCGCACTCCCCCCAGCTGACGGGAGCGGAACCCGCATGAGCCGCACGCTGCTCGTCCTGCCCGACGACTCCGCCGAACCGATCCTCGCCGCGATCCACGGAGCCTCGCGGACCCTCCGCGTCAAGATGTTTGTCTTTTCGGACCCGGCCCTGCTCGAGGCCGTCGTCGTGGCAAAGCGGCGTGGGGTGAGGGTGCGCGTGATGCTCAATCCTGCGCGCCGCAGCGGCGAACAGGACAACGAGGCGACTCGCCAGGCGCTCGAGCGCGCGGACATCACCGTGAAGGACGCCAATCCGGCGTTCGATCTCACGCACGAGAAGTCGATGGTGGTGGACGATGAGACGGCGTTCATCAAGTCGCTCAACTGGGCGACGAAGAACCTCACGGAGACCCGTGACTATGCGGTTATTACAACGCACGGCCACGAGGTTCGCGAGATCGTCGAGTGCTTCGAGGCCGACTGGCAGCGTGAGGCCTTCGAGCCGCACGACAAGAGTCAACTGGTCTGGTGTCCCGGACCCGGGCGGGACCGGATCGGCCGTTTCATCGACGAGGCGAGGCACAGGCTGCTCGTCCAGAACGAGCGTTTCCAGGACACGCTCATCATCGAGCGCCTGGTCCGGGCGGCGCGCCGCGGGGTGAAAGTGGACGTCATGGCGCGCCCGTCTCACACGCTCAAACGCGACAAGCTCGTGGAGGGCGTCGGGGGCCTCCGGATTATGGATGACGTAGGGATCAAGATCCATAAGCTCAAGCACCTGAGACTACACGGCAAAATGCTGCTCGCGGACGGGGTCGCCGCGCTCGTCGGCTCGATCAACTTCGCGGCCGGCAGTCTCGACGGACGGCGCGAGCTGGCCATCGAAGTGCGTGACGACGAGGTCGTGGATCGGCTGCACAAGGTCGCCAAACACGACTGGGAGCATTCGCACCCGCTCGATCTCTCTGACGAGGGGTTGCTCGCAGACCTGGAAGGCCGAGTCGCGGACGGTGCGGAGATTCTCGGCATCGATGCCAAAGGCACGCACGCAAGCGACTAACCGTCTCGACTGAGACCCGCTCTACAAGACACATTCCCCTACTCGAGGACTGTATGACAAGGCACTCTCTTGCCGCAGCCGTTTCGCTCATCGTGGCGGCGTTCGCCGCGCCGGGCGCCAGCCAGGCGCAAGCGTTCAGGGTCGCCAAGTTCAACATTGGCGGTGACGGTGGCACCGACTACCTGACCGCCGAACCGGGAACGGGTCGGGTCTTCGTCTCGCGCGGCACGCACGTCATGGTCGTCGATGGCGCCATCGGCAAGGTACTCGGCGACATTCCGGACACGCCGCGCACCCACGGGATCGCCCTCGCCCCCGCCTCGAATCACGGCTTCATCACCAATGGCGGCGATTCCACCGTGACGATGTTCGATATCCGCACGCTCGCCGTGATCAAGAAGATCCCCGTTCGCACGGGCGGGCTCGACGGCGTCATGTACGACGACTTCTCCGACCGCATCATCCTCACGAATCACAGCCGCCCCATCGGCACGGTCGTGGCACTCGACGCGAAGACGGGTGACGTGGTCGGCACCGCCGACCTGGAAGACAACGCGCCGGAGGGCGCGGCAAGTGATGGCAAAGGGAAGATCTTCATCAACAACGAAGGGAAGAGCACGATCCAGGTCGTCGACGTCAAGACGATGACCGTGCAGGCGTCCTGGCCCCTCGCGCCGTGCGAGGGCCCCACGGGCACGGCCTACGACCGCGGCAGCAACCGCATTTTCGTCGGCTGTGGCAAGACGTCAGTCGTCGTCGACGCCAAGTCCGGTAAGATCGTCGCGACGATCGCGAACGGCGATGGCGTGGACGCGTTGGGGTGGGACCCGTCGCAGCGGCTGATCTACATTCCCGCCGGGCGCGACAGCAACGTCACCGTGGTGCACGAAGACTCACCCGACAAGTACACGGTGGTTGCGACCGTCGCCACGATGCGGGGGGCCAAGACCATCGCCGTCGACGCGATGCGGCACGTGGCGTACCTGTTCCAGCCCGAATACGGTCCGGCCCCCGCCCCGGCCCCGGGCTCGCCGCCGCCGACGCCGGGCGCTCGGGGTCCGCGCGGTCCCGTGGTGGCGGCGTGGTTCTTTGCGATCAGCCACTGAGCCGTGCGCCGTGAGGGCGATCCGTTCGCGGAATAGGGGCGCGATGTGGAACACCCCCGGCGCTAGCAGCTTGACAGGCAACGTCACGCGGGCATAGCCTGCGGGAACGCACAGGTACGCGCTGCACAAACTGAGCGCCGCGATGATGAGTCTGCACGCCGTCACTCCGCCGGTTATCCGTCGGCCACCTTCCCGTGACCCATCGCACTCGTTTGCCCGCACGCCTGGAGGTCCCAATGCGCAAGACACTCGTCCTCGCCACCGTCTTGGCCGCGTTCGCCGCCGCCCTTTGGCAGCCACGCGCTCCGGAGACATTTGCCGCGTACGAGCAGGCTCGGCTTCGCACGCATTTCGATAGCGCCGAGCGGGGGTTGCGAGCCCGAGACGCGCACCGGCTGACGGTCACCCAGCAAGCGGCTCGCGCGCGGCTGCTCGCGATTCTCCACCGCTATTGGGTGCGTGGCATCTTCCCGCGCAATACCGACTTCCCCGGCCGGTATATGCCGACGTTCATCGACTACTGGGGCAAGCGCTGCGGTGTGGCGTTTCTGATGGAGCAGACGGGCAACGAGGAAATGGTGCTCCGCATTGCCGCCACGGAGAATAACGCGCGGGTGCCGGAGCTCAGGAACGATGCCGAGGTGCGCCGCTGGCTCGACGCGAACGGCATCACGCTCGCGGAGGCAACGCGGATCCAGCCCGCGTACGGATGCGGGACGATCCACGGCGGTCCGTGCCCCCCCGTGAGCACCGGTTACAAAGTGGCGACCGGTTTCATCGTCGGCAGCAACGTCACGGCCTTCACGCTCGATGCCCTGCCCGCCGGCCGTTCGAGCAGGGCGAGGGGCATCGTCGCCGTAGGCACCGGAACGGTCGGAATCCTCGTCGGGTTGCCGTACGTCGGAGAGTCCGGCCAGCGCCAGACGCTCGGCCTCCTCAATGCGGGGGTTGGCGCCGCGTCGCTGGCGCTCGGCATCGTCCGGCTGACGAAGAACGGCCAGACGGAGACGCGGTCACGTGTCAGACTCGCCCCATGGTTCGGCCCTCGCGCTGGAACCGGGTTCGCGGCTCAAGTGGCGTTCTAGGCAAGTCGAGCAGGCGCGGGGCAGATTGCTGTCTCGAGCGGCCAGCGGTATATCAGCGTGACACGAGAACACGTGGCCGGCTCCTCTTCCGAAAGGACGCGCGCCCCATGCTCTTCGGCATCACGACGTTCACGTTGATTCACGTTGTGTTGAGTCTCGTCGGGATCGTCTCAGGCCTCGTCGTCGCAGGGGGCCTCGTCGCGGGGAAGCGACTCGATGGCTGGACCGGCGTCTTTCTCGTGACCACGCTCCTGACGAGTGTCAGCGGGTTCGGCTTTCCCTTCGCGCGCTTCCTGCCGTCACACGTGGTTGGGATCATCTCGATCGTCATCTTGGCCGCCGTGATCGTGGCACGCTACGTCAAACACCTCGCCGGGCCCTGGCACCGGTTGTACGTCGTGGGCGCGGTGCTTGCGCTCTATCTGAACGTCTTTGTGTTGGTCAATCAGCTGTTTCTGAGACTCCCGGCCCTTATCGTCTCCGCCCCGCACCAGAACGAGCCACCATTTGTGTTGACGCAGCTGATCGTGGTGGCGCTGTTCATCTGGTTGGGACGGGCGGCGGTGAAGGGGTTCCGCGCCGAGCCGGGCGCCGTGTGAGCTCTCCCAACGCCTCTCGAGATGAGGGCCCCGCCATGGTGACACCGACTTGGAAGCCGCCCCAGCCGCAGGAGCATGGCAAGCTGGATGCGGCGCGCGTCAACGCGCTACCGAAGAGCGCGTTCGCCTTCCCCGCCGCCCGGAAGGAGCCGATGACCGATGCATCGCACGTTCGCAATGCGTTGGCCCGGTTCGATCAGGTGAAGGACGTGACCGACGCGGAGCGTGACCTCGCCTTCGCCAACATCAAGAGGGCTGCGGAGCACTTCAGTATCGACTTGAAGGAGACTAGTTGGCGTCAGCCCGGCGCGCGGCCAAACGAGTGAGGGTCACCGAACAACCGAACTCGCCAGATATGCGGGGTACGCACCGATTACCCCGGAGGCAGCTGAAACAGCCTCAGAAACAGGAACTGATGTTCGCGCGTCGGCAGCGCGATCAGATTTCCATCCACCGACCCCACCGTCGTGCCGAGGCGGTTGGGATCGCTCAAGATCAGGCGTTGGCCCTCTAGTGTGTACGTGCCGGAGGAGAAAACGAACGGCGTCCCGCCGGTGCCGCTGCCGTCCGCGAATGTGTAGTTCGGCGTGATGCTCCACGTGTAGGTATTGTCGGCATGAAGGTCGAGCTCTGCAGCATCCACGCTATCCGTGGTCAGGTATGTCCCCGACGGGTCCGGCTTGGCGCAACACGGTGGGGCCTTGCCGTCAATCAGTGCCACCGCGAATTGACCAGCGATGCTCGGCGGATCGCTGAGGGCGTTTCCTCGACACGCAAGCGGGGCCAGCAGGGGGGCACACAGGGCGAACCATCGAGGCGTCATCGGAGTCTCCCTTGAAGCGGCATCAAGACTAACTTGTCCTGGCCGTACTCTCGAGTCAATAACAGGTGATAGCGATCCGCGAGCACGTCCCCCTCGCCCCGTATACCACCCTCGGCCTCGGCGGCGAGGCGCGCTACTTCGCCGACTGCGAGACCGAGGACAAAGTCCGCGCGGCGCTCGCCTACGGCGCCGAGCGCCAGTTGCCGGTCTACATCCTGGGCGGCGGCAGCAACGTCGTGTTCGCCGACGCCGGATTCCCCGGCCTGGTGCTGCGCGTCACGATCGGAGGCGTCGAGTACCGGGACGGTCCTCACCCGGAAGTGTGGGTGGGCGCGGGCCTCGATTGGGATGCGCTGGTCTCGACCGCTGTCGAGCGGGGCTGGACCGGGATCGAATGTCTGTCGGGCATTCCCGGCACCGTCGGTGGCACGCCGATTCAGAATGTGGGCGCCTACGGGCAGGAGATCGCGGAAACGCTCGTGAGCGTCACGTGCCTCGACCGGACCACCCTCGAGCGCCGGACGTTCACCGCCCAGGAGTGCGGCTTCGGATACCGCGACAGCCGCTTTAAGCGCGCGGACCGGGGCCGTTACGTGGTGCTCGACGTGACCCTTCGCTTGGCGCGTGATCGTGCCCCGCGCCTTCGATACGCGGAGCTTCGAGACGCGGTCGCGCGTAAGATCGCGATCGACGCGGTGCCAACCGCCCAAGCTGTGCGACTCGTGCGTGAGACGGTGCTCGCGCTGCGACGCGGCAAGTCCATGGTCCTGGACCCGGGCGATCCCAACACGCGTTCCGTCGGGTCGTTCTTCACGAACCCCGTGCTCACGCCCGCCGCCTTCGCGGCGCTCGAGGCGCAATGGCGCGGCGGGCAGCAAGGCCAGGTGTCACAAATCCCCACGTTCCCGGCGGAGGGCGGTGTGAAGGTCCCGGCCGCCTGGCTGGTCGAGCGGGCGGGGTTTGCCAAAGGGTATCGGCAGGGCGGGGTGGGGGTGGGGGTGGGGGTGGGGATCTCGAGCCGCCACGCGCTGGCACTCGTCAACTTCGGCGGCACGAGCGCGGAGCTCTTGGCGCTGGCCGAGAGGGTGCGTGCCGGTGTGGAAGCGCGCTTCGGCGTGCGGCTCGAGTTCGAGCCGGAAATCGTAAGGTGATCGTCGCGATCTGAGACTTCTGGCGGGTCAGCCCGCGGGTAGCATATTCGCTTGACCCTCCAACCCGCGGGATAATGCAATGCGGCACATAGTTATGCACGCGGCGCTCGGGGCCGCGGGCTTTGTCCTCTTCGCCTGCAGCGAGTCTCCTTCAGCGGCGCCGACGGCGTTGCACCCCAGCTTCGCGGCGGGCGGCCACGGGCCGTCGGTGTTCGTGGTGGACGTGAGTCGCGACACGACCGCCCAGAACGAGACGCCGATCGCCGTAAACCCCCTGAACTCGAGCAATCTCGTCACCGGGGCCAACGACTGGAACTTCAACGACGGTTGCGCGGTCAACGCGTCGTTCGACGGTGGGAAGACGTGGACGCCGACGCTGCCCAACGGGTTCGTCCCTGGTGTGACGCGATTCACCAACGACCCGAGCATCGCGGGCACCGGGTTCTTCGACGCCGGCGGTGATCCCGAGCTGGCGTTCGGCCCCGACGGCACTGCCTACTTCGTTTGTCAGGGGTTCAACTTCACTTCTCCGTTCCAGATCAACTTGCTGTTGAGCCGCTCGACGGATGGGGGCCGCACCTGGCTCCAGGGCGGCGCCGCGCAGCCGCTGACGACGATCGCGAGCTGGAACGGCAACGGCAAAACCAAAGGCTCGAACGGGCAGTTCACGGACCATGATGCGCTGTGGATCGATCGCAGTCCCGCGAGTCCGTTCTTCGGCTCGATCTACGTGACCTGGGCGCAGTTCAACGGGAACGGCACGCATTCTCCGGTGCTGGTTGGCATCTCGCGCGACGGAGGGCGCTCTTTCGCGGCGCCGGTCAAGGTGACGGCAGGTCCGGTCCGCAATAACCAGGACCAGCGCATCGTGACCGCTCCCGACGGGACGCTGTTTCTCACGTTCGACAACGGCATCCAGGGCGGGAAAGGGACGGCGAACTACGTGGCGGCGTCGCGTGACGGCGGGATGACGTGGACCCCGCCCTTCGCGTTCTATCTCTACAACAACCCGGTCTGCATCTTTCCATCGTTCTGCTTCAATATTCCCGTCGGCCCCTCGGGAACGCCGTTCCGAGGGCCCGGCTCCTATCCCGCACCCGCATTCGACGCGACCCGTGGCCGTCTCGATGTCGTATTCGCGGACATCGTGAACGGCTTCGGGCGGATCTTTTTCACGTCAGCGGCGGCGGGCGACGTGACGCACTGGTCGACGCCCGTGGAAATCGGCTCGGCGAGCGGGGACCGCTTCGGCGCCGAAATCAGCGTGGCGGCAAACGGGCGCATCGATGTGATGTTCGACGATCGGAGCTATTCGGGGAACGCCCTCGTGGACGTCACCTACGCCTCGAGCCTCGACGGCGGCGCGACGTGGACGCCGGTCCGAGTCACCTCGTCGGGCTTCGACCCGGGTGCGTCGGGCGTTCCCGACGGCTCGAGTCCGACGGGCATCCGGCCGTTTATCGGGGACTACAACGGGATCGCATCGCTCGCGGACCACGCGGTCCTTACGTGGACGGGGGTGGCGCCCAGGACGGGGACGTTGAACGACAACCTGGAGATCTTCTTCGGGAGCGTAACGCCTTAGCTGGGTTTGCCAGCTACCTGGCCGATGGCGCTGATCAAGTCATTGAAGTCGTAGGGCTTCATCACGGCGGGCTGGCCGCATTCGTCGAGGAAGCGACGCGTCTCGTCGCGGGCGCGGTCGCCCGTGACGAACACGAACCGCTCGGCGAGCTGTGGGCGCTGCTCGCGCAGCTGCTCGTACAGGGCGCGTCCGCCGAGGCGCGGCATCTGCAGATCGGTCACGACGGCGTCGAACCGATCGCTCGCGGGGCCGAGCCGCTCGATCGCTTCGAGCCCGTTCTCGACCGCCACGACCTCGTGGCCCTCGCGCTCGAGCAGGAGGCGCATCGCCTGTCGGTTCACCGCGTCGTCGTCCACCACCAGGATCCGGAGCTTGGGGAGCGCCGGCGTGGCGACCGTGGTGCGCGCCAGCGGAGCGAGCACGCTCTTCGGAAGCGTGACGACCACCTCGGCCCCGCCGCCGGTGCGCGGCCGGAGTCGCAGGGTCCCGCCGGACGACTGCGCCAGGGCACGCGCCAGCGCGAATTCGATCTCGCCCCCGCCCGCGCTCTGCGTGAACCGGAACGGGGTCACTAGGCGCTGCTCCGCTTCGACGGACAACGGAACGCCCGAGTCCCAGAGCGAGATCGCGAGGGAGGGCCCGCTCTCGCTCACGGCGATCCGCAGCTCGCGCGGCGGCTGGCTGTCGCGCAGGCGCCGGAGCGCGAAGTCGAGCAGCTTCATCAGCATTTCGGTGAGCTGGGCCATCGGGCAGGCTACCATGGGGAGCTCGTGCGGGATGTTGCGCACCAGCTTGACGCCCAGCTCCTTCAGTGTTCCTTCCCGCTCGGCCAGCACGCCGTTCAGCACGATGGAGCAGTCGGACGGCTCCGCCGCGCCGATCGGGTGCTGCGCCAGCTCGAGGAAGTGCTGCGTGATCTCGGCGGCCCGGCGCACCTCGCCGTGCAACATCATCAGGGCGCGGGCGCGCTCCGGATCGAGCGGGCTGCCGTGCAGCAGGTCCGCGAGCGCCCCGATCGCCGCGAGACGATTGTTCAGCGCATTGAGGACGTTGGCGGAGCCTTCATCGAGCACCACGTGCCGGATTTCGGGGGGCCCGAAGCGGGGCGGGGCGAGCGGTGGGGTAACGACGGGCGCGGCCGGCGCCGCACCGCGCGTCGCACGATGGCGCCCGACGAGCGCGCCCACGAACGCGCCGATCAACGCGCCAAATCCGAATGCGACCCAGAGTCCCATGGGGCCCCAATCTAGTGCGGGCCGACGCATCGTGCCGCCGCGATATCCGCGAGTAAAACGTGATGCGGGTCACCGGTTGACCCCCCCTTCGCCCGATTCTAACTTTCCCGCCTTCGCCCCCGTGCTGGCGCTCTAAAAACCATTGATTGTGCGGTCTGTCGCGGGGGTGCGGGCCCTGGTGGTGGAATTGGTAGACACGCCATCTTGAGGGGGTGGTGCCGTAAGGCGTCCCGGTTCGAGTCCGGGCCAGGGCATTCTATAGAGCGGCGATGGCCGGCGTGGTGAAGCGCCGGCCATTTGGTTTTTTGGAGAGTTGGATGAATGAAGGGTTTGGGACCGAGACCCAGATTCCTCGGCCAATCGCTTGCCCGGGAGGAGTGTAGCGAAGGATGAAATAGACATTCATCCACATCAAGATGCTGGAGACCAACCCGGGCGAATATTCGCGAAGATGAATCGTCCAGCCCAGATGCCACAACCCATTGCACATCCGCTCAATTGACCAGGCAAGCGGAAGAACGAGCCACACGCCGCCGCGGAAATCGTATGCCACCACGCTGGCGATCATGATCGCGATGGTCTCGACGACCGCGCTGACCCGACGGTTTGAGACCGTCGTGGCGCTCGTCGTGGCGTGCCTGGTGAAGACTCGGGAGCGCTTTATGGGGATAGGCCAGGTCCTGACGATGCCGCTCTTCTTCGCGAGCAACGCCATCTATCCCCTCAGCTTGATGCCGGGCTGGTTACAGGTCGTGGCGCGGGCGAATCCGCTCACGTACGTGGTCGATGCGTTGCGAGGGCTAATGGTGCAGGGCGGGCACAGCGCCCTGGGGGCGGGCCTGGACGTCGGGTTTCAGGCCGCGGTGTTCGTGCTGCTGCTGACGATCGCCTCGAAGCTGTATCCGGGCCTGGTGCGCTAGCCCACGCCGCGGGTCAGCTTCCTTGTCTAGACTTGGGCCGCCCCGGTGGAGGTCCCCTCTCAGCGGCGGGCGACGTGACCATCAGGTGCGCCCTGGGTGGCCGGTGCGTGTCGCAGTAGTGTTGCTCCATGCGCGCGAATGGCGAGCGCTGGTGCGTCACCCAGCGCGCCGGTTCGTTGCAGCGGCGGTGCTCCGTCCAGTCGTAGAAGTCGCAGCAGGTCTCGCCCATGTCACCGCCCGGCGCTCGTTCCCTCTCGGTCACTGCTCCCGAGGCGGAACGTTGTCGGTGGGGCGGCCGCGAGCGGCCTCTGCCTTTCCTTCATATCCCGGCTGATCCAAACCACACGATCGCCGCACATGATGGCATCCACCGCGTAGGGCTGCTGCATGAACGACTGCCCGTCGGAGCTCAGGACTTGGGTACCCGGGAAGTAGTACCAGCACTTCTCGCCATCCGGGTGGCTGTGGACCATTCCCACCGTCGCCGACCATCCAGCATCCTCGCAGCTCTGCGTGGGTACCACGCGCGTCGCCGTTGAATGGGTGGGCTCCACGTCGGCCGGCGCGATGCGGTGCACCACCAGCGTGCTGCCGAGGACGTCGCCGATCAGGCAGCCCATGAACTCGGTGGCGTACGAGCGATACTGTAATGCGAGAAAGCGGCGCGCCTGGTCCGAGAAGATGAGCCTGCGGACGGGCCGGCCGGAGTGACGAGAGTCGTTAGCTCCCCCCCCGCTCACTGCGGCGATGAGGCGAGCGGACTGCGGCAGGAGGGCGAGCGAAGCGGTCAGGCCCGCCGCCCCGAGGGCAGCGTACGTGACGCGCGTGCGAGATAGGAAACCGGCGACCTGCACAAACCCTTCCTTTGCGACTGCCCGGAGCTCAGCGCCGGGACCCACTACCCTCCGGTGCGCCTAACTACGCAAGACCAATGCCACGGGACTGGGTGCGACTGTGTGCTGATACGCTGGCGCCGCGCAGGAAGGATCGAGCGTGTTGCCGCACTACACGGTCGCTGCGCAAACGCAACAGCGGCACTCTTTAATGTCGAAACGCGGGACCACGTGGGCCGGCGGGCCATCCGGCGCCGACCGCCTGGTAGAGGGCGACAGCGTCGACGAGCTGATCCCGCTCGGCCTGGGTCAGCGCCAGCTCGGCGCTGAACAGGCTGCGTTGCGCATCGAGCACGTCCAAATAGCTCGACACGCCGTTCTCATAACGCTGGTTCGCGAGCTCGAGCGCGCGGCGCAGGGCGACCGCCTGGCGCTCCAGGGCCGTCGTCTCGTCCTGGGCCGTGCGCAGCGCCACGAGCGCGTCCTCCACCTCGCGCATCGCCACCAGCACCGTCTGCTCGTAGCGGGCGCGCGCCTGGTCTGCGCGCGCCCGCGCAATGTTCACCTGCTCGCCTCCCGGTCGGCCCTCCGTGAAGAGCGGGAGCGAGACGCCGACGAACCCCTGCCAGATATTTGTTCCCGACGCGAACCAGCGCGAGAACTGAGTGCTCTGAGTCCCGTACTCACCGGTCAGTGTGATGGCCGGCAGCCACCCCCCTTCGGCCACACCGATCCGTGCCGTCGCGGCGTGAAGCTCCGCGGCCGCACCGCGGACATCAGGGCGATGCATCAGCAACGCGGCCGGCACGCCGGCCGGGATCGGGATCCGGGCCACCAGCTGGGTGAGCGACCGTCCCCGCGCGATCGTCCCGGGCGTGTGGCCGATGAGCACGCTCAGCGCGTTCTCCTGCTGGCGCACGGCGCGCTCGAACTGGGCCACGCTCGCCGCCGGGCTCGCCACCTCGGCCTCGAACTGCCGCACGTCGAGCTCCGAGATCAAGCCCTGGTCGAGCCGCTGCCGGGCGAGCGCGAGCGTCTGTCGCCGCGTCTCGAGCGTACGGCGCGCGATGTCGAGGTTCAAGTCCGATGCGCGCAGGTCCACGTACGCCGCCGCCACGGCACCGATCAGCGACAGCTCGACCGCGCGGCGGTTCTCCTCTTGCGCGAGCAGGTCGGCGCGGGCGGCCTGCGTGGCGCGGCGCAGCTGGCCCCACAGGTCGAGCTGCCACCGCGCGTCGCCAGTGGCCTTGTAGACGTTGAAGGTCTGCGTCCCGAACGTGCCGAACTGAAGCGCGTTTCTCCCCGCTTGGCCGTTGGCGCTGAGCTCCGGCAAGAGCGCGCCACGCGTCGCCCGGTACTGGGCGCGGAATTCGTCGATCACCGCCACGGCGGTCCGGGCATCGCGGTTCTCCTCGAGCGCGGTGTCGACCAGCTGGCGCAGGACGGCATCCTCGAGCAAATCGACCCAGCGCAGTGCGGCGGAGTCCGGTCGCGGGCCGTGGCCCGTGGAGTCGTAGGTGAACGGCACGCGCGCAGTATCCTTGCCGGGCGGCAGCAGCGTATCGCGGCTGGTGCGGAGCGAGTCGAAGAAGGGCCGGAGCGAGTCCTCGGATGAGGCCGGCGGCCGCCACCCGTCGGGTAGGCCGAGGGCGGGCTGGTGATAGCCTGGGCCCACGGCGCAGCCGGCGATCCAGGCGGCGGCGAGCCCAACGCGTACCGGGGACGGCAGCTCAGTCTCCCGGCGCGGGGGAGGGCGAGGGGGAGGCGGAGGGAACGGCCGGGACCTCTGTCGGTGTAGGGGCGCGGCCCCCGACCCGTGTGCGCTCGCTCAAGGCTCGGATCGCCGCGAAGAACAGCGGGATGAAGAACACGCCGACCGTCGTCGCCACGAGCATCCCGAAGAACACGCTGGTGCCGATAGAGTGGCGGCTTGCGGCACCGGCGCCACTGGACGTGAGTAATGGCGTGACGCCCAGAATGAAGGCGAAGGACGTCATGAGAATTGGCCGCAACCGCTCCCGACCGGCCTCGATCGCCGCCTCCCGGATCGAGCGGCCCTGGGCGCGCAGCTCGTTTGCGAACTCGACGATCAGGATCGCGTTCTTCGCCGCAAGACCCACCACGACGATGAGGCCGATCTGCACGTACACGTCGTTCGCCATTCCGCGCAGCCACACGCCGAGCAGCGCGCCCAGCGTGCCGAACGGCACGCAGAGCAGCACCGCGAACGGGATCGTCCAGCTCTCGTATTGCGCGGCCAGCACAAGGAACACCATCACGAGTCCCAAGACGAACACGAGACCGCCCTGCCCACCCGAAGCACGCTCCTGGTAGGACTGCCCGCTGAAGGCGTAGCCCACGCCTCGGCTGGCGTATTTGTCCCGGGCGAGTCGCTCCACAGCGGCGAGCATCTGTCCCGAGCTCTTCCCAGGCCCTGGCGCCCCCACGACGAGGGCCGACGTGAAGCCATTGAACCGAGTGATGACGCTCGGGCCCGCCCGGAATTCGGTCCGGGTGAGAGCCGAGACGGGGACCATCTGCTGACTTGGCGCGCGTATGTACAGCCGCCCGATGTCTTCGGGCGCCTGTCGGAAGCGAGACTGCGCTTCGACCTGCACCCGGTAGGTCTTGCCATAGCGGTTGAAGTCGTTGATGTAGAGCGTGGACAGATACGCCTGCAGCGTTTGGAACAGCTCAGTCAGCGAGATCCCGAGCGCCTTCACCTTCTCGCGGTCCACCTGGACGAACAGCTGCGGCGTATTCACCCGGATCGTCGGGTACACGCCCCGCAGCTCGGGCAACGCATTGGCGTCGCCCGCGAATTCACCCGCCAGGCCCGCGAACCGCGTGACGTCATTCACGCCCCGGTCCTGCAGATTCAACTCGAGACCTGCGGTCGTGCCCAATCCGATGATCTCGGGGAGGTTAAACGCGAACCCGCTCGTCTGTTGCAGCCGAAACAAAAAACCGTTCACGGCGCCCAACACCGTGGGGAGCTGGTCGCGTCGGGAGGTCCGTTCGTCCCAGGGCTTCAGCATCACGAACAGGATCGCCGCGTTCGTCTGGTTCGCGTTCTGGATGAAGTTCAGGCCGACGAGCGAGACGACGTGACGGACCGCTGGCTGCTGCAACAGAAAGCTCTCCACCCGCTCCACGACCGCCTCGGTGCGCCGCCGCGAGGCATTGTCCGGGAGCTCGATGAGCATCCCGAAATACCCCTTGTCCTCCGAGGGAATGAACCCGGTCGGAATGGCGCGCACGAGCACCAACAGCAGGGCGACCGCCACCCCGAAGACGGCGAAGAACGTCCGGGGGCGATCGGCCACGCGACCGGCGGCGCCGATGTATCGCTGGGTCAGTGCGCGAAACCCGCGGTTGAAGCGCCCGAACACCTGGTTGAAGGCTCTCGCGACGACGCTGGCCTCTGTCCCGGTCGGCGCCTCCTGGGTCACGGGCAGCAACAACACGGCGCACAGCGCTGGGGTCAGGGTGAGCGCGACGATGCCCGACAGGACCACGGCAACCGCGATGGTGATCGCGAACTGCTTGTACATCAGGCCGGTGATGCCCCCCAGGAACGCCACCGGAATGAACACGGAGCACAACACCAGAACGATGGAGATCAGCGCCCGGCTCACCTGACGCATGGCCCGGTCGGCGGCGACCGCGGGAGCGACCCGCTCCTCGGCCATGATGCGCTCCACGTTCTCGATCACGACGATGGCGTCGTCCACGACGATGCCGATCGCGAGCACTAGCCCGAACAGGGTCAGCAGGTTGACCGAGAACCCCAGCACCTGCATCCCGAAAAACGCGCCGATGACCGAGACCGGCACCGCGATCACCGGGATCAGGGTCGCCCGCCAGCTCTGCAGGAAGACGAACACGACCAGGGTCACGAGCAGCAGCGCTTCGAATAGCGTCTTCACGACCTCCTTGATCGACTCGGTGACGTACGGCGTCGTGTCGAACGCGATCGACCAATGCACGCCCTGAGGAAAGCTGCTGGCGAGCTCGGTCATCCGGGTGACCACCTCGCGCTTCACCTGGAGGGCATTCGCACCGGGACGGAGAAATACCGGTGTCAGGGCCGTGGGCGCGCCGTCGAACCGGCCCGCCAGGTCGTAGTTCCGCGCGCCGAGGTGAGCCACCCCGATGTCCGAGAGGTGCACGAGGGAGCCGTCAGGCCGTCCGCGGACGATGATGCGCTCGAAGTCGCTTGGTTCCTTCAGGCGCCCGCTCGTGATGACCGGAATGGTGAGCTGTGTGCTGGGCGGAGCGGGCTCCCGCCCGATGCGACCGGCGGGGTTCGTGGCGTTCTGCTCCTGGACCGCGGCAGCGACGTCCGACACGGTCAGGCCGAGCTGTGCCATGCGATCGGGGTCGAGGCTTAAGAGCATGGAGAAGTCGAGCTGGCCGAACGTGCTCGCATCGCCGACGCCGGGAAGCCGCTTGAGCTCGTCGTCGATATAGATCTTCGCGTAGTTGTTGAGATACTCGACGTCGTATCGCGGATCGTCGGACGACAGGGCGAGCACCACCAGGAACGCGGTTTGGCGCTTCTGCACGACGATCCCGTTCCGGACCACCTCCTGCGGCAGCTGCGGCTGGGCGCGCGCGATCTGGTTCTGCACATCTACCGCCGCGAGATCCGGGTCGCGCGAGACGTCGAAGTAGACCGACAGGTTCATGACCCCGTCGCTCGAGTTCGCCGACTTGAAGTACAGGAGACCTTGCATGCCCGACAGCTGCTGCTCGATCGGGGCGGCCACCGCATCGGCCACGTCCTGAGCCGTCGCGCCCGGGTAGACGGCCTGCACCTGGATCTCCGGCGGCGTGAGTGGTGGATAGCTCTCGACCGCGAGGCGGGAGACAGAGAAGAGCCCGAGCAGCACGATCACGATCGAGATGACGGCCGAGAAGATCGGGCGCCGGATGAAGAGATTGCGGATCTCAGGCGGTGCGTTCATGGCGGGCCGGTCTTGATCTTGGGCGGCGCGGACGGCGCGGCGATCACCGTGCTATCTCCCGCACTCGGGTCCGCCTCGGGCCGGTATGCCACCGGCGCGGCGTGCCGTCCAGCCGCGATCTTCTGAACTCCATCCACCACCACGCGGTCTCCCGCCGCCAGGCCCTGCTCGATCAGCCACGATCCGCGATCCCAGGAGGTGGCCACCACGTCCCGCGCGCCCACCTTGTTGCTGTCGCCCACCACGTAGACGAACGCGCCGCCGAGGCTCCGCTGAACGGCGCGCTGCGGCACGAGGATCGCTCCCGGCCGCTTCAGGCCCAGCAACCGGACCCGCACGAACTGGCCCGGGAGCAACACATGCTGTCGGTTCGGGAACTCCGCGCGCAGCGAGATCGTCCCGGTCCCGGGCTGCAGGGCGAGGTCGACGAAATTGAGCTGCCCCGTCCCGGGAAAAATGCTGCCATCCGCGAGCGCCACCTGCACCGAGAGTACTCGGGACGGGACGAGCAACCGCCCGGTCGCGATGTCCCGCCGCCAGCGCAGCACGTCCTGGTCGGACGGGCTGAAGTTCACGTAGATGGGGTCGACCTGCTCGACGGTCGTGAGCAGGTCGCCCGGACCGGTCACCCGTGCGCCCAGCTCCAGCAGCGCACGACCGGCGCGCCCGGAGATCTCGGCGCGCACGAACGTGTCTTCGTAGTCCTTCTTGGTCTGGTCGGCGGCGGCCTGTGCCTGGTCGAGCGCTTGCTGCGCGTCGTCCGCGTCCTTCTGTGCGACGGCGCGTGATGCGAGCAGCGACTTGAGACGCGCCAAATTGCGATCGGCGTTAGCGAGCCGCGCCTGAGCGCTGCGGTAGGCGGCCTCGTACGTCGTCGGATCGATCTGGAACAAGAGTGTTCCCTTCGCGACGTCCGTACCTTCGGCGTACGGTCGGGCGACGATGACGCCAGCGACCTGGGCGCGCACCTCGACCCGGCGCGACGCCGCGGCCTCTCCTACGAACTCGTAGCGCGCCGCGACCGTCTCGGGAGCGACGGTCAGAACCGAGACTTCCGGTGGAGGAGGCGCAGCCGGGGCGGCCCGCTGACACGCCCAGCCCCCCAGCAGAATGGCGATGCCGGCAAGCGCCCAGGCCGCTGTTAGTCGCACGTCCGCGCCCACGGCACCAGGTCGAGCCGCTCGAACGGGATCGGCTTCCCGCTCCGCTCGCACCGCCCATACTCCTCCGGCTTCTTGTACAGCCGTTCGAGGGCGGCGTCGATCTCGGCGAGCTCCACCGTTTCGCGGGCGGCGTTCACGGCATCCAGCTCTTGGTCCGCGGTGTCTGTCCCCCATTCTTCTTGCAGGGTGTCGCGGGTTGCCCGATTGTAGCCAGCGAGCGCGTCCGCTACGCGTGTGCGCTCCTCGAGCAGGCGAGCTTCCAGATGCTTCCGTTGCGTCGGGGTCAGCCCCATACGGCCTCCTGCTGGGAAATACGCTCGTGCTGAGCCGGTGGCAAGCACCACCAGAACAACAGACTCAGGCTCGAAGTGCCCGCCAGCGCCGGGAGCCAGGGACGTCGCGTTCCGGGTGCGCCGGGTGCGCCGGGTGCGCCGGGTGGCAGGTGGCAGGATCGATGCGTATAGGTAGACTTCCTCCAAGCAGGGATCCGTCAGCCTTTCATTTAGGAGATATCCATGACCCGAAGCACCGTCACCCCTCGCCGGGAATCGCCTCCCGCGTCGCGCAGTGCCGCGGAGACCCGCGTCGACACCCCGAGGCTCTATCCGACCAAGAACGATCTACCGGAGGCCGCGCGCCTCCAAGCCATTGGCCTGCTCAATCAACGCCTGGCCGAGTCTATCGACCTGCAGACCCAGTGTAAGCAGGCCCACTGGAACGTGAAGGGGCCCACGTTCATCGCGCTGCACAAGCTGTTCGATGAGGTCAACGAGGAGGTCGAGGAGTACGTGGATTTGATCGCCGAGCGCGTCGTGCAGCTCGGGGGCATCGCGGAAGGGACCGTGGGAGTTGTCGCCGAACGCTCCACCCTCATCGACTATCCGATCGGCCTCTCGACGGGGGCGGAGCACGTGGCCGCCCTGTCGGACGCGCTCGCCGCGTTCGGCCGCACGGTGCGGGTCGGCATCGAAGAGATGAACGACCTCGAGGACGCAGACAGCGCCGACATCCTCACCGAAATCTCGCGCGGCGTGGACAAGTGGCTCTGGTTCGTCGAAGCGCACCAGCAGGGCGGGTGAGGTGGACCTCTTAACGACCACACCGGCCCCCGCGGCGCCCCTGCTGACCCACACCCCGGGCGTTGACCGGCTGAACCCGACGTTGACACCGGCGCAGCTGGCCCGCGTCGCGGGACACGGCCGCGGGCGTCGGGTCGCGGCCGGCGAGGTGCTCGTCCAGGCGGGCGAGCGTGCATCCCAGCTCTTCGTCGTGGTCGAGGGTCGAATCGACGTCGTCCAGACCTCGGCCGCCACCGAGGAGGTCGTGGCCACGTTCGGGCCCGGGATGTTCACCGGCGAAGTCACCATGCTGTCGGGTCGCCGCGGGCTCGCGCAGCTTCGGGCCGGCGCGCCGGGCGAAGTAATCGAGGTGGATCGCGACGACTTGCTGGCGCTGATCCAGACCGACGGCGAGCTGGGCGAAATCCTCATGCGCGCCTTCATCCTCAGGCGAGTGGAGTTGATCGCGCGTGGAGTCGGAGACCTCGTGGTCGTCGGCTCGAGTCATTGTCAGGGGACCCTGCGAGTCCGGGAGTTTCTCACGAGAAACGGTCACCCGTACACGTCGCTCGACCTCGATCGCGATGCCGGCGTCCAGGAGCTGCTGGACCGGTTTCACGTCCGCCCCGCGGACGTGCCCGTGGTGATCTGTCGCGGCGACGTCGTGCTTCGGAACCCGACCAATCAACAGATCGCTGACTGCCTCGGCTTCAACGATTCGATCGACCGGACCAAGATCAGGGACTTGGTCATCGTCGGCGCCGGCCCCGCGGGGCTCGCGGCGGCGGTGTACGGTGCGTCGGAGGGACTGGACGTCCTGGTCGTGGAATCGAATGCGCCCGGGGGCCAGGCCGGCGCGAGCTCTCGGATCGAGAACTACCTCGGATTTCCGACGGGGATCTCCGGCCAGGAGCTGGCCGCGCGGGCGTACAATCAGACGCAGAAGTTCGGAGCCCAGGTGATGATCGGCGAGGGCGCCGCCCGGCTCACGTGTGACCGGAAGCCGTACGCCATCGAGATCGGCAACGGGCAGCGGGTCCCCGCGCGCACCGTGGTCATCGCAACCGGCGCCGAGTATCGGCGCCTGCCGATCGACTCCCTGTCGCGGTTCGAAGGCGCGGGTGTCTACTACGCAGCGACGTTCATGGAATCACAGCTGTGCAACGGGGAAGAGGTGGTCATCGTGGGCGGCGGCAACTCGGCCGGCCAGGCGGCCGTGTTCCTCGCGCAGACCGCCCGGCGTGTCCACATGGTGATCCGGTCCGAGGGATTGGCCGACACCATGTCGCGCTACCTGATCCGCCGCATCGAAGACCACCCAGCCATCGTCCGGCACGTGCGGACGGAGATCGTGAGCTTCGAAGGGAACGGTCATCTCGAGCGCGTAGGCTGGCGCGACAACCAGAGCGGGCGTATCGAGACCCACGACATCCGGCACGTCTTCGCCATGACGGGAGCCGTGCCGAGCACCCGGTGGCTCGGTGCATGCCTGGCGCTGGATGCGAAGGGGTTCATCAAGACGGGACCGGATCTGTCGCCGGAGGACCTCGCCGCTGCTCGCTGGCCGCTGCCGCGCCCTCCCCACCTGTTGGAAACCAGTTTGCCCGGGGTATTCGCGGTCGGTGACGTCCGGGCCGGGAGTCTCAAGCGCGCGGCATCCGCTGTCGGAGAGGGATCGATCGCGGTCGCCGCCGTGCACCAGGTGCTCCACGAGTAACAGGAGATAGTACGCATGTACGACGACGAAGAGCGCACTGAACGTGCGGCGGCCGCGGCCGAGGTGGCTGCTCGGCTGCGCAGCCGCGGCATCGCCGTGACGGGCGGCGAGAAGCCGGAAGAGCTTGTGGATCTGCTGTCTGCGGTGGAGCGATTCGAAGCGACCGTCGAAGCGCACGGCGGAGACTTGATGGTGGACGACTTGAAGAGCGTGCAGCCCGACGACCGCCACTTCGTGGTACCGCGCCGGGCGCACGGCGAAGCGATTCGGGCCTACATCGCCCGCATCGACGAAGCGGCCGCGCGGTTGCGCCGCCATCCACCCAAACCCGACTGAGATGCCCGTTTCGGCCGTCCGCCGAGAGCCGGTTCGGTTCCTCGTGTTCTCGGCGTCCCTGCGGGCCGAATCACTCAACGCGCGGCTGGCCCGTCTGGCCGCCCGGGTTGTCGAGAAGAATGGCGGGACGGTCGATACCGCCTCGATGACGGATTTCGACGGCCCCTCGTACAACCAGGACGTGCAACACGCGCGTGGGCTGCCGCCCGGCCCGGACACGTTTCGCCGTCGCCTCGAGGCCAACGACGCGTTCGTCATCGCGTCCCCCGAATACAACGGCTCCATGCCGGGGTTGCTCAAGAACGCGATCGACTGGGTGTCGCGCCACCGGCCGCAGCCATTCAACGAGCGGCATGGCTTGCTGCTCTCTGCCTCGCCATCGATGCTCGGTGGCAATCGGGGCCTGTGGACCCTGCGTGTCCCGCTCGAGCATCTGGGCGCCCGCGTTTTTCCCGATATGTTCTCGCTCGCGCAAGCGCACCAGGCGTTCGCTCCTGAGGGCGAAATCGCCGACGCGCAGCTCAGCGACCGGTTCGAGCGTACGATCGTGGCGTTCATGGATTTGGTCGAGGCGGCCAAACACTACCCCTGTGCCAAGAAGGTTTGGGTCGAGTTCCTGGGCGAACACCCCAACCCGTTGATCGATCGGGTCGAATAGCCGAATGTCCGACTGAGTTCCCTCACTGGAGGCCCTATGGCAACGCACGTGATGGGCGATCTCAAGCAAATGTATCGGCTGACCTGGTGGGCCCTGATGCTACGCGGGTTGCTGTCCCTCGCCGTCGGAGTCTTCATCTTTGCACGGCCACTCGACTCGGTCGCCGCGTTCGCCCTGGTGATCGCGTTTTGGGCACTGTTCGTCGGCTTGCTCGAGATCGTACACGCACTGCAGCTGCGGGCGATGCCGCACTGGTGGGTGCTGCTGCTCTCAGGCCTGGTCGGTGTAGGCTTCGGGATCGCCGCGCTCGTCTACTACCCGACCCTCGCCCTCACCTTCGCGGTCGTGTGGGTCGCGTGGTGGCTGATGCTGACGGGTCTCCTCGGCGTGTACGCGGCGTTTCAGCTGCGGCGGATGGGAACGGATTGGGGCTGGCCGGCCGCGTTCGGTGCACTCAGCCTCATCGCGGGAGTGTTTGCGCTGGTGGCGCCGCCCGTCACGCTCGCCGCCATTATGGGACTGATCGCCGGGTTCGCGATCCTGGCCGGCGTCGTCCTGATCGGCGGTGCGTTCAAGCTGCGCTCGATTGTGCATCCGTAGAGACCATGGGAACCATGATCCCGCTCGGGGAGGCATCACGCCGCCCCGTGCATCGTCCCGTTCTCACGCCGCTCATCATCGTCATCAACGGGCTCGTCTTCGTACTGGAATTGCAGGGCGGTCAGCCCTTCGTGACGCGGTGGTCGGTGATCCCCGCCGACATCGTCGCCGGCCACCACCTGATCACGTTGCTGACGTCGATGTTCATGCATGCCGGCTGGTTGCATATCATCGGCAACATGTTGTTCTTGTGGGTGTTTGGCCCCGAAATCGAAGACGCGATGGGTCCGGTGCGATACCTGACGTTCTATCTGGTCGGCGGCGTGATTGCGATGTTGACGCAGGTCGTGGCGAGCCCCAGTTCCAGTGTTCCCAATTTGGGCGCGAGCGGTGCGATCGCGGCCGTGATGGGCGCGTTTTTGGTCACTTACCCTCGCGATAAGATCCGCACGGTTCTCATCATATTCGTCTTCGTGCAGGTGACCTTGGTCCCGGCTGCGCTATTGATCGGGCTGTGGTTCCTGATACAGCTGCTGAGCGTCGGTGCCGTCGCCACGGTGCAGACAGGCGGGGTGGCGTACCTGGCGCACATTGGGGGCCTCGGGTTCGGTGCCCTCACCGCGCGCTTCTTTGAGGACCCGCGCCGACTCGCCGCGCAGCGGGAGCAACGCTTCAACTCTCCCTAGCCCGTTGGTTCGTTGGTGCCTCCTCGCCGCCA
>DASZCN010000060.1:0-72704 GCA_035943095.1 Gemmatimonadales bacterium | reverse complement strand
CGGCAACGGCACCGTCCGCGGCGCCTGCCGCTCCAAGAGCGCCCGCCGCGCCGGCCACACGTCCGGCAGCCGCCCCGGTTGCTCCGGCGGCGCCGGTGTCGCCCACCACTGGCGCCACGGCGCCGGGCCAGCGCATGACCGGGCCGCTCCGGCCGGTCAATCCGTTCATGGTCCAGGACCCGAAGCAGAAGGCGCGGCGACTGGCGCGAGCCCTGGTGTCCGATCTGGTGGTGTATCACCCCGAGAAACGCCAGCAGGGGCTGCGCGATGGCACTTTACCGCAGCTCTTCAAGGACGAGATTGAGAAGAGCTGGCAGGAGTACATCGAGCAGGTGGGGGCAGATCTGGCGAAGACGACGTCTTTCTGGGCGGAAGCATTGAACGAGATCCTGGCGGGCGGCAACAAGGTCTTCTAGGCCCCCCCCGGCCCCCCCGGGAGCCGGGTGTCGTTATTTTTCTCCTGTCACAACTGTCACATCCGAAAGGCGAGTACGTACCACCGTGGCCTTATCCGATCGCTTTGTCGAATTCGACCGTCGTCTCACTGAGCTCGGGAGCTTCCTTTGACGTAACCGGGAAGACCAAGCGGCTCGGGGAGCTCGAGCACGCGATGTCGGAAGGGAGCGTCTGGGCCGACCAGGAGAAAGCCGGGCAGGTGGTGCAGGAGACCAAGGAGCTGAAGCGCTGGATCGAGCCCTACCAGGGCGTGAAGAAGCGGCTCGAGGACGCGCGGGCCCTGCTCGAGCTCTCGGGCGGGGCGGGGGGGGAAGCAGACGAAGAGCACGCGCGCCTGGTCGCCGAGCTACTGAAGGGCCGCTCGCTCGAGCAGGAAGCCGACGGCATCGCGGCTCAGCTCGAAGCGCTGGAGCTCCAGAACATGCTGCGCGGCCCGGACGACGCCCGCGACGCCTTGTTGACCATCCATCCCGGAGCTGGTGGCACCGAGTCCCAGGACTGGGCCGAAATGCTGATGCGCATGTACACCCGCTGGGCCGAGCGGCACGGCTTCACGGTCGAGCTGCTCGACATGCTCGAGGGAGAAGAGGCCGGCATCAAGTCGGTCGACCTGCAGATCAGCGGGCGCTACGCCTACGGCCTGCTCAAGGCGGAGAAGGGCGTGCACCGCCTGGTCCGCATCTCGCCCTTCGACGCGCAATCACGCCGACACACCTCGTTCGCGTCCGTCTTCGTCTATCCGGTGGTGGACGAGGACATCGAAATCGAGATCAACGACGACGACCTGCGTATCGACGTGTATCGCGCCTCGGGGAAGGGTGGGCAGCACGTCAACAAGACATCCTCCGCGGTGCGGATCACTCATCTCCCCACGGGCATCGTGGTGCAGTGCCAGAACGAGCGCAGCCAGTTCAAGAACAAGGGGACCGCGCTCAAGATGCTCAAAGCCCGGCTGTACGAGCGCGCCGTGGCCGAGCGCGAGGCCAAGAAGGCGGAAGTGGATAAGCAGAAGACCGACATCTCCTGGGGCAACCAGATTCGCTCCTACGTGTTCCAGCCGTACACGATGGTGAATGATCATCGCACCGAGCTCAAAGTCGGCGACGTGCAGAAGGTGATGGACGGCGACCTGGACCCCTTCATCGAGGCGTACCTGAAGCGCTTCGGGAGCAAGGCCGCGTGACGAGCTTCGTAGAAGCCGCCCGGCGCGAGAAGCTCGCCGAGCTGACCAAGCGCGGCGTGATGCCGTTCGCCTATCGGTTCGATCGGTCGGGCGCGATCGCCCCGGCGCTCGAGGGCTTCCGCGATGGGGACACGACCGTCCATCGTCTCGCGGGCCGGCTGATTCTGCTGCGTCCTATGGGCAAGACTACCTTCGGTCACCTCGAAGACCGCTCGGGGAAGATCCAGCTCTACTTCAAGGTCGACGACCTGGGTGCGGAGCCCTACGAGCTCGTGAAGCTGCTCGACCTGGGCGACGTGATCGGGGTGGAGGGTCAGCTGTTCCGCACCAAGACCGGCGAGGTCACCCTCCGCGTGCAGCGCCTGACCCTGCTCACCAAGTCGCTGCGTCCGTTGCCGCTCGGGAAAGAGGACGCGGAAGGAAAGAAGCACGGGGAGCTGTCGGACCCCGAGCTGCGGGCGCGGCAGCGTTACGCCGACCTGGCGGTACGCCCGGCGGCGCGGGAGGTGTTCCGGGTACGGAGCCGCGCGGTGGCGTTCATCCGCCAGTTCCTCGACGCGCGCGGCTACCTGGAGGTAGAGACGCCCGTGCTGCAGCCGGTGTACGGCGGCGCCTCTGCCCGTCCCTTCACGACGCATTACGATGCGCTGGATGCCACCTTCTATCTCCGGATCGCCGACGAGCTGTACCTGAAGCGCTGCATTGTGGGCGGTCTCGAGAAGGTGTACGAGATCGGGCACGACTTCCGGAACGAAGGAATGGACCGGTTTCATAACCCCGAGTTCACGATGGCCGAGTGGTACGAGGCCTATGCGGACTACGAGGTGGTGCTCGCGATCACCGAAGAGATGGTCGCCGGAATGGTGAAAGAGCTGTTCGGAACGACGACGCTGGAGCGCCACGGGGCCACGCTCGATTTTAAGCGCCCATTCGCCCGGAAGGACTTCCACGCGCTGGTCCGCGAGACGGCGGGGCTCGATCTCGCGCGGGCCACGGAGGCGGAGCTCAAGGCGGCGCTGAAGCGCAAGGACGTGCCGGACGTGGACCGGCTGTCGGGCGGGAAGCTCGTGGACGAGGTGTTCAAGAATTTTGTCGAGCCCACGCTCGTGCAGCCGACGTTCGTGCTCGACTACCCGGTCGCGTTGTCGCCGCTCGCCAAGCACAAGCGCGACGATCCGACGCGCGTCGAGCGGTGGGAGCTGTTCATTCAGAAGCGGGAGATCGCCAACGCCTTCAGCGAGCTGAACGACCCCGAGGAGCAGCGCCGGCGCTTCGAGCAGCAGGCGAAGCTGCGCGCCGCTGGGGACGCCGAGGCGCAGCAGCTCGACGAGGACTACATACGGGCCCTCGAGTACGGCATGCCGCCCACGGGCGGCGTCGGGCTCGGGCTCGACCGGCTGCTGATGATCCTCGCCGACCAGCCGCACATCCGCGACGTCATTCTCTTTCCCATGTTGCGGCCGGAATGACGATCACCCAGGGACTCTCGCTCGCGCTCGGGCTCATCGTGGCGGTGGGCATCGTGGCGTTCGTGCGGGCCAACTGGCCTTCGCGTCTCGAGTCGGGCATCGCGCTGCGCTACCTCCGCAGCCGTCGCTCCTCCCGGTTGCTGTCGCTGATCACGGTGATCGCGGTCGGCGGCGTGACGGTGGGCGTGATGGCGCTCGTGGTCGTGCTCGGCGTCATGAACGGCCTGCAGGCGGACCTGCGGGACAAGATCCTGGTCGCCAATCCGCACCTGCGGGTTCTTACGTACGGTGAAGGGCTGCGGCTCGACGACTGGCACAGGGTCCTGGGCGAGGTGCGGCGGACGAACGGTGTCGAGGCGGCCGCCCCGTTCGTCTTGAGCCAGGGCCTGGTCTCCGCGGGGCACGATTACGCCGAGGGCGTCGTGGTCTACGGGGTTGAGTCCGATACCGGGCACAAGGCGGTGACCCCCTTCGCCCGGCATTTCACGAAGGGCGACCTGACCTTCAAGGCGACGCGCGCGGACGTGGAGGGCGGTATCGCGCTCGGCACGCGGCTCGCCTCGAAGCTCTCCGCGTTCCCGGGCGACGTGGTCACGCTCGTGGCGCCCGCCGGCGCGAAGTTCAACCCGAGCCTCGGCGCCTACGTGCCCAAGTTCCATCGCTACGAGGTGACCGGAATCTTCGATACGGGGATGTACGAGTACGACAACAGCTACGTGGCGCTCGACCGGCGGGTGGCGCAGCGGTTCGCGGGGCTCGACACGGCGGTGACGGGTCTCGAAGTGCGGCTCGCCGAGCCGTGGCAGGCGCAGTCGTTCGGGGCGGCGCTCGAGACCCGGCTCGGGTATCCCTACCGCGCGCTCGACTGGCAATCGCAAAACGCATCGCTGTTTTCGGCGCTGAAGCTCGAGAAGCTCGCGATGGCGTTCGTCGTGTTCCTGATCTGCGTGGTGGCCGCGTTCAATGTTGTCGGCACCCTCACCATGGTCGTGCGCGACAAGACGCGGGAGATCGGCATCCTGCTCGCGATGGGTCTCAAGCAGGCGGCGATCCGGCGCATCTTCCTGACCCAGGGCATTCTCGTCGGACTCACCGGGACGGTCCTCGGCGTCGTGTTGGGTCTCGTGCTGGGGACGGAAGTGAACCAGGGTCACTGGATCCCGATCGACCCGTCGATCTACTTCATCGATCACCTGCCGGTGCATCCCCAGCCGCTCGACGTGCTGCTCGTCGTGATCGCGAGCCTGGTGGTCGCCACGCTTGCCCCGCTGTACCCCTCGCTCCAGGCGTCGCGGCTCGATCCCGTGACCGCGATCCGATACGAATGACCGCGCTGCTCGAAGGACGCGGCCTCCGCAAGGTGTTCGCGGGCGGCGACGGTCAGCCGCTCGAGATCCTGCGCGCGGTGGAGCTCGAAGTCCATCGTGGCGAGTTCGTGGCCATCGTCGGTGCGTCGGGTGCCGGTAAGAGCACGTTGCTCCACCTGCTCGGCGCGTTGGATCGCCCGACCGGCGGAGACGTGTGGCTCGACGGCTCGCGCTACGCCGATCTCGACGCCGAGTCCCTCTCGGAACTTCGCAACCGGAAGTTGGGTTTCGTGTTTCAGTTCCATCATCTCTTGCGGGAATTCTCGGCGCTCGAGAATGTGATGATGCCCCTCTTGATCGGCGGGATGTGCGACCGCGCCGCGCGCTCGCGGGCGGAGGAAGTGCTCTCGCTCGTGGGGCTCGCCGGCCGGATGACGCATCGGCCGGCGGAGCTCTCGGGCGGCGAGCAGCAACGCTGCGCCGTGGCGCGCGCACTCGTGCACGACCCGAGCCTGGTGCTCGCCGACGAGCCGTCGGGCAACCTGGACCACGCGAACGCGGACCGGCTGCACGAGGTGTTCTTCCGGCTCGCGCGGGAGTACGAGACGGCGGTCGTGGTGGTGACTCACAACCGGCAGCTCGCAGGCCGGGCGGATCGGATCCTGATGCTCGAGGATGGTCGCCTGGCGGCGGTGGCCTCGGTGGACGCGATACCCTGATGCTGTGTGATAACTGCAAGGAGCGCGACGCGGTCGTGAACCTGACCACGGTGGAGCACGACACGAAGGTCACGCTGCACCTGTGCGAGCAGTGCGCCCAGCAGAGGGGCGTCGAGACCGGCGCGGCGGTGCTGAAGACGCCGCTCGGGGGCTTCCTCCAGGGGATGATCGGGAAGGGCGGCAACGTCCTTCCCACGCCGGCCGACGGGCTCCGCTGCTCGGCGTGCGGGAGCACGCTCAAGGATTTCCGGGAGTCGGGCCGCCTCGGGTGCGCGCAGTGCTACGAATCGTTCGGCCCGCACCTGCGCGATCTGCTCCGCCGGCTGCACGGCTCGAGCCAGCACGTCGGCGAGCGGTATATCGCCCCGGGTGCCGAAGGCTCGGCCGATCCGCGACTCCGCCTCCTCGATTTGAAGGAGCAGCTCCGGCGAGCGGTCGAGAGCGAGAACTTCGAGCTCGCGGCCGAGCTGCGCGACCGCATTCGGGTGCTCGAGTGATCGACCTCTCGTTGCTCCCGGACGGCGGTATCGGCTGGCTGGACGCGTCCGGGCCGAAAGGCAGCATCGTCCTGTCCACGCGGATCCGCCTGGCGCGGAACCTCGAAGGATACGTCTTCAGCCAGCGCGCCAAGGACACCGACCGCACGGCGGTCCTCACGCGGGTGGAAGAGGCTGGCGCGGCGAGCGACCTGCTCCGGGGCGCCGTGACCATCCGACTGGATCAGCTCGAGCGTGCCGACCGGCAGCTGTTGCACGAGCGCCATCTCGTGTCCAAGGAGCTGGCGGCGCTGGACCGTGAGGTACGGCCCCGGCCTGGTGCCGCGCTGATGGTGCAGGGTACCGTGGGCGTCATGGTGAATGAGGAAGACCACTTGCGATTGCACGGAATGCGTTCGGGATTCGCGTTGGAGGACGCCTACGCGGACTTGGAGGCGCTCGACGCGGACCTCGGGGCGCTCTTGCCCTTCGCGTTTCACCCGGAATTTGGCTATCTTACCTCCTGCCCGACGAACGCCGGGACAGGGCTTCGCGCGAGTGTACTTATCCACTTGCCGGGCCTTGTTTTGACAAAGGAAGTCGGCAAGGTATTGCAGGGGCTCGCTCAGGTCGGACTGACCCATCGGGGTTTATACGGGGAGGGGAGCGAGATCGTCGGCAACTTCTTTCAGTTGTCGAACCAGACGACCCTCGGCAAGTCGGAGGATGAGCTGCTCGACCACCTCGGCAAGATCGTACGCCAGGTGATCGAGTACGAGGAGCAGGCGCGCGACGTGCTGCTCCGGACCGCGCCCGATGAGGTGGCGGACAAGACGTGGCGGGCCTACGGACTGCTCAAGTACGCGCGCAAGTTGACGTTCGAAGAGACGATGAACCTATTGAGTGGCGTACGGTTGGGGGTCGGGCTGAATCTGATTCCGGGCTTGAGTGTATACACACTCAACAAGCTGATGATTTTCACTCAGCCCGCGCATCTGGCGGCGTTGGACGGGCGGCAAACCGGCGATCCTGACTTGCCGACGGTCCGGGCCACCTACGTTCGCCGTATGCTCGAGGCCGAGGCGGCGTGAGGCTGGGGAGTACGGGGGGGAGATGAACGGCTACAACTTCACGGATCGCGTCCGCAAGGTCCTGCAGATGGCGCGGGAGGAAGCCGCGCGGCTGCACCACGAATACGTCGGCACCGAGCACATCCTGCTGGGGTTGATTCGCGAGGGCGAAGGGGTCGCGGCGGCCGTCCTCACGAACCTGAACGTCGACCTCGAGGAAATCCAGCAGAAAATCGAGGAGACGGTCAAGAAGGGCAAAGCCGCGGCGGCCGCCGGTCCCGATCTGCCGTACACGTCCCGCGCCAAGAAGGTGCTCGAGCTCGCCATGAGCGAGGCGCGCGAGCTCAACCACTCCTACGTCGGCACCGAGCACTTGCTGCTCGGGCTGCTCCGCGAAGAGAAGGGGATCGCCGCGCAGGTCCTGACCGATGCGGGCGTCAACCTCGAGCAGGCCCGCGCCGAAACCTTGCGACTACTCGGCAGCGAGATGCCGTCGGGTGGCGCGGCGCCGTCCGGCACGGGCGCGCAGCCCGCCAGCCCCAAGAGCGAGAAGAAATCCAAGACGCCCGCGCTCGATCACTTCTGCCGCGATCTGACGCAGCTTGCCGCCGAAGGCCAGCTCGATCCCACGATCGGACGACAGAAGGAGATCGAGCGGGTGATGGAGATTCTGTCGCGCCGCAAGAAGAACAACCCCGTGCTCATCGGGGAGCCGGGCGTGGGGAAGACGGCGATCGTCGAAGGGCTCGCCCAGCTCATCGCGAGCGGCCAGTGCCCCGACGTCCTCAAGGATCATCGGGTGCTCTCACTCGATATGGCGGCGGTCATCGCGGGGACCAAGTATCGCGGCCAGTTCGAGGAGCGCCTCAAGGCGATCATCAACGAGATCGCGCAGAACCGGAACATCATTCTCTTCATCGACGAGCTGCACACACTCGTTGGCGCGGGCGCGGCGGAGGGGGCGGTGGACGCCTCGAACATGCTGAAGCCGGCGCTGGCGCGGGGCGAGCTGCAGTGCGTGGGCGCCTCGACGCTCAACGAGTACCGCAAGTACATCGAAAAGGACGGTGCGCTGGAGCGGCGCTTCCAGACGGTGATCGTGGATCCGCCCACCGTGGCCGAGACCATCGAGATCCTGAAGGGCCTGCGCAAGCGGTACGAGGAGCACCATCGGGTGATCATTCCCGACGAGACGCTCGACGCCGCGGCCAAGCTCTCGGAGCGCTACATCACCGACCGCTTCCTGCCCGACAAGGCGATCGACGTGATCGACGAGGCCGGGGCGCGGGCGCGCCTCGCGACCCAGGTGCCGCCGCCCGAAGTGTCGGCCCTGAAGGGGAAGCTCGAGCACATCAACGGCGACAAGGAGAACGCGGTCCGGGACCAGAATTTCGAGCGCGCCGCCGCGCTGCGCGACCAGGAGCGCGAGCTGCAGGCGGAGATCCGCCGCAAGCAGGAGGCGTGGGAGAAGGAGCGCCAGACGCACCGGCCCACTATCAACGAAGAGGGCGTGGCCTTCATCGTGTCGCGGTGGACGGGGATTCCGGTCACGCGGCTCCAGGAGGCCGAGACCGCGCGGCTGTTGCGGATGGAAGACGAGATGCACGAGACCGTGGTCGGCCAGGACGAGGCGATCGCGGTGATCTCGCGCGCCATTCGGCGCAGCCGGGCCGGCTTGAAAGACCCGAAGCGGCCGATCGGCTCCTTCATCTTCTCCGGGCCCACGGGGGTCGGCAAGACCGAGCTCGCGCGCGGGCTCGCGCGGTTCCTCTTCGCCGACGCCAACGCGCTGATCCGGGTCGACATGTCGGAGTACATGGAGAAGTTCTCCGTGAGCCGGCTGATCGGCGCGCCCCCCGGCTACGTGGGGTACGAGGACTCGGGAACGCTCACGAAATCGGTGCGGCGGAAGCCCTATTCCGTCGTTTTGCTCGACGAGATCGAGAAGGCGCACCCCGACGTCTTCAACATTCTGCTGCAGGTGCTCGACGAAGGTCACCTGACGGACAACTACGGCCGCGTGATCGACTTCAAGAACACGGTCGTCATCATGACGTCCAACGTCGGCGCTCGGGACATGGTCAAGGGCAAGGCGCTGGGCTTCTCGCAGCCGGACATGCGGGCGACGTTCGACAAGATGGCGGAGAAGGTCAAAGAGGAGATCAACAAGACCTTCAATCCCGAGTTCCTGAACCGGCTGGACGACGTCATCGTGTTCCACCCGCTGACGCGGGAGCACATCGCGCAGATCGTTACGATCCTGCTCAAAGAGGTGCAGCGACGGCTGGGCGATGAGGAGCTCACCCTCCGGCTGACGCCGGCGGCCTCGGACTTCCTGGTGGAGCGCGGGTACGATGAGCACTTCGGCGCGCGCCCGCTGAAGCGCGCGATTCAGAAGTACGTCGAGGATCCGCTCTCGGAGAAGATCCTAGTCGGCGAGTTCGCGCGGGGCGACGAGATCGAAGTCGACGTGGCCCCGGACAAGGAACGGTTGGCGTTCCGCGCGCTCTCCGGCTCGAAGGCGTGATCCGCCGGCTTTCCGCAGTCATCCTCCTGAGTTTCCCAGTGCTCCTGCCGCGCGCCGCGCGCGCGCAGGGAGGCGAGGCACCGACCGCCTCCGCCACGGCCGTGGCGCCGGACTCGATCGTCGTGATCGGGCTGCGCCGCGTCGAGCGCAAGCAGGTGCTCGATCAGAGCGGTCTCGCCCCCGGGAAGGCGCTCGGCTACCGCGACGTCCAGCGCGCGGTCCAGGCGCTGTACTCGAGCGGGCAGTACGACGACGTCCGGGTGACCCAGGACACCGCGGGCGGTCGCCAGCTCTTGATCGTGCGCGTGCACGAGCGCCCCATCCTCGTGAAGTGGGCGGTGCGCGGCGTGAACCGCGTGTCCGAAGGAAGCGTCCGGGACAAGGCGCAGCTCGCGGAAGGCCGCCCGCTCGACCCCGCGGCCGTCACCCGCGCCCGCGGGCGCATCGACTCGCTGTATCGCGCCGACGGCTACTACCTCGCGCAGGTCAAGGTCGTCCCCGTCTACGAGAACGATTCGTCCCGCGTCCGCATCATCTTCGATGTGGACGAGGGGCGGCGTGTTGCCGTGGCGCAGGTGCAGGTGCAGGGCAACGGGCACTTCCCCATGGATCAGCTCGTGGGTCAAATGAAGACCCGCCCCGAGGGCTTTTGGTGGTTCCGCTCGGGCGAGTACGACGACGAGAAGCTGCGCGCCGACGTGCAGGAGCGGCTCCCGAAGTTCTACGGGGACCGGGGGTACGTGGACTTTCAGGTACTGGGCGACACGATTCTCGTGAACGACGCGACGGGCAAGGCCACGCTGCAGGTCCGGGTGAGCGAAGGAGAGCCCTACCGCGTGGGCGCGTTCGAGATCGTCGGCAACCGGCGCTTTTCGACGGAGGAGCTCCAGCAGCTGTTTCCGTTCAAGGGCGGGGACCGCACCGGCTTCCTCGGCCTGGGCGGGACCGCCCAGGGCCCGGTCTATTTCAGCCAGGAGCGTTGGGATAACGCCGTCAACGATCTCTACACGCTCTACCGGAACAACGGCTACATCTACGCCAATATCCAGCCCCAGGTCATCCGCCGCACGGGCGCCGACGGCAAGCCCGTCGTGGACCTGCGCTGGGCCATCAACGAGGGCCAGCCCGCTATCGTCAACAAGATCGAGATCTCGGGCAACGACATCACGCACGAGCGCGTGATTCGCGAGGCGATCGTCCTCCTGCCCGGCGACGTCTTCCGGCAGGACGCGCTCATCCGGTCGTATCAGAACATCTCGAACCTCGGCTTCTTCCAGCAGCCGATGCCGTTTCCCGATACGCGGCCGGCCAACGACCAGGGCGACATCGACGTCATCTTCCGCGTGACCGAGAAACACACCGGCAACATCAACTTCGGCGCCTCCGTGGGGCAGGGCACGGGCGTGGGCGGGTTCCTCGGCCTCGACGAGCCCAACCTGTTCGGGAAGGGGAAAAAAGGTCACTTCCAGTGGCAGTTCGGCCAGAACATCAGCGATTTCCAGGTGAGCTACACCGATCCGGCGATCCATGAGTCGCGCATCTCGGGCACATTCGACGTGCACAACACCCGGCTGCGGTATACGATCGCCGATCTCGGCACGCTGAAGCGCGAGGGCGCGAGCCTGCAGTTCGGGTTCCCGGTGTTCAACGACCGGTATACGCGGATGTTCGTCTCGTACGCCATCGACGACCAGACGTTCGAAGGTGCGACCACGGGACTCGCAGCGTTGAGCTGCAACAATTGCATCCGCTCGACCATCGGCGTCTCCCTGCTCCGCGACACGCGGATTGATCTCCCGTTCCCGACCGCGGGAACCATGCACTCGATCGGCATTTCGCAGTCAGGCGGCCCGCTGGGCGGCTCCGGCAACTTCCAGCGGCTCGACCTCGAGGGCCGCTGGTACGCGCCGCTCGGACAGCTCGGGGGCGCGGCCAGCACGTCCCCGGTCAAGTTCGTGATGGGGCTGTCCACGCGATCCGGCCTCGTGTTCGGTAACTCGCCCTTCTTCGATCAGCTGTTCACCATGGGTGGCGTGCAGTACGGTATCCCGCTCCGCGGCTATGACGAGTTCTCGATCACGCCGCGCGGCTACGATCCCACCGCGAGCAACGGGCAGGCAAGCGCGAGCTCGTTCGGCAAGGCATACTTTGCGACCACCGGAGAAATCGGGGCGCGCATCTCGCAGATGTTCTACCTCAACGCCTTCGTCGACGCGGGCAACGTGTGGGCCCGCGCCGAAGAGTTCAACCCGACGCGCCTGTTCCGCGGCGCCGGGTTGGGCGTGAGCATCATCTCGCCGCTTGGTCCGATCGGCATCGACTGGGCGTACGGCTTCGATCGCACAGATACCTTCGGCCGGCCGGCGCCGGGCTTCAAGCTGCACTTCAAGCTGGGCAACTTCTTCTGATCGGAGCGCCCGGCTCGTTCGGGCACCTGGACCGTAGCATTTCTTCTTGGGAGACCGTTATGAGGCGTGTGGTAATCGCAGGGGCGTGGCTGCTCGTTGTGGGCGCGCCGGCCGTGGCTCGCGGGCAGGCCCAAAGCGCGCTCAAGATCGGCTACATCAAGTCGCAAGCGATCCTGGAGCAGACGCCGGGATACCCGGCGGCGGATTCGGCGCTGGGCAAGGAGCGCAAGGCGATCCAGGACACCCTGCAACGCATGCAGCAGCAGTGGGATTCCGCCATGAAGGCGTTCGACCAGCAGTCGATCGCCTTGTCGTCGACGGCGAAGCAGGCGAAACAGCGGGAGCTGCAGACGACCCAGCAGCGCCTCCAGCAAAAGCAAACCGACCTGGAGAGCCGGTTCCAGCAGCGCCAGCAGGAGTTGTTTCAGCCGATCCAGGCCCGCATTTTCGGCGTGGTTCAGGGGATCCGCGCCGAGGGAAACTATTCGTTCATCTTCGATATGGACGCGCCCAACAACAGCATCCTCTTCGCCGACCCGAGTCTCGACATCACCGCCAAGGTGATCGAGCGGCTGAAGCAGCCCAAGTAAGGGGCGCGGGACGAGCAGCGGAGCGGACAGCGGCACGAGCGCCGCGGGTTCCGGCCGGCGCATCAGTGCTCGCGAGGTCGCGGCACTCACGAACGGCCAGCTCAGGGGTCCAGCGGACGTAACGGTGTCCGGCGTGGCGCCGCTCGACCGCGCGGGCCCGGACGACCTGTCGTTTCTTGCCGCGCGACGCTATCTCCAGTATTTTCAACGGTCTAGCGCGGCCATCGTGCTCTGCAAGCCGGATCTCATTCCGGAGGGCACCGCTGGCCCGGCGTGCCGCGTGCTGGTGCGCGACCCGCACGAGGCGCTGCTCTCCGTCATTCCGGTGCTCTACCCGGAGCCCGCCTGGGAGCCGGGCGTGCACCGCACGGCCGTGATCGGCGCCGGCGCGACGTGGCAGGACCCGGTGGCGATCGGTCCGTACGCCGTGCTCGGCCAGGGCGCGCGACTCGGCCGCAACGTCCGCATCGGCGCCGGCGTGGTGCTGGGGGACGGAGTGGTGCTGGGCGACGACGTGCAGCTCTACCCACACGTCGTGTGCTATAGCGGCACGATCGTCGGCAGCCGCGTGATCCTGCACGCCGGAGTTCGGCTCGGGGCGGACGGGTTCGGGTACGTGCCGGGAAAGGTCGGTGAATTGCCGCGCAAGATCCCGCAGGTGGGCCGCTGCATCATCGGGGACGACGTGGAAATCGGGGCCAACACGACCATCGACCGCGGCAGCGTGGATGATACGGTCATCGGCCCCGGGACCAAGATCGACAACCTGGTGCAGGTCGGGCACAACTGCCGGATTGGGGCGCGCTGCCTTATCGCGGGCCAGGCGGGCATCGCCGGCAGTACCCACGTGGAGGACGATGTCTTCCTGGCGGGGCAGGCGGGCCTGGCCGACCACGTCACGATCGGAAAGGGTGCGCGCGTGACCGTGCAGGGCGGGGTGATCGGCGACATCGATCCGGGGGCGACCGTGTCCGGATATCCGGCGCGCAACCACCGCGAGTTCCTGCGGGCCCAGGGCGCCCTGTACCGGCTCGCGCAGATCGTGGACGACCTGGAGGCGCTCGTTCGGCGAACTGATGGCACAGGGCGGTAGGCGCGGGATCCGGAAGAAGACGGCCGTCTCGGGCACGGGACTGCATACGGGGGCCCGTACCGAGGTGGCGTTCGTGCCGGCCCCGGCGGGCCAGGGGATCGTGTTCCGGCGCGTCGATCTCAGCGGGAAGCCCGAGGTTCCGGCGCTCCTCTCGGAAGTCGAGGCGGTGGAGCGCCGCACGGCGATCGGGCGCGGCGAGAGCACGATCCACACCGTAGAGCACCTCCTCGCCGCCGTCGCGGCGCTCGAGATCGATGACCTGACGGTCGAAGTCTCGGGTCCCGAGCCACCCATTCTGGATGGCAGCTTCCAGCCGTACTTCGAAGCCCTGGAGCGCGCCGGCCCCACGGAGACCGACGGCGAGCCCCTCGTGCTCACCGTGCCGGCCCCGTTCACGGTCAGCGAGGGCGACTCGACCTACGTGGTCGCCCCGGACAAGGAGCTTCGCCTGACCGTGACCATCGAGTGGCCGCACCCGCTCATCGGCCGCCAGGCCGGCAGCTTCACGGTCACGCCTGAGGGATTCGCGCGCGATCTGGCGCCGGCGCGCACGTTCGGGTTCACATCCGAGGTGGCGGCGCTCCAGGCCAAAGGCCTCATCAAGGGCGCGTCCAGCGCCAACGCCATCGTGCTGGACGAGCGCGGCCTCGCCAACGGCGGCCAGTTGCGCTGGCCCGACGAGTTCGTGCGCCACAAGGCCGCCGACATCCTGGGAGACCTGGCACTGACCGGCGGCCGTGTGCGTGCGCACATCATCGCGACGCGGCCGAGCCACGGCGGCAATATCGTCTTGGCGCGGGCGGTGGCGCGCGCGGCGCGCCGCACCGGGCCACCCAAGATGGACATCGGCCGGATCATGGACGTCCTGCCGCACCGCTATCCCTTCCTCCTGGTGGATCGCATCATCGAGATCGAGGGGCAGCAGCGGATCGTCGGCATCAAGAACGTGACCATCAACGAGCCGTTCTTTCAGGGGCACTTCCCCGGGCATCCGATCATGCCGGGGGTGTTGATCATCGAGGCGATGGCCCAGGTGGGGGGCATGCTGCTGATGGGCTACTTCGAGGGCCAGAACGTCGAGGACAAGGTGGTCTACTTCATGTCGCTCGACAACGTGAAGTTCCGGCGGCCGGTTGTGCCCGGGGATCAGATCCGATTCGAGCTCGACATGCTTCAGTTCCGCGGCAAGACCTGCAAGATGAAGGGCGTCGGCTACGTGGATGGGCAGGTGGTGGCGGAGGCGGAGATGATGGCCTCGGTGGTCGATCGGTGATTCATCGGACCGCGCTCGTCGATCCCACGGCCCACCTCGCCGGGGACGTCACCGTCGGTCCGTACGCCATCATCGGCCCCCGCGTCACCGTGGGCGAGCGCTGCCAGATCGCCGCCCACGCCGTGCTCGAGCGAAACGTCAAGCTCGGCACCGGTGTGAAGGTCGGATACGGCAGCGTGCTCGGCAACGACCCGCAGGACCTGAAATACAAGGGCGAGGATACCTGGGTCGAGGTGGGCGACGGGACCGTGATCCGCGAGTATTGCACGATCAACCGCGGGACCGCGGCGACCGGCAAGACGTCTGTCGGCCAGCGTTGTTTCCTGATGTCGTACGTCCACCTGGCTCACGACTGCCTCATCGGGAACGACGTGATCGTCGCAAACGCCGTGCAGATGGCCGGCCACGTGACGATCGAGGATCGGGCCATCATCTCCGGGCTCGTGCCGATCCATCAGTTTGTGCGCATCGGCACCTTCTCCTTCGTGGGCGGTGGGTCGCGCGTCAACCAGGACGTGCCGCCCTACACCAAAGCCGTCGGCAACCCGGTGCATCTCTACGGACTCAACTCGGTCGGGTTGCAGCGCGCCGGGTTCTCTCCTGAAGTCAAGCTGGCGTTGAAGCGCGCGTACCGGCTGCTGTTCAATTCCGACATGACTGTGGGGCAGGGCATTGCCAAGGCTCGCGCCGAGCTGCCGCAGATTCCCGAGGTGGAGAATTTCCTCAAGTTCATCGAGGGCTCGCAACGCGGAGTGATGGTGTGAGCGCGCTGCGCGTGGGGGTGGTCGGGACCGGGGCCCTGGGCTTCCATCATGCGCGGCTGCTGCGGCGCATGGCGGGCGTCGCGTTCGCCGGCATCTACGATAAGAACCCCGCGCGCGCGGCCGAAGTGGCGACACAGCTCGACACCGCGGCGCACCCGTCGCTCGAGGCACTCCTCCAGAGCGTGGATGCGGTGACCGTGGCCGTGCCGACGCCGGTGCACGCAGAGGTCGGCCTCGCCGTGCTGGAGCGAGGCATCGCGCTCCTGATGGAGAAGCCGCTCGCGGAGACGCTCGAGGGCGCGGATGCGCTCGTGCGACACGCGGCGGCGCAGGGCGTGGTGCTCCAGGTCGGCCATGTGGAGCGCTTCAACCGTGCGGTCCGCGCTGCGGCCCCGTACTTGGCCGAGCCGCGCTTTTTACAGATCGACCGGCTGGCCCCGTTCCAGCCGCGCGGCACCGACGTCGCCGTCATTCTCGACCTGATGATCCACGATCTCGATCTCGCGCTCGAGCTCGTACAGGCGCCCGTGGCGGACGTGCGGGCGACGGGCGTCGCGCTCCTCACCCCTCACGTGGACATCGCGAACGCCCGCATCGAATTCGCCAACGGCGCGATCGCGAACGTCACCGCGAGCCGCGTCTCGCGCGAGCGGACCCGCAAGCTGCGCATCTTTCAACTGACGGGCTATTGCTCGCTCGACCTCGTGCAGGGGTGCGGTGACTTCTTCCGCCTGAAGGACGGTTGGCAAGGCCTCGGGGCCACGAGGCTCGAGCAGATCGTGGAGCACGTGCGGCTCGAGGCGCCGGAAGTGGAGCCGCTCAAGCTCGAGCTCGAGAGCTTCTTGCGCGCGGTGCGTGGCGAGGAAGAAGTCGTCGTGTCGGGCGCCGCGGGGGCACAGGCCCTGGCGCTCGCCTTTCGGGTCGCCGACGCCGTCCAGGCCTCGCCACTCGCCGCCGCGCGGCCGTGAGCCGCGCGCCGCGCATCTATGTGTCGGCGGGGGAACCGTCGGGGGATGCGCACGCCGCCGCGGTCGTTGCGGCGCTGAAGCGCCAGGTCCCCGCCGCTGCCGTGGACGCCTTCGGCGGGCCGGGGCTCGCGGCCGCGGGGGCGACGGTGCTGGACCGCATGGAGGGATTCTCCGTCGTCGGATTCGTGGAGGCGTTGTGGAAGCTGCCCGCGCACTTGCGCCTCCTCCGGCGCGTGCGCGACGCGTTCCGCGGCAAACGCTACGATCTCGTGATCCTGGTCGACTACCCCGGCTACCATTTGCGTGTGGCGGCCGAGGCGCGCGCGGCCGGTATTCCTGTGCTCTACTACATCGCGCCCCAGATGTGGGCGTGGGCGCCGGGCCGCGTGCGCAAGCTGGCCACGGTACGCCGCCTCGCGGTGATTCTCCCGTTCGAAGAGCGATTCTTCCTCGAGCACGGCGTGGCCGCCACCTTCGTGGGGCACCCGCTGCGGGATCGACCGCCGCCACCGCCGCGCGCGGACGCCAAACGGGCGATCGGGCTCGACCCCAGACGGCCGGTGCTTGGTCTGTTTCCGGGGAGCCGCGCGCAGGAGGTGAAACGGCTTTGGCCCGCGTTTCGCGATGCCGCGCTCCGCGTGGGCACCGCGCGCCCCGATGTGCAGTTGGTAGTCGCCGGCACCGCGCAGGCTGAGTATCCCGCGCCGGCGGGAGAAGCCATCCGCGTCCACAGTGGCGACCCGCTCGGCGTGTTCGCCGCTGCGGATGCCGGGCTCTGCAAGTCCGGCACGACAACGCTCGAAGCGGCGCTCGCCGACGTGCCCATGGTCATCGCCTATCGCCTCAATCCAGTCTCGTTCGCGATCGCGATTCGCATGCTGCAGGTTCCACACGTCGGGCTCGTGAACCTGATCGCCGGTCGTGAAGTGAGCCCCGAGCTGCTGCAGGGAGCGGTGACCCCCACGGCCCTCGCTGAGGCGGTCCTGCCGCTACTCGATCGGGACAACCCGGCCGCCCGGCGCCAACGAGAAGGCCTGGCTCTGGTGCGCGACCGATTGGGACCTCCTGGCGCCTCGGAGCGAGTGGCCGCACTGGCGCTCGAGCTCGCGGGGTGAAAGGGACGGTGACGGCGGTGGCGGCCGGTCTCGTACGGCTGCTCGCGGCTACGTGGCGCTACCGCATACACGGATGGGAGCATGTCTCGGCCGCGCGAGCCACGGGTCGGCCGGTGATCTACATCCTCTGGCACAGCCGCATCCTGCCCCTCTTGTATCACCGGCGCGACGAGGGCATGGCTCTGCTGATCAGCCGTCATCGCGACGGCGGATACCTGGCCGAGCTGTCCGAGCGCTGGGGGTACCGGGTCGTGCGCGGGTCTTCCAAGCGAGGAGGGGAAGTCGGCCTGCTGGGCCTGGTGCGCGCGCTCAAGAACGGCGCGGAGGTCGCCCTCACCCCTGATGGCCCCCGCGGTCCCGCGGAGCGCATGAAGCCGGGCGCGCTGGCCGCCGCACAGCACGCGAACGCGTTGGTGGTTCCCTCCGGCGCCCGTGCTTCGTCAGCCTGGTGGATCGAGTCGTGGGACCGGTTCTGCGTCCCCCGGCCGTTCGCAACAGTGGACATCGTCTATAGTGCACCGTTCGGCGTGAGCGAAGGGAAAGAAGCGATCCGTCGCGGCTTGGCGGTGGCTGAACGCGAGTTGGGAAACGTGACGTACGGCGGGGAGAAGTGAGCGGCCTCGTCCGTGCGCTTCATTGGATCTGGGGGGGATCCGCCGGTGCGCGACTGGCCCGACTCCCCCTCATACCGCTCGCGGGGCTGTACTGGGCGGTGATGCAAATCCGGGCGGTCCGTCGATCTGAGCGGAGCGCGGTGCGTATTGCCCTGCCCGCGATCGCCGTCGGCAACCTCTCCGTCGGAGGGACGGGGAAGACGCCTCTCGCAGCCTGGATCGCCGAGTATTGCGCGGCGCACGGTCGCAGGCCGGCGATCCTGCTGCGCGGCTACGGTGGGGATGAGCCCCTCGTACATCGGCGCCTCGCCCCTCGCGCGGTGGTCGTGGCGAATCCCGATCGCGTGGCGGGCGCCCGCGCGGCGCAAGCGCAGGGCGCTCAGATCTGCGTGCTCGACGACGCCTACCAATTGACGGGGGTCGCGCGGGAGCTGAACATCGCGGTGGTGAGTGCCGAGAGTGCTGGCGGCTCCCCGTGGCCGCTCCCCGCCGGCCCGTGGCGGGAACGTTGGGATGCCCTGAGTCGGGCGGACCTGATCGTCGTGACGCGGAAGAGCGCCGCCCCCGGCACGGCGGCAGCCGTGGCCGAGAGGCTCGCCGGCGTACGCCCACGTGTCCCGATGTGCATCGCCGCGCTCGAGCTCAGCCACCTCGAAGGGATGCAGTCCGGTGCCCGGCACGGGCTGGACGTGCTCGCGGGGCGCGCCGTGGTGGCAGCGGCGGGAATCGCGGATCCGTCGAGCTTCGCCGCACAGCTGGGCGCGTGCGGGGCGATCGTGCAACTCGTGGCGCATCAAGATCATCACGTGTACACCCAGACCGACGTCGAGCGACTCGCGCGGGCCGCTCGCGCAGGCGATTATGTTGTAGTCACTGAAAAGGACGCCGTGAAGCTCCGCGCGCGCTGGCCCGGGACAACGCCCGAGCCGCTCGTCGCGGTGCTCGCCGTCCGATGGGAACGGAGCGGCCGGGCGCTCGAACAGGCGGTGGACGCCGTCCTCGCCGTCTCCCGGCCGGCCGTACCTGAGACCTCGAATTCCACGCGAACGCCATGAGCGAACCAGCCACCCAACCACCGCCGCCGAGTTCCTCTCCCCAGCCTCAGCACGGGATCAGGCCGGACAAGGACACATTCCTCGCCGAAGAAAATCCGTTCGAGGCGATGATGGAGCGGTTCGACCACGCCGCCCAGTTGTTGAACCTCGATCCCGGCCTCTACAAGGTCCTCCGCAACCCCGAAAAGCAGATCATCGTGTCCGTCCCGGTGCTCCGCGACTCCGGCGAGGTGGAGGTCTACACGGGGTACCGGGTGTTGTACAACACGTCGCGCGGGCCGGCCAAAGGGGGCATCCGGTTCGACCTGAACGTCACCCTCGAAGAGGTGAAAGCCCTCGCCGCCTGGATGACGTGGAAGTGCGCGCTGGTGAACATCCCGTTCGGGGGCTCCAAAGGTGGTGTCGTCTGCGACCCGACGACGATGTCGATGGCGGAGCTGGAACGGGTCACGCGCCGCTACACCTCGAGCATCATCGAGACCCTAGGGCCCGACTCGGACGTTCCGGCCCCGGATGTGAACACGAACGAGCGCGTGATGGCGTGGATCATGGATACGTATTCCATGCACCATCGGCACACGGTCACGTCGGTCGTGACGGGGAAACCGGTGGAGATGGGGGGCTCGCTGGGGCGCCGCGAGGCGACGGGCCGGGGATGCATGATCGTGACCCGCGAGGCGTTGGGGAAGCTCGGGATGAGCCTCAAGGGCGCGCGGGTAGCGGTCCAGGGGTTCGGCAACGTCGGCTCGGTGGCGGCGGAGTTGATGGGCAGGGAAGGCGCAATCATCGTCGCAGTGTCCGACAAGTCCGGCGGCGTGCACAACCACCAGGGGCTCGACATACCCGACCTGCTCCAGTGGGTGCGAGAGAAGCGGCAAATCGCGGGCTACCCCAAGGGGGCCCAGATCAGCAGGGAGGCCGTGCTCACCGTGGATTGTGACGTGCTGGTGCCGGCCGCGACCGAAAACGTCATCACCCGCAAGAACGCTCCCCAGATCAAAGCGAAGATCATCTGCGAAGGCGCGAACGGTCCCACGACGGCCGCCGCGGACGAGATTCTCGAGAAAAAGGGCATCTTCGTGATTCCCGACATCCTCGCGAACGCGGGTGGCGTTACCGTGAGCTACTTCGAGTGGGTGCAGGACCGCGGGGGCTACTTCTGGGATGAAGAGACCGTCAACCGCCGTCTCGAGAGCATAATGGTGCGCGCGTTCAACGAAGTCGCGGCGGCGGCGGAGAAGTACAAGGTGAACACGCGTATCGCCTCGTATATCGTTGCCGTCGGCCGCGTGGCGGCGATGCACAAGTTGCGTGGGATGTATGCCTGATGCTCTATCGCGTGGTCGCGGTGGGCCGCGTCCGAGACGCGGCGCTCCGGGCGGCCTGTGACGAATACCTCGAGCGCCTGCGACACTACGCGCGAGTCGAGGAGCGGGAAGTGAAGGATGAGGCGCGAGTCCTCGAAGCGGTAGCGGAGGGCTCGCGCCTCGTCGCGTTGTCCCGGTCGGGAGAGGAATGGACGTCGGGACAGCTCGCTGAGTGGACCGCGCGATGGGAGATGGACGGCCGCGACGTGGCGCTCGCGATCGGCGGTGCGGACGCGCTCCCGGAGCCCGTGCTCCGACAGGCGGAGCGCGTCTGGAGCCTGTCCCGGTTGACCCTGCCGCACGAGCTCGCGCGCGTGGTACTGTACGAGCAGTTGTATCGCGCGTACACGATCCGTCGTGGAGAACCCTATCACCGCGGATCCTGAGCTGACGGCAGCCGATCGGGCGGCATTGTGCGGCCTGGCCCGCGCCACGCTCGCGGCACACCTCGCCGGCCGGCCCCTGCCACCGATCCCGGCGGTGCCTGGTGCCGGGTTGAAGCGCGGGGCCTTTGTGACGCTGTATGAGCGTGGCGCGTTGCGCGGTTGCATCGGCCACATCGTGGCCGATCGGGCGCTCGGCCCGGTAGTGCAGGAGATGGCGATCGCCGCCGCACGCGACGATCCGCGGTTCGCTGCCGTCGAGCCCGACGAGCTCGCGCTGATTACCGTGGAGATCTCTGTACTCCTCGAGCCCGTGCTGCTTCCGGCGCCGGTCGACGCGGCACGCATCGTGGTGGGCCGCGACGGCGTGATCGTGCGCCGCGAACGACACATCGGCCTGCTGTTGCCGCAGGTCGCCGCGGAGCAGGGGTGGGGACCGGAGGCGTTCCTTGCGGCCGCCTGCCGCAAGGCGGGACTGCCGCCCGACGCATGGCGGGAACCCGCTGCCCAAGTGCTCGCGTTTCAAGCGGACGTGTTTGGCGAAGTCGGGGGAAGGGGGGAGAGCGCCGGGTGATACCACGCATCGTCACGACGCCGATTGCAGCGCTCGCGTTGCCCCAACGGAAGCTCGCGCCGCGGCGCGTAGCGCCGGACGTGATCGCGGCCGCGCTACCCGGAGCGGCGCGCGACCGCCTCGCGGCCGGGGACGTCCTCGTGGTCACCACCGGCCAGCAGCCCGGCCTCTTCACGGGCCCCCTCTACACGATCTACAAGGCGCTCTCGAGCATTGCGCTGGCACGACGACTCGAAACGGAATGGCGCACCCCCGTCGTGCCGGTGTTCTGGGTGGCCGGGGACGACCACGACTTCGCCGAGGCGAATCACGCGTCGTTTATCAACGCGAGCGGCGAGCTCACCCGCATCGTGCTGCGCGAGCGCCCGGCCGATGCGCCACTCCTTCCGCTGGCGCGAGAGCGGTGCGGGCCAGAGATCGTCGAGGCGCTGGCGCAGCTGCGGGAGGGCACGCCCGAGACCGAGTTCAAAGCGGGCGTCATTGACGGTCTGGCGCGATGTTACGAACCGGAAGCGTCGCTCGCCGACGCCTTCGCGGCCGCGATCCACGCGCTGCTCGGCCCGCGAGGGTTGGTCGTGTTGCGGGTCCACGACGCGGCGGCCAAGCGCGCGGCTGCCCCGTGGGTCTTGAAGGGCCTCGATGTCACGCTGGCGGACGGTTACACGCCGGTGTTCGTCGAAGGCCGCGAGGGCCGGGACCGACTCGAGCGCCAAGGCGACGGCTTCGTCGCACGGCGGAGCGGCGAGCGCTTCGCGCGGGTCGACCTCGAGCGCATCGCGTCAGAGGCTCCGGACCGTTTGTCCCCCAACGTGCTGCTTCGGCCGGCGGTCGAGGCGGCGCTTCTGCCCACCGTGGCGTACGCCGCGGGCCCCGCCGAGCTCGAGTATCTCCCCGATGCCGCGCCCTTGTACGCGACCCTGGGCGTCGCCCGTCAGCAGCCCGTCCCGCGCTGGTCGGGCGTTTTGGTCGAGGCGCGCGTCGAGAAGTTCATGGAGCGCCATGGGATCGATCTGGCGGCGTTCGATGGCAAGCCGGGAGAGCTCGAGGCGCGGCTCGTGCGCAACGACCTGCCACCGGAGGCGGTCGCGACGCTTGGGACCCTGCGGGCGAGCATCGAGGAGCAGTACGGCCGGTTGCTCGTGTCGGCGAGGAAGGTCGATCCCACGCTCGAGCGCACGGTGGAATCGGCGCGCAACGCGGCGCTCTCGGGCGCGCAGACGATCGAGAAGAAGCTCATCGCGAGTCTCAAGCGACTCGAGGGTGAGACGCTGGTGCGACAGATTGCCCGGGCCCGCGCGGCGGTGTACCCGGATGGTCAGCCGCAGGAGCGTGTGCTCACGCTGCCGTCGTTCCTGATCCGTTACGGAGCGGCGCTGCTCGACGGACTCGAGCAAGAGGTGGCGCGCTGGGCGGGCGCTTCGTAAGATCCTCTCATGTGGGTCTTCGTCGTCATCTTGCTCGTGGCCCTGATGATTCCTATCACGGCCATTCTGGTCGACTCTCCCCTCGGGCGCTCTGTGGCACGACGGCTCGAAGGTCAGGGTGGGGGAGACGGCGGCGGACAGGGCTTGCGGCAGCTCGAGCGCAGGCTGGAGGCCCTCGAGACCGATCTCGAGGACGTCAACCGCTCGCTCGCCGGGATGCGTGAGGAGCTGCAGTTCGTTCAGCGCCTGCTCGAAGATCCCACCAAGAAGAACCGACCGTCCTGACGGTGCCCAACCGGGGGGCAGCGGGAGGCGGTGGTGCGCGCCATGCCGCGCAAGTGGCCACCGGGATTTTTCTGACGCGCGTCTTGGGATACGTGCGCGAGCGCGTATTCGCGTACTACTTCGGCAACGATAGCGTCCCCGCCGACGCGTTTCGCGCGGCGCTCCGCATCCCGAATACGATCCGCAACCTGTTGGGCGAGGGCACCCTCTCCGCCTCGTTCATTCCCGTTTATGCTGCGCTCAACGAGCGTCCCGACAAGAGCACCGCCCGGGCCCTGGCGGGCGCCGTTTTGGGGTTACTCCTGCTGGCCTCCGGCGTGCTGGCGCTCCTGGGCATCGGGCTCGCCCCTGCTATCACCACGGTCATTGCCAAGGGATTCGACGAGCCACGCCGCCAGCTGACCATCACGCTGGTACGCATCCTGTTCCCCATGACGGGGCTGATGGTCGTCTCCGCGTGGTGTCTCGGGATCTTGAACACCCACCGGCGCTTTTTCCTTCCGTACGCTGCACCGGCCCTGTGGAACGTCGCGGGGATCGTTGCGATGGTGGCCGCGGGGACCTGGTTCGCGAATCGCACGCTCCCGGTCGATACACAGCTGCACCGCCTGTCGCTCGCACTGGCGTGGGGAACCGTGGGGGGAAGCGTGCTGCAGATCGCCGTCCAGCTGCCGACCTGCTGGCGATTGCTCCGCGGCATTCCGGTGCGGTTCTCCACAGCGCCCGAAGGCGTGCGCAACGTCATCGTGGCGTGGCTCCCGTTGCTGCTGGGCGCTGGGGTCGCTCAAGTGTCCGGTTTGATCGACACCTTCCTGGGCTCGTTCACCGGTGCGGGAGGCGTGTCCGCGCTGGGGTATGCCCAGTTGGTCCAGCAACTGCCGATCAGCCTGTTCGGCGTCTCGGTCACGGCCGTCTCGCTGCCGGAGCTTTCGCGCGACGCGGCGGGCGCAGGCTCTGGCGGGAGGGGGAGCACGACGCCGAACGATCAGCTGCGCAACCGAATCGCGGTGGGATTCCGCCGTATCGTGTTCTTCGTGGTTCCGTCGTCCATCGCGTGCATCGTCCTGAGCCGCGAGATCGTCGCGGCGCTGTACCAGACCGGCCGGTTCACGGCGCAGGCCACCACGCTCGTCGCGAGTGTGCTGGCGGCCTACGGCGTAGGCCTCGTGGCCCAGTCGACCGTGAAGCTCTTCGCCTCGGGCTTCTACGCCATGCGCGATACGCGCACGCCCGTGAAAATCGCCGCCTTCTCCCTCGTGATTTCGACGAGCCTTGCGTGGGTGCTGATGCGGTGGCTCGGCGCGCCGGGTATCGCGCTCGGGTCCTCCATCGGCGCGTTCGTGAGCACCACGCTCCACCTGCGCGACCTGAACGGGCGCATCGGGAGCGTGCTCCGCGGCGCGGACTGGCGGGCGTTCGGAGCCACCCTCCTGGCCGGGGCGGCGGCGGGCGGCCTCGCTTTCGGCGCATCGCATCTTGCGTCGGGCATGAGTCCGGTGCCGCGCGGGGGTCTCACCCTCGTTACCTTTGGGATCGTCTACGCCGCGGCGACGCTGGCGCTCAAGCATCCCGATGCCGTCCGGACATGGCAATCCCTGACCACCTTTCGCGCAAGCTAGAAGCCCTTCCCGACAAGCCGGGCGTGTATCTCTGGAGGAACGGCGCCGGCGAGATTCTCTACGTTGGGAAGGCCAAGAACCTCCGCGCGCGCGTCCCGAGCTACTTCGGCCCGGACGCAGGGGGGACGCCCGAGCAGGCGGCCCTGGTGGCGCAAATCGCCGATGTCGAGACGATCATCGTGTCGAACGAGCCGCAGGCGCTCCTGCTGGAGAACAACCTCATCAAGGAGCATCGGCCGCGCTTCAACATCCGGCTGACCGACGACAAGAGCTATCCCCGGATCGCGGTGACTCTCGCGGAACCGTTCCCGCGTGTACTGGTGGTGCGGCGCGTGTCGATCCCCGGCGCCCGCTACTTCGGTCCCTACACGGACGTCGCCACGTTGCGACAGACGCTCAACATCATCCGGCGCATCTTCACGGTGCGCTCGTGTCACTGGAACCTGCCGGGAGACGCGCCGGAAAGGCCCTGCCTCGACTACCACATCGAGCGCTGCCGGGCGCCGTGCGTCGGCCTCCAGAGCGAGGCGGACTACCGCGGCATGATCGAGGACGTGCTCCTGTTCCTCGAAGGAAAGACCGTGGACGTGCGCACCCGCCTCCGGGAACGCATGCAGCAGGCGTCGCGCCAGCAGGACTTCGAGCGCGCGGCCCAGGTGCGCGACGCGCTCAAGTGGTTGGACCAGCTGGAGCAGCCGCAGGCGGTCGAGCTCGTGGGGGGTGGGGATGCCGACGCGATCGGCATCGCGCGGGATGGCGACGACGCGTGCGGAGTCGTGCTGCGCGTGCGTGATGGCAAGCTGATCGCGCGGGAGCACTGGTTCTTGGAGGGCGCAGAGCACGAAACCGAGGGTGCCGTGTTGTCGGCGTTCCTGGTCCGCTGCTATGTACCTCTCGAAGGTCGCGCCCGAATCGTACTGCTGCCATTCCCACCCGAGGATCTGGCCTCGCTGGCAGCCCTCGTGCCCGACGTGGAATGGCGCACGCCACTGCGGGGGGCCAAGGCCCAGCTCGCGGAGCTGGCCGACCAGAACGCGCGCCACCTGCTGGATAGCCTCAAGATCGAGAGCTTCGACATCGACGAGCGGGCGGCCGATCCTGTGTTTGCGCTGGGTCGGGACTTGGGGCTCGCCACTGTTCCCCGCGCGTTCGTTTGCATCGACATTTCGACGAATCAGGGCCGGGACACGGTCGGCTCGCTCGTGTGGTTCGAGGCGGGGCGGCCCAAGAAGGCCGAATACCGGCGCTTCCGGATCCGGGGCGCGCCGCAGGACGACTTTGCCGCTGTGCACGAGGTGGTGACGCGCTATCTCACGCGGCGCATCGCCGAGGAAAAGCCGCTGCCCGACCTCCTGGTGATCGACGGCGGGAAGGGCCAGCTCGGTGCGGCGCTGGACGCCGCTCGCGCGGTCGGCCAGGAGCAGCTCCCGATCGTGAGCCTCGCGAAGCGGGAAGAGGAGATTTTCCTGCCTGGTCGCGTTCAGCCGCTCGCGCTCTCGCGGCGGAGCCCGTCGTTGAAGCTGCTGCAGCGAGCTCGCGATGAGGCCCACCGTTTCGCGGTGACCTACAGCCGCAAACGCCGCTCGCGACGCACCATCACCTCCGAATTGCTCGCCATCCCCGGCATCGGCCCGAATCGCCGGCGCGTCTTGCTCGAACGGTTCGGGTCACTCGCGGGCGTCAAGACCGCCACGCCGGCCGAGATCGCCGCGCTGCCAGGATTTTCGGTCCGCCTGGCCGAGCGTATCCTCGATCGGCTCCACGCCCCGATCTGACGTGACGCTCGCCTGGTCGCTCGAGTGCTCCGCGTGCTCCGCGGTCCGTGGGGCGGAGGGGTTGCCCGGCGTGTGCGGGAAGTGCGGCCAGCCGTACCTGGTGCGCTATCGCGCCGGACCCCCCCCGGCGGTCAAGGAGCGGCTGCGGGAGCGATCCTGGACGATGTGGCGGTACCGCGAGTGGTTGCCGCTGGCGGACGGGGAAGTGCCGGTCACCCTCGGTGAGGGAGGCACGCCGTTGCTCTCGGTGCCCCGTGCCGGCGGGAAGCACGGCTTCCGGAACTTGCGTGTCAAAGACGAGGCGGTGAATCCGACCGGCTCGTTCAAGGCGCGTGGCCTCGCCGCCGCGGTAACCCGCGCCGCGCGGGCAGGCGCGAAAGCGTTCGTCGTCCCGACCGCCGGCAACGCCGGCGTCGCGCTCTCGGCGTACGCGGCTCAGGCCGGCATCCGGGCGCGCGTGTACGCACCGGTGAGCACGCCCCCAACCATTCTCATGCAGATTCGTGCCTTCGGCGGTGATTTGGCGTTGGTGGATGGACACATCGGAGACTGCGGAAAGGCGGCCCGAGCGTACGCGGTGGAAACCGGCGCGGTGGACGTGTCGACGTTGCGGGAGCCGTACCGCATCGAGGGCAAGAAGACTCTCGCCCTCGAACTCGCAGAGCAGCTCGGGTGGACGCTGCCGGATGCCATTGTCTACCCGACGGGCGGTGGCACGGGCTTGATCGGGATGTGGAAGGCCTTCGCCGAGCTCGTCGCCGCCGGCTGGGTGACCGGGCGGGCCCCGCGGATGTACACGGTCCAGGCCGCGGGGTGCGCGCCCGTGGTGCGGGCGTTCCAAACGGGCGCGGAGGCATGTACGTCCTGGCCTGACCCATCCACGATCGCCGCCGGCCTCCGCGTGCCAAGCCCGCTCGGCGATCGCCTGATGCTGCGCGCGCTGCGGGACAGCGGCGGAGGCGCGGTGAGCGTGACGGACAGCCAGCTCGCCGCGGCCGCGCGTGATCTGCAGACGCTCGAGGGTATCGACGCCTCACCGGAGGGCGGAGCGGCGCTCGCTGGAGCGGTCGAACTCAAGGCGCAGGGAGCCCTTGAGCCGGAAGAGCACGTGGTGCTGTTCAACACGGGCGCAGGGTGGCTCTACCGATCCTAACCCGTTAATATTTCAGAGCTTGGGAACGATGCGCATCGCGATCCTGGACCCGGCAGCCGGGATATCCGGCGACATGACGTTGGGGGCACTCTTATCCCTCGGCGTGCCCTCGGCGTGGCTTGAAGGGTTACCGACGCGCTTGGGGCTGGCCGGCGTGGGGGTTGCAGCGCGGGACGCTATCCGTGGCGGGGTGGCATGCAAGCAAGTCGAGTTCACGATCCCCGATCGGCCGCACGGGCGTCACGTGGACGAGCTGTTGCGCTTGGTCGAGCAAGCGCCCGTTTCGAATTGGGTCAAGGAGCGAGCTCTTCGGGCGTTCCGGCTGATCGGCGAAGCTGAAGGTCGCGTGCACGGCGTCGCGCCGGAGCGTGTACACCTGCACGAGGTGGGGGCGGTCGACGCGATTCTCGACATCGTCGGCGCGATCGAGGGGTTCGAGCAGTTAGGGGTGGAGGCTGTCTACACGTTGCCGGTCGCCACAGGGAGCGGTTGGGTCGAAGCGGCGCACGGCCGGCTCCCGGTGCCCGCACCGGCGACTGCGATACTGCTCGAGGGCCTGGAGCTCGCCAGTGGCGGGCCGGTGGAAGGCGAAGCGACCACGCCGACCGGCGCGGCACTGGTGCGCGTGTTGTCCGCCGGGTCGCCGCCCCGGCAGTGGCGCTTGCTGAAGAGCGGGTGGGGGGCAGGGCAGCGCAACCCCGCGCACTACCCCAACGCACTGCGTATTCTGGTCGCCGAGCAGGCGGCCGAGGCCGGGCGAGTGGTGCTGTTGGCGAGCGACCTGGACGACATGAGCCCCGAGTACGTGGAGCCGCTGCGGCAGGCCCTCGTGGCCGAGGGCGCGCTCGATGTTCAAACCTGGCCGGTGCAGATGAAAAAAGGGCGGTCCGGGTTCCGGGTGGAGGTGGTCGCGCCGGAAGGGCTGGCCGAGCGGGTGACCGCGGCGTTGTTTCGCCACAGCACGACGGCCGGCGTGCGCCGCTGGGTGGCCGAGCGGGCGACCTTGGCACGGCGTCAGGTGACGGTCCAGCTCACGCCGGAGGTCGCCGTGCGAGTGAAGGTGCTGGAGCAGGCCGATGCAACCGGAGTGCGCGTGAAACCAGAGTACGACGACGTGCTCGCGGCCGCCCGGGCGCTGGGCCGGCCGCCGCTCGAAGTCGCCCGCGTCGCCGAGCGCGATGCCGAGGCGCTCGTCGCCAAATCCAAGGAGTGAGCATGAGCCTAACGCAGGCTATCCGTGGGGGGGGGAGCGTGCTGGTGGTCGGCTGCCTGGTGTTGCTGGCGCCGGCCTCGGCGTCCGCGCAGCAGATCTGGTTGCCGGCCGCGTGTGATATCAAGCCCGGTCACCAGCTGGTAAACAGCGGTATGCAGTCGCTGAAAAGCGCATTCACCACGAAGTTCGCCGATCAGAAGGCCAAGGACCTGAAGGACGCCGAGCGTGTGCTGACGCAGGCGGTGACCACGGGCAAACAGGAGAAGAATCCGGCCGCCTGGTACTACCTGGGTCGCTACTACCTGATGGTACAGGACGGTGCGGGCGCGGATTCTGCGTTCATCAAAGCGTTGGCGCTGGCGCCTACATGCAAGGAGGACATCGGACTGTACCGTCGCCAGGCGTGGGTGCCCATGTACAACGCCGGCGTGCAGGCGTGGCAAGCGGGAAACACGGACTCGGCGATCGTGTCGTTCCGGCACGCGAATCAGATGTACCAGGGCGAGCCGTTGGGCCTGATCTACCTCGCGAATCTGTTCGTGGGTCGCGAGGAGCCCGACACGGGCTTGAAGCGCACGGATGCGACGAAATACCACACCGATTCGCTCGTGTACGCGACCCGCTTGGACTCCGCGGCGAAGTACTTTCGCTTGGCGGTGCCCGCCGCGTCCGATCCGAAGTATGCCACCGAACGTCGGGGCGCGTTCCTCAACGTGGCTCGCGTGTATCACTCGGCCAAGCGCTACGACGAGGCCGCCAGCGCCTATAAGGAATTCCTCGCCGCCTATCCCAACGATGTGCAAGCGATGGCGAGCCTGGCGGGGATATTGGCGCTCCAGAACCAGCGGGATTCGGCCATGGCGCTCTACAATGCGCTCATCGCGCACTCCGATTCTGCCACGCCAGACGATCTGTTTGCGGCCGCGCAGTCGGTACTCAGCGTGATTCCTTCGAGCCCGGACACGGCGGCCATGGACTCCACCTGCGCTAAAGTACAGAAGAAGAAGACGCCCGCGCTCACGGTGCGGCAGATCTCCGTGCGATGCCAGCCGGCCGCCGCCGACACGATGCACAAGTTTCACGCGTTTGCCGACCCGCAGTATCGTCTTGTGGTCAAGATGTACGAAGCTGGGCTCGCGAAGAATCCCTATCTGCGCGACGCCTTGTACAACCTGACCGGCATTTCATACATGATCGGCGACACCGCCAAGGTGCTCCCGCTGGCGCGCCGGCTGTATGGGGCCGATCCGATGAACCGTCTGACCCTGGCCAAGATCGCCGGTGGTTTTCAGCTGCTCGGGCAGAAGGACTCCGTCCTCCATTACCTCCAGCTTGCGGATTCGCTGCCGATCGAGGTCACCGTCGGCAATTTCATCGCGACGGACAAAGGCGCCGAGGTGAGCGGTCTGTTCACCAACTTCCGCTCCAAGGGCTCGGCACCGATCACGATCACCTTCGAGTTCTTGGACAAGACCGGTACCGTCGTGGCATCAAAGCCACAAGACGTGCCCGCGCTCGCCGCCGGCGCGAACCAGTCGTTCAAGGTGACGGCCGACCTGCCGGCGATTGCCGCGTGGCGCTACAAGCGGTCGTGATTGATCGGAAATAGTTGACAAGGAGCGGGATACGCTGTGACATTCCGCTTCTCGCGGGCGTAATTCAGGGGTAGAATGCCAGCTTCCCAAGCTGGACGTCACGGGTTCGAATCCCGTCGCCCGCTCTTCGACTCAGTATTGATCTGCTACGGGCCCAACTTCACGTCGTAGAATCGCCACAGCGGGTTGCGGTGCGTTAGGTCTCCCCCCAGTACCGCATGCAGCATTTCATGGCGCACGATCCTCGGGTCGCCGGTCGCCCACTTTGCTAATAGGATCGTGGGCGGGACACCTGCTGAGTCGTTCCAGACAAATGCCCCGACGCAATCGTCCTTGATGCACGGGAAGGAATGTCCCTTCACGCTGAACCAGGACAGCCGCTCGAAGGGAACCGCTGGCGTGCAATGGCAATCCCTCACCACCTGTCGCCACCACTTCGCGTAGACCTTCGGGGGGGTGACGGGGACGAGCTGCGCGGATGGCGTCCGGGGCGGCATGTCTGGTGTGACCATGCCACCTTGGATGCCCCCAGACTCTTCAGGGTTTGTGGCTCCCGGCTTCTCGCACCATTTCCTGACGCTTTCGTAGCCTCAGCCGCCCCGCTGTTGACACCGGCGCGTTCCCGCGCCATTTCTAGCCCCGCTCCCCATGCGTGCCGTCAGGCTCACGCTGCTCGCCCTCGCCGGCGGCCTCTCGGCCGTTCCGCTCAGCGCGCAGGGTGGCTGGGTGCCTCCCCAACCCCCCTGTGAGCTCCCGCCAGGCCCCTCCAAGGTCAACAATGGCATGCTGGCACTCCGGGCGGCGATGGACAAGCCGGAGCAGCGCGATCAACAGCTCGGCCAGGCCAGGAAACTCCTCACCGAGGCAATCGTGCAGGACAACCAGGGCGCCAACGCCGCGGCCTGGTACTACCTGGGGCGGTACTACGTCGAGCTTGGCGACGCCACGGGCGCCGATACCGCGCTGACCCGGGCCGGGACGCTCGCTCCGAAATGCGGCGACGACATCGCGACCTACCGCAACGATCTGTGGGGGAAGCTGCTCAACGCCGGGCTCTCAGTCTGGCAGGAGGGGAAGGAGGATTCGGGGCTGGCCTTGCTGCGCGTGGCGGCCCGCCTGGAGCCCACGAACCCCAAGACGTTCGCCACTGTCGCGGGCCTGTACGCCAGCCGTGGCAACGACGATTCAGCCTCCGCCTACTACACGCTCGCCGCCCGGACCGCGGGAGAGGACCCGAACTTCGCACAGGATAAGCGGGAGGCGCTCGGGAACGCCTGGCACCTGGCGGTGCGCAAGGTGCAAGGCCACCCGGCGGCTCAGCGTTCGGGTGGGGTGCGCGCCAGCCTCGACTCGATCCAACGCGGGATCACGGGCGACTCGACGGTGCTGGCGCGACTCCTGGCGTCTTCGCAATCGCGCAGGGCTCGGAGCGCGCACCTCGCGCCCGCTGACCAGCAGCTATTCACTCGGGATTCCACCGCGCGAGCCCAAGCGGTCGCTCGCCAGCGGGCCAACCTGGCTGCCGCACTGCAGCAGCTGGCGGCGGACTCGAGCACCCTCACGGCGGCGTTCGCGCCAGCCGTCCAATCGCTAGTCAATTATCTGGCGGTCTACCCTGGTGACGTGGAGGCCGCGACGTCGCTCGCGATTCTGTTCGCCCAAAGCGGTCACGCCGTCCAGGCCGCCGCGGCATTCGACTCCCTTGCTGCCCATGCGAAGGATCTCGATCCCGAGGCGTTGTTCGGTCCGGGGGCGCGGATGGTAGGGCAGGGCCTGTACCGACCCGGCGCCCGGGCGCTGGCGCTGGGCCTGGCCAAGAATCCGTATCGGAGGGATGCGCTCTTTTCCCTGGCGACGGCCTACTATCAGCTCCGCGACTCGGCCTCCCTCCTCCCGACCGCCCAGCGGCTGCTGGCGCTCGACCCGCTCGGCCGGGCGTCGCTCAGACTGGTCGCCGCAGGCTGGGACTTCCGGCGCGCCCGGGACTCGGCGAAGGCGTATGTTGCACGGGCCGACACCGGCCTCGCCGTCGAAGTCACCGTCCCGAGCTTCGTCCCGGACAGTGACGGGGCGGCGTTATCCCTGGTCGCCGTGAATCTCAAAGCGGCGCCATCCCGGCCCTTCCGGATCACCCTGGACTTGCTCGACACGACCGGCCAACCGGTCGCCAGACAGACGCAGGACATTCCCGCCCTTCCCCCACGGCAGAGCCAGGCATTCGACCTGAAGGTGAACGGTCGGGGAATCGCCGGCTGGCGCTACCGGGCTTCATAAGTCATATTACGTGGACTGTCGGAAGTCATAGCGTGCATTAGAGTTGCGACGCCAGGCTTCATAAAGTCCTTGAAGGTGAAGCAGACGACGTGATTCGCGTTCAAACGGTCGCACCGGACTCCATCGGGGGCGAGCTCGGGCTCCTTCCTGGAACGGAGCTCCTGGCCATCAACGGCCGGGCGCTGGAGGACTTTCTCGACTGGGAGTTCCTGTCGGCGGACGAGCGGTTTCTGCTCCGCGCCCGGCTCCCGACCGGAGCGGAGATCGAGTACGACATCGAGCGCCCCGAGGGATTTCCGATGGGCGTCACGCTCGAGCCGCCGCGGATTCGGCGCTGCGCGAACCACTGTGACTTCTGCTTTGTGGACGGGAATCCGAACGGGTTGCGCACACCGCTCTACATCCGCGACGACGACTACCGGCTGTCGTTCCGGTATGGCAATTTCGCGACGCTGACGAACCTCAAGGCCTGGGACGTCGAGCGCATCGTCGAATACCGACTTTCGCCGCTCTACGTCTCGGTGCATGCCACCGATCCCACGATCCGCCGCTGGCTGTTACGCAACCCCGAGGCGCCGCACATCGTGCCGCAGCTGCGGGGGTTCACGGAGCGGGGAATCGCGTTCCACGCGCAGGTGGTTCTGGTGCCGGGCGTGAACGACGGAGTGCAGCTCGAGCGCACGCTCTCGGACTTGTACGCGATCGGTCCCGGAGTACTGTCGGTGTCTGTGGTTCCCGTGGCGCTCACGGAATTCTCGAAACGCCATCTGGTGCGCGCGCCCACGTCACAGGAGTGCCGGGCGGCGCTCGGCATAGTCGATCGCATTGCGACCCGTGCCCTGGGGGAGCGGGGGGCCCCATGGTGTTTCGGGGCGGACGACCTGTACCTCCAGGCGGGGGAGCCGTTGCCTTCTCCCGAGTGGTACGGCGAGTTCGAGCAGCGGGAGAACGGCGTGGGCTCGGTGCGTTTCCTGCAGACCAGGATCGCCGCCGGGGTGGGACGACTGCCGGACCTGACAGGGAGGCGCATCGGCATCGTCACCGGCATCGCCATGGGCGGGCTGATGCCACAGGTGATTGACGAGCTCACCCTGGCGACGCGGGCGCGGTTCGAGCTGGTCGTCGTGGAGAACACGCTGTTCGGGCCCAGCGTGACGACCGCGGGGCTCCTACCGGCGGCGGCCATCGAACGTGCCCTGGTCATGCGGCCCGATCTCGATCTCGCGCTCCTGCCTGCGGAAGCGGTGAACGACGACCTCATGTTCATGGACGACGTGGAGGCACACGGGCTCGCGGAGCGCCTCCCGATGCCGATCCGCCTTTCCCACGATTTCACCGATGCGCTGGCGGAAGAGGAGGTCGCCGCGTGAGAGGGGCCCCCACCGTCGCCATCATCGGTCGTCCCAACGTCGGGAAGTCCACCCTCTTCAACCGCCTGATCGGCGGGCGCGAGGCGATCGTGGATGATCGCCCGGGCGTGACGCGGGACCGGCACTTCGGCACGCTCGAGTGGAACGGGCGGCGCTTTTGGCTCGTGGACACCGGGGGAATGGTGCCGGGCGCCCAGGACCAGCTCAGCCGCGCGGTGCGTACGCAGGTCGAAACGGCCGTGGCCGAGAGCGATCTGGTGCTGTTCCTGGTCGATGTGACCGAGGGAGTGCACCCTGCGGACCTGGAGATCGCCGCGTACCTGCGCAAGGCCCGCCGCCCGATGATCCTCGTCGCCAACAAGGCGGACCACCTACCCGAAGACACGCGGCATCTCGCCTTTTACGAGCTTGGCCTCGGCGATCCCCTTCCGATTTCCGCGGGCATCGGCACGAGCTCAGGGGACCTGCTCGACGCCATCGTGGCGCGCCTCCCCGGCACGGCGCCGGCGGGAGAGGAGGCCGAAATCCGGGTGGCCGTCGTGGGGCGCCCGAACGTCGGCAAGTCGAGCCTCGTGAATCGCCTGCTCGGCGAGGAGCGCCTGGTCGTCGCAGACGAGCCGGGCACGACGCGCGACGCGATCGACACGCCGCTCCTGTGGCACGGCCGGGCGCTCGTGTTTATCGACACGGCCGGACTGCGCAAGCGCAGCAAGGTCGAGGACGACATCGAGTTCTACTCCACCCTGCGGACCTCCCGCGCCGTGGAGCACGCGGACGTCTGCGTCCTGGTCGTGGATGCGAAGGACGGCATGCACGTCCAGGATCTAAAAATCGCCAACGACGCCTGGGACCGAGGCGTCGCACTCATCATCGCGGTCAACAAGTGGGACCTGGTCGAGGAGAAGGACTCGAATACAGCGGTGCGGGGCGAGCGGGAGCTCCGGGAGCGCGCTCCCTTCTTGGAGTTCATCCCCTTCCTGTACGTCTCCGCCAAGACCGGGCAGCGGGTGACCAAGCTTCCTGACTTGATCCTCGAGGTGGCGGAGGAGCGCGCCAAACGGGTTCCCACGGCCGAGGTGAACCGTGTGCTCGAGCGTCTGGTGGACCGCCAGCAGCCGCCTCAGCCTGTGGGTGAGTCGGTGCGCCTCCTGTACGCCTCTCAGATCGGAACGGCACCGCCCCGGTTCGCGATCGTGTCCAACCGGCCCGACGCGATCCCGGAGGCGTACACGCGCTACCTCCTGAACGGCTTCCGTGACGCGTGGCAGTTCACGGGCTCGCCGGTGAACCTCAAGTTCCGCCGTAGGCGGGAGACGGCCCGCCGATGAACGACTACGGGCTCGCCGTCATGCTCATTCTCGCCTATCTCGTCGGGGCCACGCCCACGAGCTACGTGGCCGGCCGGCTGGGGCGGGGGATCGACCTGCGCGACCAGGGTTCCAAGAACCTTGGCGCGACGAATGTCTACCGCGTGCTCGGGTGGGGATACGCGATCCCGGTGGCGCTGATCGACGTAGCCAAAGGCGCGATCCCGATCGTCATCCTGGGCCCCTGGGCCGACGGTCCGGCGTGGTTCACCGTCGCGTTGGGACTGGCGGCGGTATTGGGGCATATCTTCTCCCCGTACGTGGGGTTCAAAGGCGGTAAGGGAGTGGCGACGGCGGCCGGAATGTTCCTCGCCTTGGCGCCCCTCGCCGTCGCGATCTCCATCCCCATCTGGATCATAGCGCTCTGGCTTTCGGGGTACGTGTCGGTCGCTTCGCTGTGCGTCGCCGTGCTGTTCCCCGTGTGGGTGGGGCTGACGACCCGCAATCAGCCCCACACGTTATGGGCCGCCGTTGCGCTGGCCGTGATCATCGTTTACTCGCACCGGCACAACGTCCGGCGCTTGCGTGAGGGAACGGAGAACCGGTTCCGCACTCGCAGAGGCGTCGGCGTGTCCGCTCCATGACGCGCGTCGCGGTCGTGGGCGGTGGCGCCTGGGGCACGGCGCTGGCGGACCTGCTGGCTCGCAAGGGCGAGTGCGAAGCGGTCACCCTTTGGGCGCGCGAGCCCGAAGTGGTCGACGGCGTGAATCGGGAGCACGTGAACCACCTCTTTCTCCCCGGTGCAGCGCTCGCGCCGTCCCTCACCGCCGAGAGGGACGTCACGACGGTAGTGCGCGGTGCGGACGTCGTCGTGTCGGCAGCACCGTCGCACGCCGTGCGCGAAGTGATGACGCGGGCGAGTGCCGTGATCGATCGGCGTGCCCTGGTCGTCAGCGTGTCGAAGGGTCTCGAGCCGGAGCGCCTCGCGACCCTGTCGTGTGTCTTGCAGGACGTGCTCGCAAAGGGCACGCGGATCGCCGTGCTCTCGGGGCCGTCGTTCGCTCAAGAGGTGTACGCGCGTCAGCCGACGGCGGTCGTGGCGGCAGCGCGGGACCACGGCGACGCCCAGCAGGTGCAGCAGGTATTCTCCGTCGGGCACTTCCGCGTTTATTCCGCCACGGACGTGATCGGTGTGGAGCTCGGCGGGGCTCTCAAGAACGTTATCGCGCTCGCCGCGGGGATCCTGGAAGGCTTGGGTATGGGCTACAACACACGCGCGGCGCTCGTGACCCGGGGCTTGGCGGAGATCACTCGGCTCGGCGTGGCACTGGGGGCGGAGCCCGCGACGTTCGCGGGGCTGGCCGGCATGGGGGACTTGGTGCTCACGGCCACGGGGCCGCTGTCGCGCAATCACACGCTCGGGGTCGAGCTGGGACGCGGCAAGCGCCTCGAAGACGCGCTCTCTAGTCGCGCATCGGTCGCCGAGGGCGTGAACACCGCTCGCTCGGCTGTGACGCTCGGCGAGCGGCACGGTGTGGAGCTCCCGATTGCACGCGAGGTGGCTGCTGTACTGTTCCAGGGCAAATCTCCGCAACAGGCCTTGGTGGACCTGATGGAGCGGGAGCTGAAGCCCGAGCAGTGGGGAGGGCAATGAGCTCGCCGCATCCGGTGCAGGAGTTCTTCTCGATCGGCGAAGTGTGCCAGCTCACCGATCTCAAGCCGCACGTGCTGCGGTACTGGGAGAGCCAGTTTCGATTCCTCAATCCAGCCAAGAACCGGTCGGGGAACCGCGTGTATCAGCGCCGCGAAATCGAGCTCATCATGCTCGTCAAGCATCTCCTGTATACCGAGAAGTACACGATCGAAGGCGCGCGGCAGAAGATCGAGCAATACCGGCGCTCGGGCGAGCTCAAGCCGGAGGCGAGACGCGCGCTCGCGACTCAGACGGTGAAGGACTTGCGCGCGGAGCTCAAGGCCGTCCTCGCCGTTCTCGAAGGAAACGCGCCGAATGCCGGAGGGCGCTGACCAGGCCGTCGCCGTCGTCATCCCCGCCTACCAGGCTGCTGCCACCATCACCGAGGTCGTGACCCGGACGCGCCGCGCCGTGCCGGACGCGATCGTGTACCTTGTGGACGACGGCTCAACCGACGGGACGGGAGAACGGGGACGGGGGAAAGGGGCGACCGTACTGACGCATCCACGGAATTGCGGTAAGGGCGCCGCGCTCGAGACCGGCATCACCGCGGCGCTCCAGGACGGCGCGAGCGTCATCGTTACCCTCGACGGCGACGGACAGCATCCGCCGGAGGAGATCCCGCGCCTCGCGGCGGCAGTCGCTCTTGGTGGGGCGGACCTCGTCCTCGGCGCCCGGGTCCGCACCGGCGCCATGCCGTGGGGGAGGCGTTGCACCAACTGGCTCTCCGCGACGCTCGCCTCGCGGATCGGCGGCGTGACCGTGCCGGACGCCCAGACCGGCTTCCGTGCCCTGTCCCGCGGTATCGCGGAGGCGATCCGGCCTAGCGAGCGGGGCTACGATTACGAGACCGCGTTCCTCCTCGCGGCGCTGGCGCGAGGGTTTGCGGTGCACTCGCAGCCGATCCCGACGGTGTACGAAGGTCGGCCCAGTCACTTTCGGCGCTGGACGGACACCTGGCGCCTCGCGCGCGTGTTCACGCGGTACAGCCGGGAGATCCTCCTGGGGCCTGAGCTCCGAGCTCCATGAACATTCTCATCTCGAACGACGACGGTATTCTCGCTCGCGGACTCGCGGTGCTGGGAGACGTGTGTGGGTCGCTGGGACAGGTGACCGTGGTCGCTCCGGACCGCGAGCAAAGCGGCACGTCGCACTCGCTCACGTTGCACCGCCCGCTTCGTGCGACGCGCCGGCCCGACGGCAGCTTCCAGCTGGACGGGACGCCGACCGACTGCGTGCTGCTCGCGATCGGCATGCTCATGCCCCAGAAGCCGGATTTCGTGATCTCGGGGATCAACCACGGTCAGAACATGGGGGAGGACGTGTTCTACTCGGGCACTGTTGCCGCCGCCATGGAAGGCCTGGTGGGGGGCATCCCGAGCATCGCCGTCTCATTCGCCGGCTCGGACCTGGACATGCTCGAGACGCACAAGGATGGCCTGCGCGCCCTGCTCAAGCGGATCACCGCCGTCAAGGACTTCCCGAAAGAAACCCTCCTGAACATCAATCTCCCCGCCATCCCGGGCGCTCAGGTAAAGGGCGTGAAGGTGACACACCTCGGCAGTCGGGTGTTCAGCGAAGAGATCGCCCTCATGAAGGACCCTTGGGGCAAGGACATCTATTGGATTGGCGGTGGTCATATCACGTGGACCGGTGGGGCGGAATCGGACTTCCGGGCCACGAGCGACGGCTACATCTCCGTGACCCCGCTCCATATGGACATGACGAACTATCGACTGATCGAGGTGGTGCGCCAATGGCTCACGGGCGACTGACCGGGGGCGGCGGGGGGGGGCCCGCCGACACCTACGCCGGCTACCGGGTGCGGCTCGTCGAGACGCTGCGCAGTCGCGGTATCCGCGATCTAGCCGTGCTCAAGGCGTTCGCGGAGACGCCACGGCACCTCTTTGTGGCACCCGCGGTGCGGCACCGCGCGTACGACGACTCCGCGCTCCCGATCGGCAACGGGCAAACGATCTCGCAGCCGTTCATGCAGGCCCGTTACCTGGAGGCGCTGCGACTGACCGGCACCGAGCGGGTCCTCGAGATCGGCACCGGCTCGGGCTACCAGACGGCGCTGCTTGGGGCGCTGGCGGGCACCGTCTTCTCGGTTGAGCGGGTTGAGGCCCTCGCGCTAGCGGCCCAAGGGGCGCTTCGGGAGGCCGGGGTTGTCAACGCATCGGTGCTCCTGGGCGACGGAACCCTGGGGTGGAGCGCCTACGCGCCCTACGACGCAATCCTCGTCGCCGCTGGCGGCCCGGAGGTCCCGCCGCCCCTCGTGGAGCAGTTGGCGCCGGACGGCAGGCTCCTGATCCCGCTTGGTCAACGGGGAGTCGGCGCGCAGGTCCTCACGCTGGTCGAGCGGATCGGGCGCACGCCAGAGCTCCGGCAGACATCCCTGGGCTCCGCCCGATTTGTCCCCCTCGTCGGGGAGCACGGCTTCGATGCTTGAATCGTTCGTCAGCTGGCTCCTGAATCTGTTCCGCGGCATGGGATACCCCGGGATCATCGCCCTGATGGCGGTGGAGTCGTCGATCCTGCCGCTGCCGAGTGAGCTGGTCATGCCCCCGGCGGGCTATCTCGCCGCCAAGGGCGAGATGAGCCTCGTCTTGGCTGTGCTCTGCGGCGTGCTGGGGAGCATGCTTGGGGCGCTCGGCAATTATTGGCTCGCCCGGTGGCTGGGTCGGGCGTTCTTCCTGCGCCTCGGGAAGTATGTGCTCATCACGGAGAAGGGGCTCGACAGATCGGAGCGCTACTTCGCGGCGCACGGTGAGATCAGCACATTCCTCGGACGCATGCTTCCGGTCGTACGCCACCTCATTTCGATTCCGGCGGGAGTCGCGAGGATGAACCTCGGCAGGTTCGTGCTGTTCACCGGGCTCGGCGCGCTCGTATGGTGCTCCATCCTGACGGGCATCGGATGGTTCATCGGAAGCCGTGAGGATGTCATTCTCGAGGTGTTGAACCGCGAGGCGCAGCGGTACGCCGGGCGCGCCATCCTGGTGTTACTGCCGATCCTGGCGGTGATTACCGCGGTCTACGTTTGGTGGCACCGCCGGCGGGCCGGGGCGACGGGAGCGGCGGGGGCTGCCGGCCCGGAGGGACCGGGGGGGCCGGGGGGGCCGCGGGGGCCCGTCCAGACACACGAGCAATAGCGCTGGAATGGCCGCCAAGCGCTTCCTAATCCGCGGGCGCGTGCAGGGTGTGGGTTTCCGCTGGTTTGTCCTGCGGCAGGCCGAACCGCTCCACCTCCGCGGCTTCGCGCGCAACCTCCACGACGGCTCTGTGGAAGTGGTTGCCGCCGGGTCGGGCGCGGCCCTGGCCCAACTCGCGCAGGCACTCGCCCGCGGACCTGCGGCCGCACAGGTCGAGCGTGTGGACGCAAGTGACTTTCCACATGAAGAGACGCTTCCGAAGAACTTTGACATCAGGTAGTTGGGGGGCCGTCGGTGACCCAAGCGAGCGCGGTCGACGAGATCTACGGAGCCATCCGGGACGTCCCGGATTTTCCGAAACCGGGGGTTCTGTTCAAGGACATCACGCCGCTCCTGCTCGACCCGGCGTTGTTCCGTCGCGCCGTCGATCTCATGGCGGCGCCGTTCCGCACGTCCCGAGTCACGCGCGTCGTTTCGATCGAATCGCGCGGGTTTCTGTTGGGCGCCCCGATCGCGCTGGCGATCGAAGCGGGCCTCGTGCCGATTCGGAAACCCGGCAAGCTGCCTGCGGCGCGCGGGAGGGTCGAGTACGCGCTAGAATACGGCACGGATGCCCTCGAAATGCACCGTGACGCAGTGGGTGGACAAGATCGGGTCTTGATCGTGGACGACGTACTCGCGACCGGCGGGACGGCGGAGGCGGCGGCCAGATTGGTGCGGAACCACGGCGCGCACGTCGTCGGGTTCACGTTTCTCATCGAGCTCGACTTTCTGAAGGGTCGAAAGCGGCTTAAGGACGAGCGGATCGAGGCCTTGCTGCACTACGCGTAAAGTCGCTAAGTTACTGAGCTTAGCCCCTGTAGCTCAGGTGGATAGAGCAGCGGTTTCCTAAACCGTTGGCCGGGTGTTCGAGTCACCCCAGGGGCGCACTAAAGCAGGTTTGGGAGGTTCTGGAAGTTGGTGGAGGTCGGGGGAGGTCCTCCCCAACCTCCTTCAACCTCCCCAACCTCGACCTCCACGACCTCCCGAAGGGGCACATGGCAACGACGGTAACGGCGGCGGAGGGTTCGACAGCGTGGGCTGGGGTCGTCGAGTGGCTCAAGGCCCACCGGCGGTGGTCGGCGTACGCGGGCTTCGGGCTCCTCGTAGCCGCGGGACTCTTCGGGTGGAGCCTGCTGTCGTCGCGAACGGCGGAGAAGAGCGCTAGCCGGCAGCTCGAGCAGGGTCGCCTGGCCCTCGAAACGAAGAACTATCCGTTCGCCGCGAGCGTGTTGTCGCAAGTGGTGGAGAATTATTCGGGGACCCGCGCGGCGGACGAGGGCATTATCCTGCTCGCACAGGTGCGGCTCGCCCAGGGTCAGACGCAACAGGCGATCGACGTCCTGCAGCGGTACGCACCCAAGGCCGACCGACAGTTCCAATCCCAGGCCTACGGGCTGCTCGGGGCTGCGTACGAGAACGCGGCGCGCCCCAAGGATGCCGCCGGAGCGTACCAGTCCGCGGCCGACGACGCTCCGTATCCGTTCCTCCGGGCGCAGTTCCTGTCCGACGCAGGGCGCGCGTGGTTAGCGGCCGGCGACACCACCAAGGCGCTGGCGGCGTACCAGACCATCGCTGCGAAACTGGACTCGACGAGCGCCGCTGGGGAGGCAAAAGTGAGGATAGGGGAGCTGACGAAGGGACGGTCGAGCGGGCCAAAATAGCGCCCTTTTGCCTTGTGATACTTCGTATAAGATATGTTATGTTAAGCTGAATGGCATAGGAATGTGGAGAAGCACCTCAGTTAATCACACCCCGTACAACGAGCCGAGCCTCCCCGCCTAGCCACACGTCGTCATAAACGTCGGCGGATGCCTTCCGCAGGCGGACCTCGAGGCGTCTGCCGCTCCGCGTCCAGAACGTCAACGGCGCTTGCGCCATGCCCCATTCCGCCAGGGCGCACGCCGCCGCTACGGCCCCGGTTCCGCACGCCAGGGTCTCGTCCTCGATGCCGCGTTCGTAAGTGCGCATGCGCCATTCCGACGCCCGGCGGGCGGGTCCGGCTGAGATGAAGTTGACATTCGCGCCGGCGGGTCCGAGCGCCCGGTCGGACCGGAGCGCCTTGCCGCGGACGATCACGTCGACCTGGTCCACGTCGTCCACCAAGACGACCAGATGAGGCACCCCGACGGTTCCCAACACGACGTTGCGCTCGCCGGGGGCACTCGCGAGTCCCTCGACCGGCGTCGGTTTCGTGACCGGCGCGAGATGCAGCTCGGCGCGCTCTTCGTGGTGTTCTCCGTCGCACCGGCTGACGTACGTGCCCGCGTCCGTCTCGAGGGTCATGTGTAGTGCGCGCGCGAGCCCCAGGCGCGCAGCGAGGCGGGTGCTGCACAGGGCCGCATTCCCGCACATCGCGGCACGCGAGCCGTCTGAGTTGAAATAGATCATGCGCACGGTGTCCTGCGCGGATCCGGGTCCTACGAACACGAGGCCGTCGGCGCCGACGCCGGTCCCGCGGGCGCACACCGCCCGGATGTCCTGAGGCGACCAGTCGCTCGGAGGCGTGTGGCGTGCATCCACCATGACGAAGTCGTTCCCCGACCCCGTCATTTTGTAGATCGTCGTACCGACTAGATGCGGCCGAACCAGGCCATTAGCCTGAGCCGCGGTACCATCCATACCGCTTCCCGGACGATCGCCCGATTCATCTTGCTTTGCCCCTCGGTTCGGTCGACGAACACGATCGGGATTTCCTTCAGCGTGAACCCTTTGCGCCATGCTCTCACACTCATTTCGATCTGAAAGGCGTACCCGTTCGAGCGGACCCGTGACAGGTCGATCGCTTCGAGCACGGTCCTACGAAAGCACTTGAACCCCCCGGTCAAGTCCCAGATCCGGAGCCCAGTCAGCCAGCGGGCGTAAATGTTGGCACAATACGATAGCACCAGGCGCCCCATCGGCCAGTTGACGACCGTCACCTTTCCGTTCAGATAGCGCGACCCGAGCACGAGGTCGGCCTGGCAAATCGTGCTCAGAAAGTCCTTTAGGTGCACGGGGTCGTGTGAAAAGTCGGCATCCATCTCGAAGATATAGTCGTACCCCCGCTCGAGCGCCCAGCGGAATCCGGTCAGGTAGGCCGTTCCGAGCCCCAGCTTGCCGTCCCGGTGCAGGACGTGCAGGCGGGGCTCCTTGGCCGCCAGGGCCTCAGCCAGCCGCCCTGTGCCGTCCGGGGAATCGTCGTCGACCACGAGGATTTCGAGACGCGTATCCTGGGCCAGCACCTGGGGCACGAGGTGCGGGATGTTCCCCACTTCGTTGTAGGTGGGAACGACCACCAGGGCGCGCTCACCCATGTCGAACCGGGGGGGGGGAGCGCACGCCGCGGGCCACCGTCACCAAGACGCTGAGGAGCAACACCGCCAACGACACGAGGGTGATCGCCCTGCCCCGCTCGTACAGCTCGGAGCGGAACGTGAGCTCGACATGCTGCGCCGCCGCGGGCACGGGGACCGTGATGAAGCTGTAATCGCCTCGCAGCACCGGAGACGGTCGGCCGTCCACGCTCGCCCGCCAGTCAGGATACCAGTTTTCCGCGATCAGCAGGTAGCCCGCTTGTGGGGGCGGCGGATCGATGGTGACGGTCATGCGTCCAGGCTCCCAGGCGCTTACGGCGGCCCGCGCCGGGCTCGGTGGGGGCATTTGCTTCAGGGGCTCGGGCGTCACCGGCTGATCGTTGCTGAAGATCACGATCCGCGAGTAGTCCATGCGCGGGTCGACGAGCGTGGGGATGATCGTTGCCGAGTCGGCCTTGACGGCTCCCGGCACCACGCGCGCGTACGCCGTGGGCGCGATGCGCTCGAACAAGCGGGCGCGCCTCCCGTCGCCGTTCAGGATCGGTACGGTGTCGAGGACGCGACGGAATCCAGGAATCGAGTCGATGCTTCTCGCTTCGGCCGGCGCGATCGCGTAGCGAACCGCCAGCAAGTCCCAGAGTGGCAGGAACCCGATGCTCCTCCATTCGCCCTGCCCGCCGAGGAGCTCGTCATAGTATCGTAACTCGTTGCCGTGGTATCCCAAGACCTGAGGGATGTCGAACGTGGCGAGGACCGAGCCGCGGTACGTCGGACCGAGATCGATCACTCGGTACGGCGCGGGCGTCGCGGTGAGAAGGTCGATCAGCGAGTCCCGATCGTACGGCTTCATGTAGCTCCAGAACGGGCGCGCGTTGAGCCAGAGGTCCGTGCCGACGATCAGGACCAGCGCGAGCGCCTGCAGCCGGGGAGTGAGACGGTGCGACCCATAGCCGAGGACTAGCGCGACAGCGGCCAGGGCGAGTCCGCTCGTCGCGGCACCCCAGAGGATCGCGGACGCGTCGGCCGTCGCGGCGGCCCCCACCGCGCGCCCCGTCGCGGCCTGGATGCCGCTTGCGAAACCCTCCGCGAGGTGGCCGAGTGCGCCGGTGATGCCGAGCAGCGAAACGAGGCCGCCGATAATCAACGCGACGGTCATTGCGCGCGGGTGTCCGGCGGTGCGCACGCGGTCAACGCCAAGCCCCGCGAACAGGGCCGTCACAAGGGCGACCACAAAGAAGGCCATTCCCGGGGCGCGAGTCTTCTTGACCAGCGGCATGAGTGCCCACCACACCTTGTAGAAGGGAGTGGCGGCGCCGAGACTGATGAGGAGAAACAGCAGCCCGATGCCACCCACCCAGAGCACGAGCCGCCGCCGCTCCCGCGCCCACCCGATCGCGCCGAGCACGGCCAGGGCGACCACCGGTAGGCCCAAATACTCCGAGTGGAGCTTGATGGGATTCGTCCCCCAATACGTGCCTTGAGGCGAGGAGCCCACGAAGTTTTTGATAAAGAACTCGGGCACGTGACTCCAGGGAATCGCATACGACGTGGATCCCTCGAACCCGTGGTAACCCTGAGCGCGTGGCGAGAACGGGATGTACTCGAAGAACGGCAGGATCTGTATCGCGGCCACTCCGAATCCGATCAGCACGGCGGCGAGCGCCGTGCCGAGCCGGAGCACCCGCTCCCCTCCCCTGCTCGTCCCGCCCTCCTCGACCGTGAGGTACAGGGCGAACAGCCCCGCGACGATGAGCGAGTAGTACGCGAGCTGGAAGTGACCGAGCAGCGTCAGCGCCGTCGCCAATCCGAGGAGCGGGTAGCCCTCCCAGCGTCGGTCGCGGAGCGCCAGCACAAGCCCGAGGAGCATGAGCGGCAGCATCGCGGAAGCGAACAGCTTGCCGTCATGCCCCGGCGATGGGTAGGACGCGATCAGTCCCGACAGCTCGTAGGACAGACCGCCGATCACCGAGCCGATCCACCCGACGTGCAGACGCCGGAGCAGCAGGTACGTGAACAGGCCGGCGAGCACGTAATGGGCGAAAAAGCTCAGGTTACCGGCGGTCGTGGCGGGCACGAGGAATCGAAGCAACCAGGTCGGGTAGAAGATGTCGCCGCTCCCGGCCGCGACGAATGGCAGCCCACCGAACAGCTCGGGGTTCCAGAGCGGTAGGTGGCCGCTGCGTTTGAACCACTCGGCGCTCCAGGCCTGGAACGGGACGCTGGCATTGTATTGGTCGCTCAAGGGGCTCGCGAGCCACATCCCGGCGAGCATGGGGAGGGAGAGCAGCAACGGCCACAGCATGAAGACGGCCGTGGCTATCAACGTCGGTCGCTTGGGTTGGCACGCCTCGTCCAAGACTATCCTCTGCGTTGCGATGTTGGGCAGCGAGGGCGGCGAAAGCTATTCGGAGTGGCGGAAGGTGAGCAAGCATGGCCGTTGCGGGGCGCCGACACTAGCTTTCCGCGGCCCATGACCCCCCCCGGCCCCCCCGCCCCGCGCGAATTCTACGAGGCAGAGTACCATTTCGACGAGGATGTCGAGCATCCGAATCTCGAACGCGTGTGGCGGGCGCTGCGCCCGCTCCAGCCGCTCACCGGCACGGCGTTCCTCGACCTCGGCTCGGGCGTGGGCTGGGGTGCTCGCCTCTCGCTGGCGCGCGGGGGGGGGAAACTGGCGGTCGGCCTGGACTTCTCGCGACGCGCCCTGACGCTGGCCCACCGCACGACCCCCGGGGCCAGGTGGGTCCAGGGCGACGGCACGTCGCTCCCCTTCCGAGATCGCGCGTTCGATCGGGTCTTCTCGTTCGGATCGCTCGAGCACTTCCCCGATCTCCATCGCGGACTGCATGAGGCGTTTCGAGTCCTACGGCCGGGCGGCCTCGCCGTGGTGGTGGTTCCAAACTTCTACGTGCGCACACAGCAACCGCTGGAATTCCGCGCGACGCGAGGCGGGTGGGAGCGCGTGCTCAGAGCGGCGGGGTTTGAGGTCGTCGACGTGCGGACGGACTCCGGGCCCGCCATCCTGAAGAATTTTCGACCCGGGCGGATCCTCCTGCGCCTCCTGCTCCGCCTCGTCTCCCTGGTGCCGCCGCTGCGATATCAGTTCGTCTTCGTGCTGCGGAAGCCCTGATTGACCCCCCGACCGGCGCCCGAGGCGATGAGGACCAGAGCGCCGATGATCTCGAGCGTCACGAGCCACAAGCGCGCGCCCACGGCGACGAGGAACGCGCGGTCCGCGCCGATGGAGCCGGCCAACGCCGCGACCAGGGCGGCCTCGCGTACGACGATGCCGCCAGGCGCGAACACCGCGATGATTCCTGCGACATAGCTCGTGACGAACGCCGTGGCCGCGACGAGCGGGCCGGGGGCCCCGTCGCCGAGCAACGACCGCGCAAACAGCCAAAACGAGATCCCGTAGCCCACCCATCCGAGCGCGGAGCCCAACAGGTAGCGGAGGAAGCTCCTCGATCGGGGCTTGGGCAGCGGCAGGCGGCGCTTGAGGACCCGCTCGAGACGCGGTTGCAGCGCCGGCAGCGCGACCGGGAATAACCACAGGAGCAATCCCAGCCCGGCGGCGACGACCGTGAGCAGCAACCAAAGCGGGAGCGCTGCCGCGAACGGGCCCAACATGGCCGGCGCGAACGCGAGGGCGATGAGGAGCCCCGTGGCGAGCAGCACGAGCTGCTGGAGGAGCACAGCCGCCGCGGCGGCGAGCGGTGATACGCGCTCCTCTATCGCGAAGAGTGCGAGCCCGGTGAACTGCCAGATCGCACCAGGGATGTAACGCGCCAGATTGCTCAGGACGAACATCCGGAGCGCCCCAATGCCCCGCAGGCGCTCGTTCCACCACGCAAGACTCGCGGCCCAGAGCTGCACGAGGAAAGTAAACGACCCGAGCCAGACGACGGATGCAAGCGCGAGCGTGCCCCAGTGGATCGTGACCGGCACGGCGGTGATCGCGTGCCAGTTGGGTCGTGCCAGGCGGAGCAGCACCCACACGGCGGCCCCGATCGCGAAGACTTGAAGCACCGCCTTAACGGCGCGAATGACTCGGGCGCGCCGGGTGGCTGGGTCCGTCGGCGATGGCGAGGTCAGCGTGTGTGACCGGGTGGAGTGGACACGGTGATCGAGCGGCCGGTAAAGATAACGCGCTCCCCCCCCCACGCACAGGCGCACTATACTTCACCGCCGTGCGCATCCTTCACATCGTCACCGCGTTCCCGCGCCACGAGGGCGATGTCATCGCGCCCTGGCTGGTGGAGCTCCTCAAGCGATTGCAAGCCGCGGGGCACGACGTGGAAGTGTTCTGCTCGGCCTACCGCGGCGGAGGCGGTGCCCTGTACGAAGGCATTCCGGTGCACCGGTTCCGCTACTTCCCGGCGCGGTGGGAAGATCTGACCCATGACGAGGCCGCACCGGACCGCATGCGGCGCTCGTGGCGCTACCAGCTGATGCCGGCCTTCTACGTGGCCGGCGGGATGCTGGCGGTCTGGCGCCTCTGCCGCCGCCGCCGCTACGACGTGGTGCACGTGCACTGGCCGATGCCGCACGCGCTGTTTGGCGCGGTAGCACGAGCAACGTGTGGCGCGCGACTCGTGACGCTGTGGTACGGCGTGGAGCTGCGTTGGGTGCAGGGTTCACTCCCCTGGCTCCGCTGGCTCGTCCGCTGGGCGCTGAACACCTCGGACCAGGTGGTCGCGATCTCCTCATACACGGCCCGTGAGATCAAGCGCGTCAGCGACGTCCCGGTGCGGGTGATCCCTTACACCGTGGGACTTCCCACCGTGGCGCCTCCCTCCCCCGCTGCGAGGCGAGATGGTGGCTTCCGCGTCCTGTTCGTGGGGCGTCTGGTAGAGCGCAAGGGCGTCGCCGAGCTGATCGAGGGCGTGCGGCGACTGTCGCCGACCTTGGATGTCCGGCTCGATGTGATCGGCGATGGACCGGAGCGGGCCAGGCTGGAGGCGCTCGTGCGCGAGGGCGGCTTGGGCGACCGGGTCACGCTACGCGGCCGGGTGTCGGCGGCGGAGCTCCGCGCCGCCTACGGGGCGGCGGACGCCTTCGCGCTCCCGTCGATCCTCGATTCGCGGAGCGACACCGAAGGGCTCGGTGTCGTGCTGCTCGAGGCGATGAGCTACGGCGTGCCGGTGATCGGAAGCGACATCGGCGGGATACCGGACATCATCGTGGACGGGGAAACCGGGCTACTGGTGCCGCCCGGTAATCCCGCGGCGCTGGCGGCGGCGCTGCGGCGCCTCGCCGCCGAGCGGGGTCTCGCTGTCCGGCTCGGCAGCGCGGGGCGGGAGCACGTGCGCAACGACTTCAGCTGGGAGAGCATCGTGGCCCAGTGGGAGGAATGCTACGCCGCCGCGAAAACCTAGCGGAGGAAATCGACCCAGCTCGCCTCATTCGCCACCACGCCCGTGCGCCCGTCGGCCGTAAACGCGATCCGGCGCGGGATCCCTCCAACATTGATCACCTGCACAATCGCGTGGCTCGTCGGATCGACGACCTGCACTTGTCCGGCCTCGAGCGTCGTGACGTAGAGGTTTCCATCCGTCGGACGCCGCGCCAATCCGAAACCCCGGCCCGCCAGGGAGGTCGTGCCAAGCGAGCTGTTGCTCGTCAGACTCCAGAACTGGAGCGTGGCGTTTTCGTTGGCGATGTACAACTGGGTGCCGTCGGGAGAGACGACGATCCCCTGCGGCGCACCACCCACGGCCAACGTGCGCAAGACCGTGGTCGTCTTCAGGTTGATCTCGGTCACGATCCCCGCATCCCGGGTGCTCACGTAGAGCAGCGAGTCCCGTATGGCGAACCCATTGGAAATGATGGGTAGCTGCAGCCGGTGTATGATCTGCAAGGACGACGCATTGATGCCGAAGAGGCTGTCGGCGGTCGTCGTGACCCAAACGATGCTGTCTCCCGGCGCCACGATCACGGCGAACGGATTGCCGGCGACTGGCACGGTCGCCGTCTGGGTGTTGGACGCCGCGTCGATCACACCCACGTTCTGACTGAATTGATTCGTAACGTAGGCTTTCGTCCCGGTCGAATTGAACGCGACTTCGGTTGGGGTATCCCCGACCGTGACTGAGGTCGTAAACGCCATGTTGGGAAGATCAGCCCGAATCAGGCGTCCTAAGTCGGGCTGACCGACGTAGACGACCCCCGCGGAGGAGATCGCGACGGCATAGGCCCGGCTCGTGAGCGGCACGCGGCCGGCCAGGCTCGAGTCGAATACGAAGATGCTGACCGTATCGCCGAAGTCGCCGATGTGCGCCGTGATCGTTGCGTGGCCCGCCGGGCCGAGCGACTGTACCAACCCCTGCGGGCTCACGGATACGAGCGCGGGGTTGTTGGTCGTATAGGTAGGCCGCACGCTCACGTTCTCAATCTCATTGCCGGCCGAGTCGAGCGCGGTCAAGCGCAGCTGCACGCTGTGCTTCTGGGGAATGCTCGTATCGCGCGGCGCGAGGAAGATCCCGACAAGGACGGGGTCGACGGGCGTCGTAGGCGCAGTCGCGCTACTGCATGCAGAGGCCAGGGCCGCGACGACCGCCAGAACAGAAATGAAGAAGCACCGAGGACGCTTCATACGCTCTCCGATCCTGCTGCGCGTTACGATACCGCCATACGTTGACTATGACTGTCGCACGTACTACGCAAGTGCCGGACCGCAACTGTGCGGTACGGCGTCCCTGCCTCGAGTTTAGTCGTGGCGCGGCGCCGAAGTGAGAGCCGGCGCACAAAACGTCATAACCGGCGTGAACTACCGCACCAGATCCACCCATCCGGCCTCGTTCGCGATGAGCGCGAAGCGGCCCGAGGAGTCGAAATCGACGCGCCGGGGCTGGCCCCCAGGGTGGAGCGTAGTCACCACCTGGAGCGTCCACCGGTCGAGTACCACCACCTGCCCCGCTCCGAGCAGGGTAACGTACACGAGGGCATCGTCGGGACTCACCCGCACGCCGAAAGTCGTGGTGCCGAACTGCAGGCGGGTGCGAACCCCACTACTCAACTGGATCACATCCAGCCAGCCGTCCTCGTTGGCCGCGAACAATGTCCGGCCGTCCGACGGCAGCGCCACTCCCTGCACCTTTCCGCCGACGTCGAAGCGTCGCATCACCTGGAGGGTACTCGTCTCGAACTCCAGGATGCGTCCTGCGTTCCAGGTCGGGAGGAACAGCCGGTGTCCGCTCGCGTCGAGCGCGATTTCCGTGCATACCTGTGGCACGGAGACGGAGGACCTCATTCTTCCGGAGTGTAGAGAGATGGCATGCAGACGGTCGAGATTGGTCGCGACGAACAGCGTGCGGTTGTCGGGCGCCAGCACGGCTCCCAACGGATGGCCGGGCACGTCGATCGACGCTACCTGCTCCCCGCGTTCAACGTCGATGACGCCCACCTCCTCGGCGAACTGATTCGTCACATAGGCGAACGTACCCGCTGCGTTGAACACGATCCGGGTCGGCACCGGGCCCGTCGATACGCGACCAATCGACCGAAACGGCTCGAGCGCTACACGCTCGAGGCGAGCGGCGCGCACGCATGTGACGTACGCGGTCCCATCTGGGCCGATCGCGACGTCGAAGGGCGCACCGTTCACAAGGAGCCCTGGCACGAGGGTACCGGCGGGATGGTGAGGGCTGCTCGGCGCGCATCGGCGACTGGTTGCTTCGGGCGTACGGACTCTGGGCGCGCGCCTCGCCGGCGCCGGTGGTCGCGAACAGGCGCAGCGGCTCACGGGTCTGCCGTGGCAGCGCTCCCGGAGGCGCTCCACTGCCGCAGCGATGCCCATGCGCCGGAGCTCAGACCACCGCATCCGGGTCACGCGACGCACGAGCCGGTAGGCGCTTGCCGCATCGAGGCGGGCGCGCCGGGCCAAGCGGTGCAGCGAGACGCCCGTGCCCTCGGCCTCAAACAGCCAGTAAAGAACGCGCGCCCACCCGGCCAGCTCCTCGAAGGGCGGGAGCCCTTCCTGCCGCAGCGTCCGGGCGAGCTGAAACCGGCTGCGCATGCCGATCAGGGTGGCCACCTCGCCCGCCGCGGGCACGTCGCCGTTGTAGCAGCCGAGGGTGCTCAGGATGGCTCGCGTCCGGGTTGAAAGCTCCGGTAACGCGGTTTGAAGCAGGGTGGTAAGCGGTAATGGCGGCACGCGCGACCCCTTGTCCGGCAATCCAAGTGTCGCGCAGCAATCCGCGCGCCCGCACGTTCGTGGGCAAATGTGCGACGCGCCGTTTCATATCGGTAGGGCGTCGATGCTACATCGACCACTCGGGGCTGATGCGCATCAGCAACAGCGATTCATTCAGAAACATGAGGAGGGCGTCGACCGAGGCCCCCTCGACGTCTGGAAGAGTATTACGAGGTAGGGCGATCCTTCAGATGTTCGACCTCACGCGCGAGCGCTCGGACCTCCTCGCGCATGCTGGCAACCATCTCCCCCACGAAGCCAAACCCGAACAGGATCAGGCCGGCCAGCACCAACAGCAGGACCAGATAAAGAAACGCCCGGTTGCCCTGGTGGAGCGCGTAGCGCTCGATGAGCGCGTACACGCCGACCAGGAAACCCAACAGGATCAGCACGGCTCCTGAGACACCGAAGAACAACATCGGCTTGCGGCCGAATCGCAGCTGGAACCATACGGACATGAGATCCAGCACGCCTACTGGAATGCGGCCGATGCCGAACTTCGACTTTCCGGCCCGTCGGGGCTGCAACGGCACCGGGCGCTCCGCGAGGCGGAAGCCCTGCGTCGCCGCGATGACCACCATGAACCGGTGCCAGTCGGGCCGCGTCGTCAGGCCGTCCATCACCTCCCGACGGTACGCCTTCACTGAATTCAAGTCGGCGACCCGAACCCCGAACAACCAGCGACACAGGCCATTGTAGACCCACGAGACGAAGCGCTTCTCGTAATGGCCCTGCTTCGTCCCGGTCACGAGGTCGGCCGAGTCTTCGAGGATCGGTTGGACCAAGGCGGGGATGTCGCTCGGCCGGTACTGCAGGTCGGCGGGATAGAACACGAGGATCCGGCCGCGCGCGGCGTCGGCGCCGGACGCCAGGGCATCCGCGATGCCGCGCTGGCTGCGATGGGTCACGACCCGCACGAACGGATGCTTTGCCGAGAGATCGCGCAGCGCCTCCGCAGTGCCATCGTGGCTGCCATCGTCGATCACGACGATCTCGCAGGTGTACGGCAGCGGCAACAGCGCCTCGCGCGCCTGGCGGACGAACTCATGGAGATTCTCTGCCTCGTCCTTGGCCGGGACGAGGACGCTCACCTCTGGCGTCGCGGCGCCGGTGGCGAGGCTCACAAACGCTTTCGCATGCGGGCCGGGAGGATGCTCAGCTGGTCGCGGTACTTGGCGACGGTCCGGCGCGCGATCTTGACCCCTTTCTGCGCGAACATTTCGACGATCTGCTGGTCGGTGAGGGGATTCTTGGGGTCCTCGTCCGACACCATCTTCTGAATCTGGGCGCGGATCGCGCGGGCGCTGGCGTCCTCACCCGTGGTGGTCGAGAGCCCGCTCGAAAAGAAGAACTTGAGCGGCAGCAGGCCGCGCGGCGTCTGGACGTACTTCTCGTTGGTCACCCGGCTGACGGTGCTCTCGTGCATGTTGATGACGTCGGCCACCTCGCGCAGCGTGAGCGGCTTCAAGTACTCGACGCCCTTCTCGAAGAACTCCCGCTGCCGGTCGACGATGAAGTTCATGACCTTGAGCATGGTCTGGCGCCGCTGCTCGATCGCCTGGATCATCCAGTGGGCGCTGTTCATGCGCTGGTTGATGAAGTCCTTGTTTTCGCCCTGGAACTTCTTTTTGTCGCGCGCGATGTCCTGATAGGTCTTCGAGATGCGGAGTCGCGGCAGCCCTGAATCGTTCAAGAAGACCTTGTACTCGCCGTCGATCTTCTCCACGAGCAGGTCTGGGATGATGTACGCTTCGTTCGCAGACGAGTATTGCAGCCCGGGCTTGGGATCGAGCTTGGCCAGGTCGTCAGCCACCTTCTGCACCTCGGCCGCGTCGAGGCCGAAGCGCTTGCCGAGGTCGCTCCAGCGGTGCGCTTTCAAGTCCTCGAACGCCTCCCGCACCAGGCGGTACGCGAGGGTCTCCGTCTCGCCCCGCGCCTCGAGCTGCAGCAGCAGGCACTCGCGCAGATCGCGGGAGCCGACGCCGGGCGGATCGAGCTTTTGGACGATGCGGAGCATCTCCTCGGCCTCGGCAGGCGTGTATAGCTGCGGCTGCACGTCCTGCTCGGACTCGACGGCGTGCTCCTCGAGCAGCTGATTCGCGCCGCGCGCGATCTCCTCGAGTGTGGCCCCGAGGTAGCCGTCCTCCGCGATGTTGCCGATGAACTCTTCCGCGAGCAGCTGCTGGCGAGGGGTCAGATCCAGGAGCCGGACCTGCTCGCGCAGGTGATCGGCGAGGTCTTTGGTCTCGACCGGCACCGGCTCCACGTACTCGCGGGCCTCGCTCAGGTCGCGCGGCGGTGCGCTCGAGTCCGAGCCGTCGTCGAGCAGGATGTCTTCCCAATCCGGCTCGTCGTTCTTTTCGGCTTCCTTCGCGTCCTCCTTGGCCTCCTCCGCGAGGGGTACCTCGGTCTCGTCCTCTGGCTCCAGCAGCTCGAGGAACGGATTGCCGAGCAGCTCCTGCTTCAAGTGCTGCTGGAGGTCGAGCAGCGGCATGTACAACAGATCCATCGCCTGGTACAGCCGCGGATTGATCCGGAGCTGCTGCGACAGCGCGGCGTGCTGCTGGAGGCCTGTCTTCATACCGGGGGCTGCCCGAGACGGGCGCGGAGTCGGGCGGTGAGCGTGGGCCCGAGGTACAGGTTCGCGACGCGGTCGGAGAACACGAGCTCCCGGACGCTGCCGGCGACCTGGACCTTGCCCTCGAACATGATGTAGGCGCGATCCACGATGTCGAGCGTCTGCTCCACATTGTGGTCGGTGATCAGAACCCCGATGCCCTTGTGCCGGAGTCCGGCCACGATGGTCTGGATGTCGTGCACGGCGATCGGATCCACGCCCGCGAACGGCTCGTCGAGCAGCATGAACTTGGGCTCGGTGACGAGCGCGCGGGTGATCTCGAGACGGCGCCGCTCGCCGCCCGAGAGCTGGAAGCCCTTCTGGCGCCGCAAGTGCTTGATCGCCAGCTCGTCGAGCAGGCGCTCCATCCGGTGCGCGCGCTCATCGCCCTCGATCGGCAGCGTCTCGAGAATTGCCTGGACGTTCTCCTCTACCGTCAGCTTCCGGAAGACCGACGGCTCCTGCGCCAGGTAACCGATGCCCATCCGCGCCCGGCGGTACATCGGCTCGTCGGTGATGTCCCGGCCGTCGAATTCGATGTGGCCCCCGTCCGGCCGCACCAGGCCCGTGATCATGTAGAAGGTCGTCGTCTTGCCGGCTCCGTTGGGCCCGAGGAGGCCGACGATCTCGCCCTGCTCGAGTTGTACGCTCACGTCGTTCACGACCGGGCGGCTCTTGTAGACCTTGAGGAGTCCTCGCGCCTCCAGGCGGCTGCCGCCGGTGATGACCGGATGCTCGCCACTGGCGGCCTCGGCGCGGGCGACCGCGCGCTCGGCCGCGTCGAGCAACCGGTCTGCGATGTCCTCCCGGTCCGCGAGTACCTCGGCCCACATATCGCCGGTGAAGGTGATTGGCGTGCTATCGGTCAGCAGACCGACGGGGTACTCGACAATCCTGAGGACGGCGAGCCGGGGCAGCACCGAGCGCAGCTCCGCCCGAAACTGCTCGACCGACAACGCGCCCAGTTCGGGCAGGCCTCCCCCCCCAGCGCCTCTCGAGCGCGCCCGAAGCTTCAGGAACTCCTCCCGGTACGCGATCGCCAGCTCGCCGAGTGTTGCCCCACCGCGCCCGTCGGCGACGCGGGCGAGCGCCGCAGCGGCGAGCGGGAGTGCGGAGTATCGCTCGGCCACCAGATCGGCCACATGTCGCGTCGGTAGCTGGGCCGTCATCGGTTGGGCACAGTGGGGGGAGGCGTCTTGTGCTTCGTGGTGTCGGGCGGTGCCGGCGGCCGATGCTCGAGCTGCACGCCGTCGGCGTGCCCGGTCACGATCACGGTGTCCACCTTCTCCCTCTTCAGGACGATGCGGATGATCTGCCCCCGTGAGTAATTGATGGACGGACCCGCGGTGTCGTGCTCGCTCTGCATGTGGGTGAGCGCGCGCGCATTGTTTCGGGAAATGAGCTCGTGCATCTTGCTCTTGAGAGTGCCGGCGGAGTCCGGAACCTGCGTCCAGCGGGCCGTGAGCGAATCGCCGGCGATCCAATCCACATCGGCGTTCTTGGTCGAATCCTTCTTGGACGTCGAGAAGGCGTGCCCGAAGGCACGCGCCTCCGTGAGCACTTCGTCCGGCAGGTCGAGCGCCAGGGAGTCAGACCGGATGGTGTTCGTCGTGGACACGGCGTGTGCCTTGACGGAGTCCTTCGGACCCCAGGCGAAGGCCCGCTGCAACTTGCTGCGGTCTAAAAAGAGGTGGATCGTGTCCGCCGTGAGGCGCCAATCCGATCCGGTCGCCACGCCCTGGCCCAGTGCCTTGACGCGCTTGATCTCGCGGCCCGCCAGGCCCAGCTCGATACGCGTGCCGGTGAGCTTGTACGCCCGGGCGCCCTTCCCCTCTACGGCCGGCTTGCCGACGAGCACTCCAAATCCCGCGCGCTGATCGAGCTGCATCGAATCGCCCTGGGCGGCGAAGTCACTGCGGTCGATCGTCACGCGACCGCCTCCCCACATCCGATCGTTCCCCTTCAAGCGGACTCGATCGGCCACGATGATGTACGGCTCGCCCGAATCCGCGGTGGCGTGGTAGTCGATGGTGGGACGGCCGGTGCTATACATCTCGATCGTGTCGCGGATACCGGGCACGGCACGGTAATAGTTGAGATTGGGGCCGCGCAGCACGGATCCCGTCGTGCGGTTCACCGCCACTACGTTCCTGTGCGCCTCGAGTCGCTCCTGGCCGAGAAAGTAGGCTGCCGTCGTCGCGTCCAGCGTGAGCGTGGTGTCGCGGATATGCACAATGTTGCGCTGGCCGATCATGTCGAACCGCCGAACGCCCGCGAACCAGGCGACGCTGTCGGCGGAGAGCGTGGTGCCCGTGCCCTCACAGTGCGCCAGGACGCCGCCGCCCGCGAACACGTTCGTCTCCCCCGCTCGCACCTCCACCTGCTGCGCCTGCCGGCCCACCGAGTCGATCACGACTTTGCACGGCCGGCCGCGCGATGTATCGACGGGGGGTGCGGGTTGCTGAACGAGCGCTAGCGCGAACATGGTAGCCATCATTGGTTCGGCAGGATGAAGCCGCCGGCCTGTCCGACGATCTTGGTTGCCGTCACGACCTTAAAGTCCGGGTCGGCAGTGAAGCCCTGCCCTACGATGTGGCGCCCCCCGTTTTTCGGCTCGTCGAACACGAATATCTGATCGGAGCTGACCTGGTTCCTAGCCTGACTAAAGCGAATCACCGCGGTCCGTAGGGTGGCGCTGTCCACGCGCACGACGACCACGTGCCCGCGTGCTTCCATGTCGCCCGATTGCCAATGGTACGTGCCCTCCCGCGACGTGAGGGTCGAGGTCTGAGCGCCTCGCAGGTCGAAGAACGTGATGTGCACGTTGCGCAGCTCCGCGGTCTGCATCGGCGAATAGAAATACGCCGTGTCGGCGAGGACATGCGCGCGCTGGATACCGTCGGCGGTTACGTAGTGCGACATGTTGTACAACACCTGGTCGGCCGAATCGGCCGCCGTGACCACCGCGGTCGGCTTGATCCCGGTGTCGCAGGCCCCACCAGCCGCCAGCGCGACGATCATCGTGACCGGCAGTACGGCGCGGCGGATCATGCCGCCCCGGCCTTCATCAGGTCGTGCAGATGCACCATCCCCACCACGCGCCGGCCACCGTCCAGCACGGGGAGCGCCATGATTCCGTGGCGTTCCATCACCTGGACCGCGGCGCCCGCCAGCACGTCGGGCGTCGTGGTCTTGGGCGTCCGGGTCATCACGTCGGCCACCGGGATATCGAGAAACCGGTCCGTCCGCTCCATGAGGCGCGTCAAGTCGCCCGCAGTCACGACGCCCACCAGGCTTCCCGCCCCGTCGACCACCGCGACCGTGCCTCGTTTCTCCGCCAGGAGCACGACGCACTCACGCATCGGGCGCTCGGGCCCGAGGGTGGGGACGTCGCGGTCGAGCATCACGTCGGCGACACGCAACAGCAGGTTCCGGCCGAGCGTGCCCGCCGGATGGAGCGCCGCGAAGTCCTCCCGGCGGAATCCCTTGACCTCGAGGACGGTCACGGCCAGTGCGTCGCCCAGGGCGAGGGCGGCGGTCGTGCTGGCCGTGGGCGCGAGGGTTTCGGCACAGGCTTCCTCGACCACGCTCGCGTCCAGCGCCACGTCGCATTGCCGCGCGAGTACGGAATCGGGATCTCCGGTGAGCGCGATGATCTGGACACCCAGACGCTTGAGCTGGCCCACGAGGCCGAACAGCTCATCCGAGGCCCCGCTCTTCGAGAGCAGGAGCGCCACGTCGTCCCGGCCCACGAGCCCCAGGTCGCCGTGCAGCGAGTCCACCGGGTGGAGGAACGAGGCGGGGGTTCCGGTGGAGGTGAACGTTGCCGCGATCTTACGCGCGATCAGGCCGGACTTGCCCACGCCGGACACGATCAGGCGCCCCTTGGCGGACGCCAGGAGCCGCACCGCGGCGGCGAACGCGGGGCTCAGTCGCTCGGCGACGCGGTGGATCGCGGCGGCTTCGAGGGCCAGCACGCGACGCCCGCGGTCAACGAGTTCGGTGGGCTCCGTGCGGGGCATCGCTGCGCTCCACGAAGAACTTGTTGACCAGGTCCTCCCACTCGCCGCGGGCCTTGAGGATCAGCTCCGCCACCTCGCGCACTGCTCCCTGCCCGCCCGGCACAGCGGTGACGAAGCGCGCTCGCTCCTTCACCTCTGCCACGCCGTTCGCGACGGCTATGGGGAGGCCCACGCGCGCCAGTAGGGGCAGGTCGGCGAGATCGTCGCCCACGAACGCGCACTCCGCCCAGCCGAGCGCGCGGCGGGCCAGCAGGTCCTCGAAGGCGGGGAGCTTCCGGGCGGCGGAGTCTTGAATCAGCTCGTCCACGCCGAGCTCGCGTGCCCGGAGGGCGGTGGCGGCGGATTCTCGTCCCGATACCCACACCACGGTCAAGCCGGCAGAGCGGAGCATCCGAACGCCGATCCCGTCCTGGATATGAAACCGCTTGAACTCGACAGGATGGTCTCCGACCATGCCGATGTAGACCCCGTTGTCGGTCAGGACGCCGTCGACATCGAAGCCGACGAGCTTCAGGCGGCGCGCGAGCGCGGCGTCGATCATGGCATTACGCTCGGGTGGGGGGCACGGGCTCCGTGACGCCTACGCACGGACCGCCTCCCGGGCTCGCTGCCAAATGTCCAACGCCACAGTCACGATCCCCGCCAGGTCCTCGAGCGGCACCATGTTCGGTCCGTCGGACGGAGCCCGATCCGGATCGGGGTGGGTCTCGAGGAAGAACCCGTCTGCACCGGCAGCGGCGGCGGCATACAGCAGGGGCGGAACGAACTCCCGCAGGCCGCCGCTCGCTCCCTCCGGTCCCTGCCCCGGTTGCTGCACCGAGTGTGTGGCGTCGAACACCACCGGCACGCCGCAGGCGGCGCGCAGCCGGGCGAAGTTCCGCATGTCGACGACCAGGTCGCCGTACCCGAAGAACGTGCCTCGCTCGGTGACGGCGACCTCGGGCGCTCCCCCAGCGCGGACTTTTTGCACGGCCCCGGACATCCCTTCGGGCGACATCCACTGCCCCTTCTTCACGTTCACGGCGCGCCCGGCGCGCCCGACAGCCACGAGGAGATCGGTCTGCCGGCACAGGAAGGCCGGGATCTGTAGGATTTCCGCGATCTGGGCGGCGGCGGACACCTGGTTGGCTTCGTGCACGTCCGTGAGGATCGGGAGGCCCGTGGCCGCGTGAACGCGCTCGAGCGCCTCGAGCCCGCGCTCGAGACCAGGGCCGCGCCCTGCCCCGAGCCGCGACCGGTTCGCCTTGTCGTAGGACGCCTTGTAGATGACGTGCACTCCGAGCTTCGCCCCGAGGTCGGCCAGCGCCTCGCCGACGCGGAGGTTCAGGTCGTCGGATTCGACGACGCACGGCCCCGCGATGAGGAACGGGGAAGCCCCGAAATGCGGCGCCATGTCAGTCGTGGCGGCTGGCCACCTGGGATGGGGCCGGCCGCTCCGCCGGCGCCGCTCGCCCGCCCGCCTTCGCCCGGTGCAGCTGGCGAGCCGCGCCCACGAAGCCGGCGAAGAGCGGGTGCGGCCGGGTGGGACGGGACTTGAGCTCTGGATGGAATTGACAGCCGATGAACCAGGGGTGATCCGGCAGCTCGATCATTTCCACGAGCGAGCCGTCGGGGGACAGGCCGGAGCAGCGCATCCCATACTCCGCGAGCACGTCGCGATAGGCGTTCGACACCTCGTAGCGGTGCCGATGGCGCTCACTCACCTCGAGCGCGCCATACGCCTGTGCGACGCGAGAGCCGGGACGGAGCTTGCAGGGGTACGCGCCCAGGCGCATGGTCCCGCCCAGCTCCTGGATACCCTCCTGCGAGCGCATCAGCGCGATCACCGGATTCTCGCATTCGGGTGCGAACTCACTCGAGTTTGTATCGGGGAGTTTGACGACGTCCCGCGCGAACTCGACGATCGCCGTCTGCAGGCCGAGGCAGATGCCGAAGAACGGGAGCTTGTTCTCGCGCGCCCAGCGGATCGCCTCGAGCATGCCTTCCACTCCGCGCACGCCGAACCCGCCCGGGACCAGCAACCCGTCGTAGCCGCCGAGCAGCTCGCCGGTTGCCTCCTGATCGGTGAAGCGGTCGGACGAGATCCACTCGATCTGCACGCCGCAGTCGTTCGCAATGCCCCCGTGGACGAGGGCTTCGTGGATGCTCTTGTAGCTGTCCGCCAGCTCTGTGTATTTCCCGACGACGGCGATGCGCACGCGCTCCGGCGGATTGAGGGTTTTCTCGACCATCTGCGCCCAGGTGCGCAGGTCGGGCTCCTTGGTTTCGAGGTGGAGCCGCCGGCAGACCTCCCGGTCGAGTCCCTGCTCGTGCAGCCTGAGCGGGATCTGGTAGATCGACCGAACGTCGGGGCTCTCGACGACGCAGCCGAAGTCCACGTTGCAAAACTGGGCGATCTTGCGCTTCAGGTCTTCCGAGAGCGGCCGCTCCGTGCGGCAGACCAGGATATCGGGCTGGATTCCGATCTGCATCAGCTCGCGAACGGAGTGCTGCGTGGGCTTGGTCTTGAGCTCGGCGGTGGCGGCGATGAACGGGACCAACGTGAGGTGGATGAACAGCGTGTTGTCCCGCCCCACTTCCTGACGGAACTGCCGGATCGCCTCGAGGAACGGCAGCGATTCGATGTCGCCCACGGTGCCGCCGATCTCGGTGATCACGACGTCGTGATCAGGGGCGAGCCTCCGGATGGACGTTTTGATCTCGTCCGTGATGTGCGGGATGACCTGTACCGTGGAGCCGAGGTACTCGCCGCGGCGCTCCTTCGTGATCACCGAGAGGTAGATGCGCCCTGTGGTCACGTTGTTGACCTGCGACAGCGAGCGGTCGATGAATCGCTCGTAGTGGCCAAGGTCGAGATCGGTTTCCGCACCGTCGTCGGTCACGAACACCTCGCCGTGCTGGAACGGCGACATCGTGCCCGGATCGACGTTGATGTACGGATCGAATTTCTGGATCGTGACCCGCAGGCCGCGCTCCACCAGAAGCCGCCCGAGGGAGGCGGCCGCGATGCCCTTACCAAGGGAGGAGACCACGCCGCCAGTCACGAAGATGTACTTCGTCGAGCTCAAGGACTCACCTCCCTCAATTGGCGGGTCACCTGCGTCGCAACGGCTCGGAGATCGTCTGCCGTGTCCACACCCGGGGCCGCGGGTCCCGGAAACAACGCCACACCGATCGGCATCCCGTGCAGCAGCGGCCGCAGCTGCTCGAGCCGCTCCCAGCGCTCTTCCGGCACGGGCGCCAGGCGAACCCAGCGCGCGAGCGCGTCCGGCGTGTATGCGTACACGCCCACGTGCTGGTGGTACCGCACATCACCCGCGTCGTCGCGATCGAACGGGATCGGCGCCCGCGAGAAGTAGATGGCCCTGCCGCGCGTGTCGACCACGACTTTCACGCGACTCGGGTCGGTCGCGAGCGAGCGGTCCAGGTCGCCCGCCGCCGTCCCGATCGGATCGCCGCCGCGCACGCGCGCCACGGCGCCGTGCAGCGCGTCGGGCGCCACGAGGGGCTCGTCGCCCTGCACGTTCAAGATCACATCGAATGCACTAAATGTTTTATTGACAACGACTTCTGCAACCCGCTCGGTCCCTGATTGATGGGCGGGGGAGGTCAGAACCGCTTCGTACCCGGCGCGCTCCACCACACTGACGATTTCGGACGCGTCGGTCGCGACCACGAGACGGTCGCACACCCGAGCTTCGGCGACTCGCCGGACGACCCAGAGGACGAGGGGTTCGCCTGCCAGCGGCAAGAGTGGCTTGCGAGGGAGCCGGCTGGAGCCCAGCCGCGCAGGAATCACGCCAAGGACGGGCACGGGGGAACATACAAAATCCGTGCCGTGGCGTCTAGTCCTGATACTAAGCGGCGGTGGTGACGAGCGTTAAGTCCGCTACACCGTCGCGTGCGCCACCCTCAGAAAGTTCTCGAGCAGGCGCTTGCCGTGCTCGGTCCCTATGGACTCGGGGTGGAACTGGACGCCGTACAGCGCGTGCCGACGGTGCTTCATCGCCATGATCTCCGCGTCCTTCGGCCGGTCTGCGCTCCAGGCGGTGATCACGAGATCCTTGGGCAAGGATTTCGGCTCGACAACGAGGGAGTGGTAGCGCATCCCGGTGACCGGGCTCGGAACACCCTCGAACAGCTCGTCGTCCTCGTGGACCACCTCGCACGTCTTGCCGTGCATCAACCGCTCCGCCCGCACCACCCGTCCGCCGAACGCCTCACCGATCGCCTGATGGCCCAGGCAGACGCCCAGAATGGGCACCTTCCCTGCGAGGGCCTTCACGAGGGGGACCAGGATCCCGGCCTGGCCGGGGGTCCCCGGACCCGGCGACAGCACCGCGGCCGTCGGCTTCAGGGCGATCACCTGGTCGACGGTGAGCGCATCATTGCGATACACGACCGGTTCGGCACCGAGCTCGCCGAACAGCTGGACGAGGTTGTACGTGAACGAGTCGTAATTATCCAGGACGAACAGCATGCGGGAAACCTAGTCAGAAGAAAACGAATCGCGAGATCCACGTCTTGCACTGATACCACTGGCCGTCCCGTTTCTGGAAGACTTTCAGATAGAAATCGCGGTCGGTGCGCTGCTCGATCGGGACGTTGAACGTCTTCAGGTCCTCGGCGGTGAGCGGGACACAGACCGGGTGCAGCACGAAGATGAGCGCCGCGACCGGGACCAGAAACACGCACGCCGCTACGACGAGACGAGGCCTCACGAGATGTAGAACCGGTCGTGCAGCGCGGGGTCGATGCGCTGCACCCGGCCCGTCTTGGGGTTCACGGGACACCAGAGCGATCGGGCCTGGGCGAGCACCCGCCGGTCGGCCGCGCGCGAGATCTCGGTATGCCGCTCGAACGTCGCGGCGGCCGGAGGTCCCACCCAGGTGCGGGCGATGACGTCATCGCCGGGCCTAGCGGGGTGCTTGTAGTCGATTTCGTGTCGCAACACCACCCACCCGACCCCGGCTCGTTCCGCCGGCGTCGTGGCGGACTCCCAATGCGCCGCGGCGACGTCCTGGACCCAGCGGAGGTACACGACATTGTTCACGTGGCCCAGCTCATCGATGTCTGCTGCTGCCACGTGAAATATCCGTTCGAACCGGACCGGTTGGCTCGCCATGCAGCAAAGATATAGCTAGCGCCCGACGCGCTCTTCCCACTCGTCGAGCGATCGGGGCCAGTCTTCCTTCAATAAGCGGGACAGGGAACGGTCCGCCAGCACGCGGCCACCCGTCTGGCACGTGACGCAATAGTTGACCTCGTTCTCGGCGTAGCGGATCCGCTGGATCGGCGATCCGCAGACCGGGCACGGTTGACGATACCGACCGTGCACGGCCATTCCCTCCCGGAACGCCGTCACCTTCTCGGGGAAGCCGTTCCCATTATCGGTCTCGAGGCGCTCGATCCAGTGCGTGAGCGTTTGCTTCGTGGCCCGAAACAACCGATCGGTCTCTTCCTGCGTGAGCTGCGACGTGAGTCGAAGCGGGGACAAGTGCGCGGCGTGCAGGATTTCATCCGAGTACGCGTTTCCGATGCCGTCGAGCACCTTCGGATCCGTGAGCGTGCGCTTCAGCGTGTGGGACTCACGGGTCAAGGCGGAGCGGAACTGCTCCGGCGTCGCGCGGAACACGTCCAGACCACCCGGATCGTGAACGGCGAGCGCCGCGGCGCCGCGCAGGACGTGAAGGGAGGCGCGGTGTTTGGTCCCGGCCTCCGTCAGCAGCAGGCTCCCATTGGGGAAGTCCCACGCGGCGAGCCCGGATCGACCGTGAATGCGTGCGCCTGAGGACTTCCAGTGGAGGCGGCCGGCGATCATGAGGTGGAGCACCGCGAAGTAGTCGTCATCGAACGCGAAGACGATGCGTTTACCGAGACGCCGGATCTCCCGGACCCTCCGACCGGTGAGGGCCGGGACCGGTGGGTCGGCGGTCCGAAGCAGGAAGGGGCTCGCGATGCGCAGACGCTCGAGCGGTTGCCCAACGATCCGGGAGGCGAGGGCGCGCTGGTATAGGAGGATGTCCGGCAGCTCGGGCATGCGCCCGTTCGCCCTAACTCAAGAATCGCTCGGCCAGCTGCTCCAAGCGTTCGTCGTGTTCCGAGCGGGCGCGCGCGAGAATGCGCTGTACGTGGGGGCGCAGCTTCGGTTCTCCCCAGTAATAACCAGTCGCCTGCTCCGCACTGGCCGTTTCGCCGACGCGCGCCGCCTCGAGCAGCGCGGCCGCGGCGGCAGCGTCGAAACCCGGATCCTCGCGGTCGGGCAATCCGTAATTCCGTTTGGGCGCCCCGCCGCCCGCGTCCTCCTTGACGAACGCTCGGGACATGTCAGCCGCGGGGATGGAAGGTCTTGTGCACGGTTCGGAGATATTCTCGGTCGACATGCGTGTAGAGCTGCGTCGTGGCGAGATCGGCGTGGCCGAGCATTTCCTGCACGGCGCGGAGGTCGGCGCCCCCCTCGAGCAGGTGGGTCGCGAATGTGTGGCGCAGGGTGTGCGGGGTGACGCGCTTGGCGATGCCGGCGAGCCGCGCCGAGCGGCGGATAATGCCCCACGCACCCACCCGTGAGAGCGGCGTACCACGTGCATTGAGGAAGACTTTGCCGCGTCCCCGTCCGTGGTCGAACCGCGGCCGGATCTCGCGCGTGTACAGGGCGACGGCGCCGAGCGCCCGGCGGCCGACGGGGACCACGCGCTCCTTCGATCCCTTTCCGAAAATCCGAGTGAGGCCTTCTTCGTAGAACACGTCTTGTACTCCGAGCCCCACAAGCTCGCTCACGCGTGCGCCCGTGGCGTAGGCGAACTCCAGCAGGGCGCGGTCGCGGATGGCGAGCGGCTCGTCGGTGTTCGGGGCGGCGAGCAGGCGCTCGATCTCCGGGACGGACAGCACGGTCGGCAGCCGGCGCCATTGGCGCGGCGACTCCAGGCGCTCGCTCGGGTCCCGAGCGGCATGCCCCTCGCCCACCAGGAAGCGATAGTAGGTGCGAACCGCGGAGATTTGGCGCCGGATGGTCGCCGGGGCGAGCCCCAAGTCCTTGAGCGCGTAGACGAACTCCCGCAGCTGGGCGCTCGTCACATCCTCGGGGCTGCGCGCGCCCTGCGCGGCCGCGTAGTCCGCGAGCCGCCGGACATCGCGGAGATAATTGCTCACCGTGTGCGTGCTGCTGCCCGACTCGAGGGCGAGATAGTCCCCGAATTGCTCGACGCGGAATGGCACGTCCGTCAGATCCATCGTCGCACCCGGGCCTTGTACGCCCGGTACTCCTCGCCGAACTTCGCCTCGAGATACGCTTCCTCACGGACGATCACCTGCCGCTGGATCAGCACGACCACCACCGGAAGAAGCACGAACGGCCACACCGAATTCACGAAGAGCGTGACGCTGACGTACAAAGCGACGAGGCTCACGTACATGGGGTTCCGGGTGAACCGGAAAGGTCCGTGCATGACGATCGCGGTGGTGGGCTGCATGGGGTTCGGCGTCGTACCCGCCCGACGGAACAGAAACACCGCGCTCCCCGACAGGCCCAGCGATACGACGAACAGAATCCAGGCGGCAGCACGTGCGGCGGGCGGCGGGCTGCCCGGCCACAGGTGCAAGGGCACGAACCGGTGCACCGCGTACCCGACCGCGAACAGGCCCGCGTAGATGAACGGCGGGAAGACTCGCACGCCCGAGGTGTCGGTGCCAGCTTGGCTCATCATCCGCCCGCGTTAGCGCTTGAGGCGACGCCGTACGAACAACACGCCAAATATGAGCGCCAGGACGGCGACGGCGCCAAGGACCCCGTTCACCCGACCTAGCGCTTTGACGACGGCATCGAGGTTGGTGCCCAGCGTCGCCACGAAGAACGTCAGCGCGCCGTACCAGAGCGCCGATGCCAAGGCGAGCGGGATGAGTGCCTGGGGGGCGGAGAGGCCGGCGACCCCCGCGAACGGCGGCACCACCGCGCGCCAGACAGGGAGCAGGCGCGAGAGAAAGATGCCGTACGCCCCGTGCCGCCGGTACTCCGCCTCGAGATGTGCCAGGACTGACTCGGGAAGCAGCCTCCGGCCCGTGCGTCCCCGAAAGAACGGCGCTCCGTACCGACGGGCCAGCCAGTACACGGCCGACGCGGAAGTGAAATTCGCGCCCCAGGTGACGGCGAACACGGTCCAGGCGTCCAGGACCCCACGCCCGGCGAGCAGCGCACCGAGCGCCACGGCGGTGTCGGCGGGGACAGGCGGTACGACATTCTCGACCGCCGCAAGGACGATGATGAGCCCGTACAGCGGCCCGGGAGGCAGGCCCTCGAGGTACGCCAGGAAGTCCCTCAGGGACGCCCGTCGAGCAACGCCACGGCGATTACCGCGACGCCCTCGCCCCGGCCGATCCACCCCATCCCCTCGTTCGTCTTCGCTTTCACGGACACGGCGGACACGCCGGCCGCGAGGGCGGCGGCAAGCTTCTCGCGCATGGCGTCGATGTAGGGCCCGAGCCTGGGTCGTTCGAGAATCACGGTGATGTCTGCGCTCACGAAGGTGAGCCCGGATTCCGCGACGCGCTGGTAGGCTTGCTTGAGCAGCTCGATCGAGTTCGCATCACGCCACTGGGGGTCGGTCGGGGGAAACATCGTGCCGATATCGCCCAAGCCGGCGGCGCCGAGTATAGCATCGGTGAGGGCGTGGGCCACGACGTCGGCATCGGAGTGCCCGGTCAATCCCTGGAGATGCGGGACCGTCACGCCGCCGAGGATCAGCTTCCGGCGGTCGGCGAATCGGTGCGAGTCGTATCCGATTCCGACCCGCATCTCAGACCTTGAGGATTCGGACCGCGAGGTGGGCGGCGTTCTTGGCGTTGTCGATGCCGACGCAGGCCACCGGCACGCCGCCCGGGACCTGCGCCGTGGCGAGCAGCGCGTCGAGGCCGTTCAGGGGCCCGACCGCGAACGGCACCCCGATCACCGGCAGATCAGTGAGCGACGCGGCAAATCCGGGGAGCGCGGCCGATAGCCCCGCTCCGGCGATGATCACCTTGAACCCCTGCCCCCGGGCACCGGACACCAGCTTTGTCGTCTGCTCGGGCTGGCGGTGGGCCGACGAAACGTGGAACTCATACGAAACGCCCGCCTTGTTGAGGATCTCGAAGGCAGGCTCGATGCGCGGCTTGTCGCTCTCGGAGCCGACCAGGACGAGCACGTCGGCCATCTCAGGCCGCCTCGTCGATCACGCTGTAGTCCTGGCGGCGCTTCCGCGCCGTGTAGCCGGCGTCGGCAATGAGCCGCTGCATCTCGGGCAGGGTCATTCGCCACGTGGTGCCCGCGGCCGATACGACGTTCTCCTCCATCATGAGCGAGCCGAAGTCGTTGGCGCCGAAGCGGAGCGCCACCTGGCCGACCTTGGGTCCCATGGTGACCCACGATGCCTGGATGTTGGGCACGTTGTCGAGCACGACGCGGGCGATGGCCTGGGTCCGGAGGTAGGTCACGGCGTCGGTCTTCTCGAGGTGCTCGAGCTCGGTGTGCTCCGGCTGCAGCGGCCAGCAGATGAATGCGGTAAAGCCGCCCGTGCGCGCCTGGACCTCCCGGACGCGAAACAGGTGCTCGATCCGGTCGGCCAGCGTCTCACCCAGACCGTACATCATGGTCACCGAGGTCTTGAGCCCCAGCCGGTGCGCGGTCTCCATCACCTCGAGCCACCGGTCGGCGCCGGCTTTCTTCCTGGCGACGCGATCGCGGATCTCCTGGACCAGGATTTCGCCGCCCCCGCCCGGGATCGAATCGAGCCCAGCAGCCACCAGCTCGCGGATCACCTCCTCGATCGACATGCCGAAGCGTCCCGCGAAGAAATCGACCTCCGAGGGTGAGAACCCGTGAATGTGGATCGGGTGGTGCCGTTTGATGTAGCGCATCAGGTCCAGGTACCACTGGAACGGGATGTACGGATTGTGCCCGCCCTGCATGAGGATCTGGACACCCCCGAGCGCCTTGAGCTCGTCGATCTTGCGGCCGATCTGCTCGAACGAGAGCACGTAGCCCTCGGCGTGTTTCGGCCGACGGTAGAACGCGCAGAACTTGCAGTCCGCGACGCAGACGTTGGTGTAATTGATGTTGCGGTCGATGATGTAGGTGACGACGTTCTCGGGGTGGAGGCGCCAGCGCGCGTCATCGGCCAGGCCCCCCAGCTCGAGCAGCGACGCGCGCTCGTACAGCTCCACGAAGGATTGGAACTCGGGGCTCGATCGATCGACCATCGTCAGGCCACCTGCAGGAACTGAAGTGACCCGTCGGGCACGATTCCGTTCGCCGCGAGGCGGCGGAAGAAATCAGTCAACCCGGCGAGATGCTTGTACGTGAGCGCGTAATCGAGGCCCCCGAGGTACTCTCGGCACGCGTCGAGAGGCACGCCCGTGGCGTGTGCGGCGTCGGCGGCCAGCTGGTCGATGTGACCGAGACCCCAGGCACGCGATGCCAGCAGCGCCTCGCGGGCTAAAGTAGTAGAAGCAGATGCGGCCGCGCGTCCCGCGGCCCAGACCGCAAACACGAACGGCAAGCCGGTCCACGCCTTCCACTCCGCCCCGAGGTCGTATCGATACGGGTAGGTTCCGCGGGCGGCGAGCGTCAGCGCCGCGTCGCCGATGACGAGGACGGCTTCGTGTGGCAGCGCGCCCAGCGCTCCCAAATCCTGTACTTCGGCGCGGGCCTCGGCGAACCTGGGCTTGACCTTCCAGACATCCCGGCATAACAGGTCGAGCAACGCGACGGACGTTCGCGATGATGCCGAAAGGAGTACGGTCCGTCCGTCCAGGTGGCCGACCGGTCGCCGACTGAAGAGCGCAACGCTGCGGACGGCCCCGTCGCACGAGATGGCGATGTCGGGCACCAGCACGAGATCGCGGGCGTGGCGCGCGTACTCCACCGCGCTGATCACGCTGACCTCCAGTTCACCCGCGATCAGGAGATCATTGAGCTCGGCGGGCGTGCCCGTCACGAGCTCGCCCGGAGCACGCACGATCCCCCGGTCGATCGCGCCGTACACCGGCGCGCAATTGATGTAGCCGATCCGACCGAGCCTCATGTCATTCTGCTCCATCCACCGCAGACAACACCGGGAGCGCACGCCGCGCCTTAGCCTGAGCCCGAGGACGATGGGAGATATGAAACGTTTCCCCTTCCGGGCCCGAGGGCGTGGCCCGCGGGACCGCGCCCGCCACCCAGTCCTCGAACGTGCGCACCGCCTGATACAAGGAGTCGCGCTCGACCGGCTCCTTCCCTGCCCCGCGGATCAGGGTCACGATCTGATCGTACGAGAGCCACATTGGCGTCGCTGCGCCCGCCTCATGGTAGACGCGCTCGAACACCACGGTCCCCTCGAGGTCGTCGCACCCGAACGTGAGCGCCACCTGTGAGATGAACGGCGTCACCATGGGCCAGTGCGTCTTGACGTGCGGGACGTTGTCCAGCACCAGGCGGCCGATGGCGATGTTCTTCAGGTCGTCGAAGCCGGACGTCGCGGTGCCGGTGCGCCCGAGCGCTTCACCGAGCTCGTTGTGGTCGGGGTGATAGGCGAGCGGGATGTACGTGAGGAACCCACCAGTGTCGTCCTGGAGGGCGCGGAGTGCCAGCAGATGGTCCACGCGGTCGGCCATGGTCTCCACGTGGCCGTACAGCATCGTGCAGTTGGAGGGGAGGCCGAGCCGGTGCGCCTCGCGGTGCACCGCGAGCCATTCGTCGCCGGAGAGTTTCTTGTCGGCGATCGTGGCCCGCGCCGCCGGACTGAACACCTCCGCCCCGCCACCCGGGAGGCTCGTCACGCCGGCGTCCTTCATCGCGGTCAACACGTCTCGGACGCTCGCCTTTTCCAGACGCGCGAGGTGGGCGACCTCGACGGCGGTGAGGGCCTTGATGTGGACGCCGGGATGGCGCTCCCGCAGGCCACGGACTATGTCCAGGTAGTACGCGAGCCGGAGCTTCGGGTGGAGGCCGCCCACGATATGAAACTCACGCGTGGGGTTATCGCGCGCGGCGTCGGCCTCGGCGAACACCTCGTCCAGGCTGCGCGTGTACGCGCCGTCCTCTTGCGGCATACGGGCGAAGGAGCAGAACACGCAGGTGTTCCGCAGGACGCAGACGTTGGTCGGGTTGATGTGCTGATTCGCCGCGAAGAACACCCGGTCGCCATTGCGGCGCCGGTTCACCTGATCGGCGAGGCGTCCGATCGTGAGCAGGTCGTTGGATTGGAAGAGCGCGAGCGCGTCGTCACGGGTGAGACGCTCGTCGCGCGCGACTTTTTCCGCGATCCGGTCGAGATTCGCATCCATCACGCCGCCCGCCGGATGGCGAGCGTCACGTTATGCCCGCCGAACCCGAAGGAGTTCGAGAGCGCCACGTCCACGTGACGCTTCACGGCCTTGTTCGGCGCCGAGTCGAGGTCACAGGCCGGGTCGGTGGTGAACTGGTTGATGGTGGGGGGAATGACGCCGGTTTGGACGACGAGCGCGCAGATCCCGGCCTCGAGCGCGCCGGCCGCGCCGAGCAGGTGCCCGGTCATCGACTTCGTGGAGCCGAACACGAGTTTGCGCGCGCGGTCACCGAAGACGGTCTTCACGGCGGCGGTCTCGGCCGCGTCGCCGTGCGGCGTCGATGTCCCGTGGGCGTTGATGTAGCCGACCTGCTCCGGCGGGATCTCGCCGTCCTGCATGGCGAGGCGCATCGCCTCCTGCGCGCCGGAGCCGTCCGGCGCGGGCGCCGTGATATGATACGCGTCGGCGGTCATGCCGCAGCCCGCGACTTCGGCGTAAATCTTCGCACCGCGCCGGCGGGCGTGCTCCCACTCTTCGAGGATCAGCACCGCGGCGCCGTCGCCCATCACGAAGCCGTCGCGGTCCTTGTCGAACGGCCGGCTGGCGGTCTCGGGACTGTCGTTGCGCTCGGAGAGCGCCTTCATGTTGGCGAAGCTCGCCACCGCGAGGGGCGTGATCGCCGCCTCGGCACCGCCGGCGATCATGATGTCGGCCTGGTCGTTGCGGATGATCGCGACCGCGTCACTCACGCTGTGCGCGGATGACGCGCACGCGGAGACGGTCGCGTAGTTGGGTCCCTGCACCCGGTATCGCATGGAGATGAGGGCGGCGGCGACGTTGGGCATGTACATCGGGACGAAGAATGGCGACACGCGGCTGGGGCCCTTCTCGACGAGCGCGCGGCAGTTCTCCTCGAACGTCTGGAGCCCCCCGGTCCCGGTCCCCACGATGGCGCCTACGCGCTTCAGGTTCACCTTGTCCCAGTTGTTCGTCAAACAGGCGTCGGTCACGGCCTGCTCCGCCGCGCCGAGCGCGAACTGCGCGAACAGGTCGTAGCGGCGGATCTCCTTTTTGTCGAGGAAACGCGCCGGGTCGAATCCCTTCACCTCGCAGGCGAACTTCACCGGGCTTTGGACGGGGTCGAACCGCGTGATCGGTCCGGCCCCCGAGCGGCCCGCCACCAGGCCGTCCCACGTGCTGGCCACGTCGGTCCCCAAGGGCGTCACGAACCCGAGTCCCGTGATCGCGACCCGGCGCGTCATCCGCTATTTCCCCATCTTGTCGTGGAGGTACTGGAGCGCCTGTCCCACGGTCCGCAGCTTCTCGGCCTCCTCGTCGGGGATGTCGATGTCGAATTCCTTCTCGAAGGCCATGACCAGCTCCACGGTGTCGAGGCTGTCCGCCCCCAGGTCCTCCATGAAGCTCGCCCCGGACGTGAGCTTGTCGCGCTCGACCCCCAGCTCCTCGACGATGATGTCTTTGACCTTCTCTTCGAGCTGCTTCATGTCCATTGCCATGGGTGTCCTCAATGGAGGTGTGGGAAAAGGATCACAGTACCATTCCGCCGTCGACCACCAGCACCTGTCCCGTAATGTAGCTCGCGAACTCGGAGGCGAGAAAGACCACGGCGCCGGCCACATCCGCCCCCTCCCCCAGCCGCCCCAGCGGAATCGCCTGCAGCAGGGTTTCCCGCGCCGCCGCAGTGAGTTTGCGGGTCAGCTCGGTGTCGATGAATCCGGGGGCGACCGCGTTCACCAGGACGTTGCGCGAGGCGAGCTCTTTTGAAACGGACTTCGTGAATCCGATCAGCCCGGCTTTCGACGCCGTGTAATTCGCCTGTCCCTTGTTACCCGAGAGGCCCACCACGCTCGTGATGTTGATGATGCGGCCCCAGCGACGCTTGATCATCCCGCGGGCGGCGTGCTTGGTGACGAGGAACGCGCCCTTCAAGTTGGTGTTCAGGACCGTATCCCAATCGTCCTC
>DASZCN010000059.1:0-47614 GCA_035943095.1 Gemmatimonadales bacterium | reverse complement strand
CCCGCGGCGCGACGGCGCCCGGGCTTGTAAGGGGCGTGCGACAAAACTGGTGTCCGATTGTGAAGGTGGCTCGCCCCACGTTTCGCCACAATGACGCGTTGCGCCGGCGCGTCACTCGAGCGGCCCTCACGCAGGGCGCCTGCGGGTGCTATCTTTGCGCACGTCGTTGTCGGGGACGACAGGCCATGGGCTGTACGGCTCATGGCATGACAGACTGGCACGCCCGAACCAGGTCGGGAGCTCGATGGCCAAATCGTCGGACCAGATGGCGACGCCGCGATCCGGATCGCCCGCCGCCGGACGGAGCGTGTCACAACTTCTCCCGGTCGAGCCGGCCACCAAGCCCAGCATCCATATCCTCGTCGCCGATGACGAGCGCACCTTGCGCGAGAGCTGCGCCAGCGTGCTCGGCGTCGAGGGCTACAACGTCACGGTCACCGGCAAGGGCGACGAGGCGCTCGATCTGCTGCAGCGCCGCCTGTTCGACATCGTTCTGCTCGATCTCTACATGACGCCGGTGCCCGGCGTGGAGCTGCTCGCGGCCGCGCTCAACGCCAACCCCGAGACGATCGCGATCATCATCACCGGGAAGCCGAGCGTCGAGACCAGCCTCGAGGTGTTGCGCGCCGGCGCGTGGGACTACCTGCCGAAGCCGTTCACCGGGAGCCAGCTGCAGATCCTCGTGGGTCGCGCGGCGCACGCGGTGTCGGTGGCGCGCGAGAGCCGGACGCAACGCGAGCAGCGCGGCACCGCCGGGCCGTCCGACCTGGACGATCGCGTCACGGTGCTCGGGACGGCGCCCAAGTACCGCGAGACGATCGCGCTCGCGCGCAAGGTGGCCGCGACCGACGCGTCGGTGTTCATCACCGGCGAGAGCGGCAGCGGCAAGGAGCTGATCGCGCAGTTCATCCACTACAACAGCCGGCGCTCGAGCCGGCCGCTCGTGGCGGTGAACTGCGCCGCGTTGCCGGAAATGCTGCTCGAGTCCGAGATGTTCGGCCATTGCAAGGGCGCGTTCACCGGCGCGGTGCGCGACAAGCCGGGCCTGCTCGAGACCGCGAACGGCGGCACGATGTTCCTGGACGAGTTGATCGAGATGTCGAAGCCGATTCAGGCCAAGCTGCTGCGCGTGATCCAGGACGGCGTGGTGCGGCGCGTGGGCAGCGAGACAACGGACGCGGTCGTCAACGTGCGCTTCATCGCCGCCACGAACCGCGACCCCGAAGAGGCGGTCTCGTCCGGGGCGCTGCGCGAGGACCTGTACTATCGGCTCCGCGTCGTGCCGATCCCGGTGCCGCCGCTGCGCGAGCGCGTGGACGACATCCCGCTCCTGGCCGAGCATTTCCTCGCGTATTACTGGAGCCGGCATCGCGACGGGCCGCAGCCCAAACTGTCGAAGGCGGCGATCTGGGCGCTGCGCGCGCATTCCTGGCCCGGCAACGTGCGCGAGCTGCAAAATGTGATCGAGCACGCGGTGGTGCTGCTCGAGCCGGGCGCCGACGTGCAGCCCGAGCACATCCCGTTCATCAGCGATCACGGCACCGACCCCGAGTTGGGCGCGCTGGCCGAGGACGTCGATCCGAACGAGAGCTACTACGAGGCACGCGACCGGCTGCTCGCGAAATTCGACCGCCGCTATCTGACGCGCGTCGTGCTGCGAGCCGGCGGGAACCTGTCCAAGGCGGCGCGCATGGCCAAGGTCGACCGCACCACCTTCTACCGGCTCATGGAGCGTCACGGATTGCAGCGGAACCTCCTGAACGGCTCCGAGGACGAGTGAGAAACAGTCCCGGACGCGGCTCGCGACCGGAGTCCGGCGGCGGCCCACCGGGGGGGGCCCCCCCTCCCCCGCACGTTCCCCACCACTCCGATGCGCCGCTCGCGGGGGTGTCGTCGGCCATCATCACGGCCGCCACACGGCGCGTCGCGCGCCGCTGGAGCGACGAAGCCACCGCGTCCGGCGCGCCGCCCTCGGGACACGATCACGACGTGGTGGCGGGACTGCTCGCGGCGCTGGCGCTCGCCCTCGACCAGCAGCGGCCCGGCTACGTCACGCAGCTCCTCCCCCGCCCCGCCGCGGGGCTCGGCAATCACCTGGTCGAAATGCTGCAGTCGGAATTGCTGCGCGCCTGGTCCGAATCGCCCGTCCCCGCCCAGCCGTCGGCGATCCTCGGGACGCTGAACGCGCTCGAACAGGTACGGAAAGCGATCGATCGCACCGAGGCGCACCAGTTCGAGGCCGTCCTGAACGGCGTGCAGGGGCTCGAGCTCCTGGTCGAGGTGATCCACGACCTGCGCTCGCCGCTGACCTCCATCCTGTTCCTCGCCGAGACGCTGCAGCGCGGGCAAAGCGGCGACGTCAATCCCATCCAGAGCCGCCAGCTCGGGCTGATTTACAGCGCCGCGCTCGGGCTCTCGACGGTCGTGAGCGACGCGATCGAGCTGGCCCGGGGCGGAGAGGAGCTCGCCGACCAGGAAGTGATCCCCTTCTCCATCACGGAGCTGTTCGAGTCGGTCCAGGGGATCGTCCGGCCGCTCGCCGAGGAGAAGGGACTCTCGTTGCGATTCCGCGGACCCGAGGTGGACCGCCGGCTCGGCCACCCGGTCGCACTGTCGCGTGTGCTGCTCAACCTCACGACCAACTCGATCAAGTTCACGGAGCAGGGCTTCGTCGAGATCGCCTGCGAGGACCGGCCCGACGGCCGCGTCGTATTCGCGGTGCAGGACACCGGGCCGGGCGTCAACCCCGAGGCGCTGTCGAGCCTGTTCCAGCCGTTCCGGCGCGCGCCCGGCCGCGCGGGCTACTGCTTCTCCGGTACCGGCCTCGGGCTCGCCATCTGCCGCAAGCTCGTCGAGGCGCAGGGCTCGGACTTGCGACTCGAAACGCGTCCCGGGTGGGGCACGCGCTTCTTCTTCGAGCTCGAGCTGCCGGCCCACACGCCCGCGCTCACGCCCCCCCCCACCCCCGCCGCTCCCGTCCGCGTCCGTTGACCCACGGCGCGTCCGTTTCGGGCGCGCTCGCTTGTCGCACTTCCTCATCGGAGTTGTAACGGGATCGTATCAAGGCGTGCGTGTTGCGCGTGCCCGAAGTGCCCGTAACCCGTTGCCGCACTTGAGGCCTGGGCCGGTGTGACCGGGGCGCACGAGACCTGCTTGCTGCGCTCGTATGCAATTGCGCCTGCCCTCGCGACCACTGCTGTACCGTCGTACGCTGATCCTCCTGGTACACGTCGCCCTCATCCCGCTCGCGTACCTGACGGCGTTCGGGTTGCGGTTCGACTTCCGGATCCCGCCCGGCGAGTTCGTCCACTTCCAGGCCACGGTGTGGTGGCTCCTGGCGATCCGGCTGGTGGTGTTCCAGGCGTTCGGCTTGCACCGCGGCTACTGGAAGCACGTGGGGCTGCGGGACATGCTCGACCTGGGACTCGCCGTCTCGCTCTCCTCCGCGCTGTTCGCCGTGGCGCTACCGGCGCTCGGCCTGTCGCGCGGGATGCCGCGCTCGGTGTTCATCCTCGACTGGGTCGCGATGATCTTCTTCTCGGGCGGCATCCGCTTCGCGGCGCGCGCGCTGCGGGAAAACCAGATGGCCCGGGCCCGCCTGGACGACGGGCGGCGCACGTTCATCATCGGCGCCGGTGAGGCGGGCGAGCAGCTGCTGCGGCAGGCGCTGCACGACCCCCGCGCCGGGATGAACGTGGTCGGCTTCATCGACGACAAGCCGGAGACGCATGGCCGCACGCTGCACGGCGTCCCCGTGCTGGGCCACACCGGCAAAATGAAGGAGCTGTGCCAGAAGCACGACATCGAGCTGCTGGTGATCGCCATCCGTGGCGTGACCGGAGCCCAGACCCGCCGCATCGTGGAGCGCTGCCGCGAGACCAGCGTCGAGTTCAAGATCATCCCGTCCATCGACGACCTGTTGAACAAGCGCGCCACCATCGGCCAGCTGCGCGACGTAGCGATCGAGGATCTGCTGGGGCGCGACCCGGTGCAGCTCAATCTCGAGGAGATCAAGCGCGACCTGGCGGGGAAGTCCATCCTCGTCACCGGTGGCGCGGGCTCGATCGGCTCGGAGCTGGCCCGCCAGATCGCCTCCTACGGGCCGGCCCGGCTGGTGCTCCTCGAGCGGGCCGAGAACGCGCTGTACTTCACGCAGCTCGAGGTGGCCAAGGCTCATCCCGAGGTCGAGGTGGTGGCGTTCATCGGCAGCATCACCAATCCGCTGCGCCTCGAGGAGGTCTTCCAGGCGTACCAGCCGAACTACGTGTTCCACGCCGCCGCTTACAAGCACGTGCCCATGCTCGAGAGCAACGTGACGGAGGCGGTCTGGAACAACGTGTTCGGCACGCTGCGCGTGGCGGAATGCGCGGCGCGGCACGGTGTCGAGAAGTTCGTGCTCATCTCGACGGACAAGGCCGTGAACCCCACGAGTGTGCTGGGCGCGACCAAGCGGATCGCCGAGCGGATCGTGCTTGAGCTGCCGGCACTGTGCGCCGCCGCGACGGACTTTCGCGCGGTGCGCTTCGGCAACGTGCTGGGGTCGGACGGCAGCGTGGTGCCCCTGTTCCAGCGGCAGATCTCGGCGGGCGGGCCGGTGAAGGTCACGCACCCCGAGGTGACCCGCTACTTCATGACGATTCCGGAATCGGTGCAGCTGGTGCTGCAGGCGGCGGCGCTGCCGGAGGCGGCGCGCCGCATCTCGATCCTCGAGATGGGCCAGCCGGTCCGCATCCTCGAGCTGGCGGAGCATCTCATCCGCCTGTCCGGGCTCGAGCCGTACCGCGACATCCAGATCGCCTTCAGCGGCCTGCGCCCGGGAGAAAAGCTCGCCGAGGAGCTGGTGGCGTGCAGCGAGGGGAGCGTCGCGACGTCCACCGAGAAGGTGCGCATCATCGAGCGCAACGGGGCGGACGGCGACGCGGTGGAGCGCGGGTTGGAGCAGCTCCGGACGGCGCTCGTCCACGGGACGCGCGAGCAGCTCATCGCGGCGATCTGCGCCATCGTTCCGGAATACGTCCCCTGGCAGACCGGGGAGCGGCCCGCCGTCGTGTCGGTCGCCCCCCTCGCCGCCGCCCCCCTCCCGGCGCCACTCCCCGTTCGGATGCCGCGCGCGACGCCCGAGCCGCGTGCACCGCTGCGGCCGGCCTACGCGCACCCGTCGGGCGCGGAAGGGCTCCCGAAGTCCGCCACCGCCTGATCGGTTCCGGCGCGCCTGTGTCCATCGCCCGCGCTCCCGCCCGTCGGACGGAGTTCCTGCCCTTCGCCCCGCCCGTCATCGGGGAAGAAGAGATCCAGGAAGTCGTCGATACGCTGCGCTCGGACTGGATCACCACCGGCCCGAAGACCAAGCGGTTCGAGACCGAGTTCGCCGCGTACCTCGAGGCGCCGGGCGCGCTGGCGCTGAACTCCTGCACCGCCGGGCTGCACACCGCCCTGGCGACGCTCGGCGTGGGCCCGGGCGACGAGGTCATCACCACGCCGCTCACGTTCACGGCCTCCGTCAACGTGATCGAGCACGTCGGGGCCCGCCCGGTTCTGGTGGACGTCGAGCCCGACACGCTGAACATCGACGCCGCCGCCGTCCTGTCCGCCGTCACGCCGCGCACGCGGGCCATCCTCCCGGTCCACTATGCGGGCCACCCCGTGGACCTGGACGCGATCCACGACGTGGCGCGCGGCGTGAGCGCGACGGTCATCGAGGACGCCGCCCACGCGCTGCCCGCCCGCTACAAGGGCCGCTGGATCGGCTCGGGCCAGAACCCGGTGTCGTTCAGCTTCTACGCCACCAAGAATATGACCACGGCCGAGGGCGGGATGCTCACGGGGGCGCCCGATTTCCTCGAGCAGGCGCGCGTGCTGAGCCTGCACGGCATGAGTCGCGACGCGTGGAAGCGCTATGGCAAGGGCGGCACGTGGCGATACGACGTGCTGGCCCCGGGATTCAAGTACAACATGACCGACATCCAGGCGGCACTCGGGCTGTGCCAGCTGCGCAAGCTGGCGGCGTTCCAGGAGCGGCGCCGCGAGGTGGTGCGGGCCTATACCGAGGCCTTCCAGGAAGACAGTGCGCTCGAGCTGCCCACCGAGCGCGCCGACGTGGAGCACGCGTGGCACCTGTACGTCCTGCGCCTCGTGCCCGCCGCGCTGCGCATCACGCGCGACCGCTTCATCGACGAGCTCACCGCGCGCAACATCGGGACGTCGGTGCACTTCATTCCGATCCACATGCACCCGTATTACCGGAACAAGTACGGCTACACGCCGGACCGATTCCCGGTGGCGCTCGCCAACTTCGACCGGATGTTGAGCCTGCCGCTCTCGGCGAAGCTTTCCGATCAGGACGTGACGGACGTGATCGACGCGGTACTGGACATCACGCGGACCTACCGGCGATGAAGCTGGGCTGGGTGGGCTTTCATATGGAAGGGATTCCCGCCCTCGAAGCCGTGCTCGCGGCGGGCGCGCCCGTGGCCGCCGTGCTCACACTCAAGCCCGAGGTGGCCGCGCCCCGCTCCGGCGCCGCCGACTATGCCCCGATCTGCCGACGGTTCGGCGTGCCCCTGCACGAGGTGACCAACATCAACGCTCCCGAGTCGCGCGCCGTGCTCCAGGGCCTCGGGCTCGACCTCGTGTTCGTGATCGGGTGGAGTCAGATTCTCTCGCCCGAGACGCTGGCGACGGCGCGCCTCGGGATGATCGGGGCGCACGCGTCGCTCCTGCCCAAGAATCGCGGCAGCGCACCGATCAACTGGGCACTGATCCGGGGCGAGCGCGTCACCGGCAACTCGCTCATCTGGCTCGCCGAGGGCGTGGACGCGGGAGATATCATCGACCAGACCGAGTTCCAGATCTCCCCCCACGACACGTGCGGCACGCTGTACGAGCGCGTCGCGGCGTCGAATCGCGACATGATCCTCCGCGCGCTCCCCCGGCTGCTTTCGGGCGAGCACATCGGCACCCCGCAGCCGCGATCGAACGGCGCGGTCCTGCCGCGCCGCCGGCCCGCCGACGGCCTGATCACGTGGGACCAGGAAGCCTGTGCCGTCTACAACTTCATTCGCGCGCTCACCAAGCCATATCCGGGTGCCTTCGGCTGGCTCGACGGCCGGCGCTGGACCGTGTGGCGCGCGGGGCTGCTTCCCGCGGCGCTCTCGCACGGTGCCGCTCCGGGTGACGTGCTCGGACCAGCGGTCAGCTCCGTGGGCGAGGCAAACGGGCAGGTAGTAGCCTGCGGGGGTGGGCGGGGCGCCGTGACGCTGCTCGAAGTGGAAGGGGACGACGGTACGGTCTATTCGGGGCGGCGGCTCGCCGAGCTGCCCTGGACCGGCCGGCGGTGGTCTCATGCCTAGGCCCGCGGTCGCAATCGCACCCGCGCCGCCTGCGCCCTCCTCCCTCTCTCCTCCCCCCCCGACCGCAGCCCCCACCCCAGCGCTGCCGCTCACGCGGCGCGCGTCGCTCAACGTGATCGCGTTCGGCCTCGACTTCGGCGTCAAGACCGCCGTCGGGCTCGTGATCACGCCGCTTCTGGTGGAGCGTCTGGGCGCCGCGCTGTTCGGCGTATGGGAGATCCTGGGCCGGCTCGCGGGCTACGTGGCCGCCGTCGGCGGCCAGCCCGCGGAAGCGCTACGCCTCGTGGTGGCCAACCGCCAGACCGCCGCCGATTCACGGACCCAGCAGCGCGCGATGGGCAGCGCGCTCATCGTGTGGCTCGTGTTGCTACCGCTCGCCGCGCTCGCGAGCGGGCTGCTCGCCTGGTACGCGCCGACCCTGACGGGTGCCGCCCCCGAGTGGAGCGCGGCCGTCCGCGTCGCTGCCGCCTTGCTCTTTGCGGGCGGCGTGCTCGGCGCGTTGGGCGCGCTCCCCGAAGCCGCGCTGCACGGCATGAACCTCGGCTACAAGCGCATGGAGCTCCAGGCGGCGCTCAACCTCGCGGGCGGCCTGCTCACGGCCGGTGCCGTGTACGCCGGGCTCGGCCTCGTGGGCCTGGGCGGCGCGCAGCTCATCGCCTACGGCCTGTCCGGTCTGTGTTTCTGGGCCCTGGCCAGAGGATACGTCGCATGGTTCGGCGCGGCGCGACCCACCCGCCCGGACGTCGGCAAGATGATCAACCTCTCCGCCTGGCTCTCGGGTGGCGACTTGGTCTCCAAACTGCTGCTCGCGAGCGACGTGCTCGTCCTGGGCATACTCTTGTCACCCACGGTCGTGACGACCTACGTGCTCACCTCCTACGCGGCGCGGGCGGCGGTGGCGATTCACGGCTCCGCGGTCGCGGCGGCAATGCCGGGCCTCGGTGGCCTGATCGGCGAACGCCAGCACGAGCGCGCCACGCTCGTCCGCCGCGAGCTGCTGGTACTCACCTGGCTCTTCGTCACCACGGTAGGCGTGACCATCCTCCTCTGGAACCGATCGTTCGTGGCGCTGTGGGTGGGAGCGAACCATCACGCCGGGAGCGCGGTAGAGCTGTTGATCGTCCTGATCGGGGCGCAGACGGCGTTCATCCGCGCCGACGCGCAGATCATCGATGCGGCACTGCAATCGTGGCTGCGCGTCGTGATCAGCGTGGGGGCGGTGATCGTGACCATCGCGTTCGCCATCGTGTTCACGCGCGCGTGGGGGCTGCCTGGCCTGTGCCTCGGCCTGATCGTGGGCCGGCTCACGCAGACCGTGTCGTATCCGTTGCTGGCGCGTCGCTCCGTCGGCGACCACGGCGCCCTGGTGGCGCCGGGCCTGGTCCGCGCGCTCCTTGTGAGCGCGGCGCTGTTCGCCGTCGCGCTGCGGTTTGCCGACCGGGTCACGCCCGCCGGCTGGCTCGGCTGGACCGCCGGCGTCGCCACCACGGTGACGCTGGCCGCTGGCCTGGCGTTCGTCGCCGGCCTCTCGGCGCCATCGCGGTACGCGGTCGTGCGGCGCGTGGTCGAGATCGTGCGCACGCGCGCACCCAAACCGCCACGCCCTGCGCCGTGAAACCGTTCCGGTACCGCGAGCTGCCGCAGCTCCCGCGCCTTGCCTGGGTGGCCGTGATGAGTCGCGACGGCGGCGACCTGCTGGTCTATCACGGGTCGGCGCTCGAGTGCCGCGACCAGTGGATGGTCGAGGGCACGTGGGACGGCGACTTCGCGCCCGGCGCTTTTCATGAGAGTGCCCACTTCTTCGGCAGCGGTATCCGCGCCGTGGACGACGCGATCCATTTCGTCCCGTCGAGTGCGCTCGTCAACGGCCTGTTCTATTGCGAGCGGCGGCGCGAGCTCCTGGTATCGAACAGCCTGATGCTGTTGCTGGCGTTCACCGGTGCCCGGCTCGATCCCGAGCACGATTATCGCACCGAGACCTACGCGATCCGCCAGGGGTCGGCGCGCTACGCCCGGGACTTCGCCGTCCTGCACGGGGAGATCAAGGCGTTCTACCAGGTCTACGACCTGAGCCTGGTGGTGGCCGCGCAGGCCGACGCACCGGTCGAGTTCCGCTCGCTCCGGCCGGCGCCGGAGGTGCCGTCGTACGCCCGGTACCGGGAGCTCATGCGCGCGGCGCTCGAGCGCCTGCGCGCGAACTACACGAGCCCGGACCGCCGCGCCCCGCTGGGCGCGTTCGCCACCATTTCGTCGGGGTACGATTCGGCGGCGGTCGCGGCGCTGGTGAAGGACCTGGGCGTGGAGGCATACTTCACCTGCCGGCGGTCCAATACGCATATCCCGCGGTGGCTCGACCGGCACGCCGCCGAGGACGACGGCACGCCGATCGCACAGCGGCTCGGACTCGCCACCATCGCGCTCGATACGCGCGGCTCGCGCGTGACCGAGGACGAGCTGTATTTTCTCGCGCCCGGCTGCGCACCGCCGACGCTGGCGCTCCACGGGCTCGCCCAGCATATCGAGCGCCGGCGGCCGGCGGTCTTGTTCACGGGATTTCTGGGCGACGAAGTGTGGGATCGCGATCCCCGGGAGCGTCGTTTCCAGGAAGCGGGCATCGTGCGGGGAGATACGACGGCGCTGATGCTGTCCGAGATCCGACTGAAGAGCGGCTTCATCAATGTGGCGGTGCCCGCCCTCTGCGCGCGCCGGGTGCAGGACCTCGCGGTCCTGAGCGACTCGATCGAGATGGCTCCCTGGCGCCTGGGTCCGGCTAACTACGACCGGCCGATCGCGCGCCGCATCCTCGAGGAGGCGGGCGTCCCCGGCACCCTGTTCGCGGGACGAAAGAAGGCGGTGGTGCGCACCTACACGTGGCCGCGCAACCGCGCGTTGCGGCCGAGCTATTTCGCCGAGGTCCGGGCGCGCTACGGGCGGCGGGCCGGCTTCGTGTACCTGCACCAGGCGGCGAATGTCATCGCCTTCTGGTGCTTCCGGGGCTATCACCTGCTGCGCCGCCGGCTGTGGGGCATCGCGCAACCGCGTACGCCCGCGGTGCTGGTCGCCCCGCGGTTCGACTTTGCCTATCTGCAGTTCCTCTGGGCGGCGCGGACGCTGAGCGAGCGCCTGGCGGCGCTCTTGAAGGCGAGCGGCGTGGTGCCGGTCCCGCTCGAGCGCCGGCGGCGCACGCCCGCCCCTTCCCCTTCGCTGTCGACGCGGTAGTGGGCTCGCCCATGCGGTTCCGCTACACACCTATGGCGGACTGGCCGCCGCTCGCCTGGCTCGCCCGCTGCCGCCGGGACGAGACGACCGTGGCCGTCTTCCATGGGCCGCGCGTCGAGATCGCCGACGACTGGTTCTGCGAGGCAGTGTGGGACGGAGCGTTCGCCGATGGGGATTTCGACCGCACCGATCTCGTCTTCGGGTCGGGTGCCCGAGCGCGCGAGGGTCGCGTGTGCTTCGTGTCGTCGGGCTCGACGGTCGACCGGCTACAGTCGATCGAGACCGCGGACGCGTCCTGGCTCTCGAACTCGTTGCCGTGCCTCCTCGCGGGCGTGGGCGGAAGCCTCGACCCCACCTATGCCGGCTATATCACAGACCTGAAGTCGATCACCAACGGCCTGACCCCGCATGTGCCCGCGCTCCGCACGTCGGCCGGGCCCGTGCGGCTCACCTACTACCACAACCTCGTCTGGGATGGCGAGCGCCTGCTCGAGACGCCCAAACCCGCCGGCGCGGAGCCGTTCGGCACGTTCGCCACGTATCGCAGCTTCCTCGCGGCCGCCATCGGCCGCCTGGCGCAAAATATGGGAGCTTCCTCGCGCGCCGAGCCGTACCGGATGCTCGGCACCATCTCGTCCGGGTACGATTCCCCAGCCGCCGCCGCACTGGCGCGGCCCTACGGCCTCACCGAGGCGATCTCGTTCGGCAGCGCGTCCTCGGGCGAACCCGACTCGGGCGAGATCATCGCGGACGTGCTCGGCGTGCGGCTCAGTATCGTGGCCCGCCACGGCTGGCGCGCGGCGAGTTTTGCGGAAGTGCCGTTCGTGGCGGCGGACGCGAAAGGCGAGGACGTGTATTTCAAGGGCGCCGAGAGCCTGTTGGCCCGGCGCGTGTTGCTCACAGGCTTCCACGGCGATCGGGTGTGGGATCGCTCGGCGCGCACCGATGCGGAGTTCGTCCGGGGCGATCAGTCAGGCCTGTCGCTCTCGGAATACCGGCTCTGGGCGGGGTTCCTGCACTGCCCGCTGCCGTTCGTAGGCGCGCGGCAGGCGGCCTCGATCCGGGCGCTCAGCCGCTCGCGCGAGCTCGAGCCGTGGCACACGGGCGCGTACTACAGCCGGCCGATCTGCCGCCGCATCCTGGAAGAGGCGGGCGTCCCGCGCGAGGCGTTCGGCCGGTGGAAGAAGAGCGTCTCGGTCCTATTCTCCGCGCAGGAGGGGTTTCTCACGCCGGCCTCGCTCGCGGACTACCGCTTCTGGCTCGAGCGGCACGCCGACGAGTGGCGTCGCCGGGGTCTGGCTCCACCGAGTCTGGTGGCGAGCGCGGACCTGTGGCTGGGCCCGCGGCACACAGTTGCCCGGGTGCTCGAGGGACTGGCCCATGCCGCTCCCCGCCGCCTCTGGATGCTCCGATCGGCGGCGCAACGCATCGTGGCGCTGGGGCGGCGCGAGCGTCTGTTTCGACATCTCTTTCCGTGGGCCATGGAGCGCGCCAAGCAGCGCTACGCGACGGCGCCACTCGATGAGCCCCCCGCCGTCGAGACGTCGCGCATCGCGGTGAGGGCCCTTGTCTAGGCGCGTTCTCGTGATCGCGGCACACCCCGACGACGAAATTCTCGGCTGCGGCGGCACGGTGGCCCTGCACGCGGCCCGCGGGGACCGCGTGACCTCCGTGATCGCCTGTGAGGGCGAATCGCTGCGGTACGGGCCCGGCGGCGTGGGACAGGCGGAGCACACGCGGCGCGCGGCCGAGACGCTGGGCGTGACCGACGTGCGCGCGCTCAAGTTTCCCGACCAGCGGCTCGACACGATGCCGCTGACGGAGATCATCGCGCCGCTCGAGCGTCACGTCCGCGACGTGAAACCGGAAGTCGTCTACTGCCAGTACGGGGGGGACGTGAACCGCGACCACGAGATTCTCTTCAAGGCGATCCTGGTGGCCACGCGCCCCACCGAGCCGAGTGTCGGAGCCGTGTACGCGTTCGACACGGCGTCGAGTACCGAGTGGGCGTACCCCCGGAGCTTCGCCCCCGACACGTGGGTCGATATCTCGACCACGCTCGAGCGGAAGGTGGCCGCCATGGCGTGTTACGAGAGCGAAGTGCGCCCCTACCCGCACCCGCGCTCCCTCGACGCACTGCGCCACCGGGCGCGGGCGTGGGGCAACCAGCAATGTCTCGATGCCGCGGAAGTGTTCATGACCATCCGGCGGGCGCTGCGTGACGGTCAGACGCCTGGTTGACGCGCTGCTCGCCGGCCTCGCGCTGGTGGTCACGGCGCCGCTGCTAGCGCTCGCGGCCGTCGGCATCCGCCGCGCCAGCCCGGGACCGGTGTTGTACCGCGCCGAGCGTGTGGGCCGCGGCGGGCGGCCATTCATCATGTACAAGCTGCGCACTATGCATAGCCGGCGGCGCTCGGACGCGAGCCGGATCACCGGGGCGAACGATCCTCGCGTGTTCCCGCTCGGGGCGTGGCTCCGCGGGGTGAAGCTCGACGAGCTGCCGCAGCTCATCAACGTGCTCAAGGGCGAGATGGCGATCGTGGGCCCGCGTCCCGAAGACCCGGCCATCGTGACGCGGCACTATACGGCCCTGGGACGCGAGACGCTGTCGGTCCGGCCGGGGTTGGCGAGCCCGGGCAGCATCTACAGCTCGACCCACGGCGATGCGTTGCTGACGGGAAACGACCCGGAAGGCGCGTACGCGGAGCGACTGCTTCCCCTGAAGTTGGCGCTGGACGCGGTGTACGTACGGCACGCCTCGTTTCAATATGATGCGCGCATCGTCGGACGCACCCTATGGGTGATCATCACGACGCTCGCGGGCCGCAGTCGCTTTCCCGATCCTCCCGAGCTCCCCGAGGCGCGCCGCCTGCTTGCAGCAAGCGCTCCGAGTGCCACCGGCGCCGCGCGCGCCCGCGGCTGACTGGCGCGCGGCACGGCGTCGACGGAAGCCAATCGCGACGTCCTTGTAAGCCACCTGAAACACAGCGTACGTCCACCAGCACGCCCCCATGCGATTAACGCCAGGGCACGGGTCCTGCTTCAGCGCCCGTCATGCGTCTGCTCCGCAGCCCCATCGTCGCGCTGTGTTCGATCGCCATCATCCTCGTCGTGTCTACTTGCCGGGACGATCAAGGTCCCAGCTCGCCAAGGGCCGTGACCCGCCCCGCCGGCGCCAGCGTCGCCGCGAGCACAGGTCCGGTGACGCTGGTCGGCGCGGGCAACATCGCCCTGTGCGGTCAGCCCGGCGCAGGGATGACCGCCAGCCTGCTCGACACGCTTCCGGGGACCGTGTTCGCCGACGGCGACAACGCGTATAACAACGGCACGGCCACGCAGTACACGACGTGCTACGGGCCGACGTGGGGGAGGCATCTCGCCCGCACGCTACCGGCCCCCGGTGACCTCGACTATAAGACGGCCAACGCGAGCGGCTACTTCGGCTACTTCGGTGCGGCGGCGGGTGACCCGAAGCAGGGCTACTACAGCTACGACCTCGGCTCCTGGCACGTCGTGGTGCTGAACAGTGGCTCGCCTCAGCTGGTGCCGACCACGGCCACGTCGGCGCAAGTCCAGTGGCTCCGCGCCGACCTCGCGGCCCACCCGGCGCATTGTACGCTGGCGTACTGGCATCACCCCCTGTTCGACTCCAAGGACCCCCCCAACACCAACATCCGGCCCCTATGGGACGCGCTGTACGCGGCGGGCGTGGACGTGGTGGTGAACGCGCACTACGGCTTCTACGAGCGGTTCGCGCCCCAGTCGCCCACCGGCGCGGCCGACCCCACAGGTGGCATTCGCGAGTTCGTGGTCGGGACCGGGGGCGCGCACGTCGACGGGTTCGGCGGTGTCCGGGCGAACAGCCAGGTGCGCAACAGCGGCACGTTCGGCGTGCTGCAGCTCACGCTCGACGATGCGAGCTACAGCTGGCAATTCGTGCCGGTCGCGGGGAAGACATTCACCGACTCCGGCTCCGGCGCCTGCCACGGCGCGCGTCCCACGGTGAACGCCGGCCCCGACCTCACGACAAACCCGGGCGACACGGTCAACCTCTCCGTGACGGTCACTGATCCCGATCCGAGCGACGCACCGTTCGGGTACGCGATCAATTGGGGCGACGGTACGTCGAGCACCGGCAGCACCGCGACCCAGACGACGCCCATCGCCGCGGCGCACGCCTATGCGACCGTGGCATCGTTCCGCCTCTCCGTGACCGTGACCAACAACAGCGGTATCTCCGGCGTGGACACGGTAGCCGTCACCGTTGTCGCACCACCCGTATTGATCGGCGCCGGAGATATCGCCGATTGCACCCGCAACGAGGATTCGCTCACGGCGAACCTGATGGACACGATCCCGGGCACGGTGTTCGCGGACGGTGACAACGCCTACCCGGACGGATCGAGCACCGTCTATAAGAACTGCTACAACCCGACGTGGGGCCGGTTCAAGGCGCGCACCAAACCGGTGCCGGGCAATCACGACTATCTCACGGCGGGCGCGGCCGGGTATTTCAATTACTTCGGCGCGATCGCCGGCCAGTCGGGCAAAGGCTACTACAGCTACGACCTGGGCACCTGGCACATCGTCGCCCTGAACTCGAACATCGCGATGAACGTGGGCTCGCCCGAGGAGGTGTGGCTCAAGGCTGATCTCGCCAAGAGCACCAAGCGCTGCACGCTCGCCTACTGGCACCACCCGTTGTTCAGCTCCGGCAACGAGGGAGCCCATCCCGAGGTCGCGCCGCTCTTCCAGGACCTGTACGACGCCGGAGCGGAAGTCGTCGTCGTGGGGCACGACCACGATTACGAACGCTTCGCGCCCCAATCGCCAAACGGGATTCTTGACACCTTGCACGGCATCCGCCAGTTCGTCGCCGGTACTGGTGGTGGCGGTCTGTTCTCGGCGCACCCGCCGGTGGCGAATTCAGAGGTGCTGAACGACAACACCAACGGCGTATTGAAGCTTACGCTCCACACGAACGGGTACGCGTGGAAGTTCATGCCCATCCCGGGCAAGACGTTCGCCGACTCAGGGAGTGGCTCGTGCCATGATGCGATATCGGGCATGAACCAAGTCCCCACGGCCGTTCCGGGCGGGCCGTACTCGGGCACAGAAGGCGCGGCGGTCACCTTCAATGGCAGCGGTTCGTCCGACCTTGACGGGGACGCGCTCGGCTACGCCTGGACCTTCGGCGACGGGAGCACCGGGACCGGCGTCGCGCCGAGCCACACGTACGTCGGGAGCGGCACCTATACCGTCACCCTCACGGTCACCGATACGCGCGGGGCGTCGGGCGCACCGGTCACGACCACTGCCACGATCGCGAACGCGCCACCCGTGGTGAACGCGGGCCCGCCGCAGACGGTCAATATCGGGAGCCCGGTCACCCTCCACGCCACGTTCACCGACGGCGCGAACGACGGCCCGTGGGCGTTCGGCATCGATTGGGGCGACGGGTCGCCGCATACGAGCGGCAGCACGAGCAGCGCGGGCCCCATTACGTCCACGCACGTCTACGCCGCGGGGGGCGTCAATACCCTGACCGTCACGGTAACGGACAACCTCGGCGCCGCCGGGTCCGGCACGACCACGATCACCGCCACGAGCCTGGTCACGACGCTTGTCGGCGCCGGGAACATCGCCCGCTGCGATCGCACGAACGACGAGGCCACGGCGGCGCTGCTCGACAACATCCCCGGGACCGTGTTCGCCCTGGGCGACGGCGCATTCCCGGCCGGGACGCTCGCCGATTACCAGAACTGCTACGGCCCGAGCTGGGGTCGTCACAAGGCCCGCACCTACCCGGTGACCGGCAATCACGACTACGATTCGAGCGCGACGGCGGCCGGATACTTCGGCTACTTCGGCGCCGTCGCCGGCAATCCCAGCCAGGGATACTACAGCTACGACCTCGGCGCCTGGCACATCGTCGTGCTCAACAGCAACGACGCGTTCGTTTCGACCCTCGCCGGCTCGCCCCAGGAGACGTGGCTCAGGTCCGACCTCGCCGCCACTACCAAGCGCTGCGTGCTCGCGATGTGGCACAACCCACGCTTCTACTCGACCACGTCGAGCTCGTTCTCCCCGACCACGTCGGTGAAGCCATTCTGGGACGACCTGTACGCCGCCGGGGCCGAGATCATCGTCAACGCGCACATGCAGGACTACGAGCGCTTCGCTCCTCAGACGTCGACCGGGGTCGCCGATCCGACGAACGGGATCCGCGAGTTCATCGTCGGCACAGGTGGCGGCGGGCTCGACGCGCCGAACACGCTGATCACCGCGAATAGCGAGGTACAGATCAGCGGGGTATATGGAGTCTTGCAGCTGACGCTGGGCGATGGATCCTACTCGTGGCAGTTCATCCCGGTATCCGGTCAGACCGACTCGGGGACCGGTAGCTGCCACGGCGCACCGGGCGCGGTGAACCAGCCGCCCACGGCCGCGGCGGGCGGGCCCTACAGCGGTAATGAGGGTGCGGCCGTCGCCTTCGACGGCAGCGGCTCTACCGATCCGCAGGGCTCCACGCTCACGTACGCCTGGATCTTCGGCGACGGCACGACCGGCACCGGCGTGAGTCCCACGCACACCTACGCCGACAACGGCGCGTACACCGTTTCGCTTACGGTCACCGACGCGCTCGGCCTCTCGAGTTCGCCTTCCAACACGACGGCGACCATCGCCAACGTGGCGCCCACGGTGAGCGCCCCGCCGAGCCTGGGGGCGACCGCCGGCAGCCCCGTCACCCTGAGCGCGACGTTCAGCGACCCGGGCGTGAACGACGCTCCCTGGACCTACTCGATCAACTGGGGGGACGGCTCGACCGCCACCACCGGTACCACGTCGAGTCAGGCGACCGCGATCACCGCGAGCCACACCTACGCCGCGAGCGGCACCGACACCGTGCGGGTGACCGTGACCGACAAGGATGCCGGCGCCGGCTCGGCCAAGACAACTGTCAGCGTCGCGGCCGGGGCGAGCCCGCCCACGGCTGCGGCGGGCGGGCCCTACTCCGGTAATGAGGGTGCGGCCGTCGCCTTCAACGGCAGCGGCTCTACCGACCCGCAGGGCTCCGCGCTCACGTACGCCTGGACCTTCGGCGACGGGGCCACTGGTACCGGTGCCACACCGAATCACACCTACGCCGACAACGGCACGTACACTGTTTCGCTTACGGTCACCGACGCGCTCGGCCTCTCGAGTTCGCCTTCCACCACGACGGCGACCATCGCCAACGTGGCGCCCACGGTGAGCGCCCCGCCGAGCCTGGGGGCGACCGCCGGCAGCCCCGTCACCCTGAGCGCGACGTTCAGCGACCCGGGGACGCGCGACGCGCCCTGGTCCTACACGATCAACTGGGGAGACGGCACCGCCGCGACGACGGGCAGCGTTACGAGCCAGACCGCGATCAGCGCCGCGCACACCTACGCGGCGGCCGGCAGCAACACGGCGACCGTGACGGTTACCGACAAGGACGGCGGGGCGGGTAGCGGGCAGACGCTCGTGACCGTCTCCCAGCAGGTGGCGAGCGTCACGCTCGTGGGGGCCGGCAACATCGCGCGCTGCGATCGCACGAACGACGAGGCGACGGCGGCGTTGCTCGACAACATCCCCGGAACCGTGTTCGCGCTCGGCGACGCGGCCTTCCCCTACGGGACGCCCACGAACTACCAGAACTGCTACGACCCCAGCTGGGGCCGTCACAAGGCCCGGACCTACCCCGTGACGGGCAACCACGACTACGACTCGAGCGCGACCGCGGCCGGATATTTCGGCTACTTCGGCGCCATCGCCGGTGACCCCACCCAGGGATACTACAGCTACGACCTTGGCGCCTGGCACATCATCGTGCTCAACAGCAACAGCTCGAACGTCTCGACCGCCGTAGGCTCGCCCCAGGAGACGTGGCTCAGGTCCGATCTCGCGGCGACCTCGAAGCGCTGCGTGCTCGCGATGTGGCACGCCCCGCGCTTCTACTCGACGACCTCGAGCACGTTCTTCCCGACCACCTCGGTGAAGCCGTTCTGGGACGACCTCTACGCCGCCGGGGCGGAGATCATCGTCAACGCGCACATGCAGGATTATGAGCGCTTCGCTCCTCAGACGTCGACCGGGGCCGCCGATCCGACGAACGGGATCCGCGAGTTCATCGTCGGCACGGGCGGTGGCGGTCTCGATGCGCCGAACACCCTGATCACGGCGAACAGCGAAGTCCAGATCAGCGGCGTGTACGGAGTCTTGAAGCTGACGCTCGGCGACGGGTCGTATTCGTGGCAGTTCATTCCGGTGGCCGGTCAGACCGGAACGGATTCCGGGAGCGGCAGCTGCCACTGAAACCGGTTTCGAACCTTTCTGCACATCCTGCACGCCCGTAACAGCTTAGCCCCGTAGCTGTAACACTCCTACCACAAGCGCGCCTCGGGCTCGGCACCGAGGTGTCGACGCAACACTATGCCGTAAAACGTTTTAAGCTGCAACGTGCTGCGTGCACGCCTCGTGCTTTGCCAGTGGTGTGGAGAGCGTGCGACGCCCCGTCGAAAGCCACGGCGCCACCCTATGCGTGTGATCGGCCCCCGCCACCTGGTGCTGGTCGCGCTGGTCGTGGCCGGTGCCGCCGTCATCAGTACCTGCGGTGAAAACGTCGGTCCCGAAGCACCCTCGGTTCCCTCTCAGATCCCGATCCTCGCGAGCACGACGCCGACCCCATCCGTCACCCTGGTCGGGGCAGGAAACATTGCGCGCTGCGACCGCATGGCAAACGCCCAGGCCACGGCGGCGCTCCTCACGAGCATCCAGGGCAGCGTCTTCGTGGCCGGCGACGCAGCGTACCTGCCGAGCGCGTGGCAGACCTGCTTCACCTCGACCTGGGGGGCGCAGAAGGCGCGCACGCTCCCGATGCTCGGCAACAAGGACTACGACTCGAGCGCCACCGCGTCGGCGTACTTCGCGTACTGGGGAACGCAGGCGGGCGATCCCACCAAGGGCTACTATAGCCAGGACCTGGGCGCCTGGCACGTCATCGTCTTGAACAGCAACAACGCCTACGTCTCCACCGCGGCAGGCTCGCCCCAGGAGCAGTGGCTCAAAGCCGATCTCGCCGCCAACACCAAGCAGTGCACCATCGCGCTGTTTCACGCCGCGCGCTTCTACTCGACCACCTCGGCCACGTTCTCGCCCAACAGCGTGGTGAAACCGTTCTGGGACGACCTCTACGCGGCCCACGCCGACGTGATCGTCAACGCGCACCTGCGCGACTACGAGCGGTTCGCCCCCCAGAACTCGGCGGGCGCCGCGGACACGGCGGGGATTCGGGAATTCATCATCGGCACGGGCGGCGAAGGGCTCGACGGCGCCAACACGCTGATCATCCCCAACAGCCAGGTGAACATCAGCGGTGTGTACGGCGTGCTGAAGCTCACGTTGGCGGATGGGTCGTACTCCTGGCAATTCGTGCCCATCCAAACCCCGGCGCCGACCGACGCGGGCAGCGCCACCTGTCACCGAGCGCCCGCCGGCGGGCCGCTCACTCCCGTCGTCAACTCCGGTCCCGACGTGCTGGCGCACCCGGGCGACACCGTCACCATCTCCAGCACGCTCAGCGATCCGGTTCCGTCCGATGCGCCCTGGTCCTACATGATCGGGTGGGGGGACGGCAGCTCCACGACGGGCACGACGCAGAGCCAGACCACGCCCATCGTCGCCAAGCACGTCTACACCAGCATCGGACTGGACTCGGTCCGCGTGGTGGTGACGAACAGCGCCGGGCTCTCGGGTCGCGACTCGGTGGGGGTCCAGATTCAGGCCGCCTCGACCTCGAACGTGCTGGTGGGGGCAGGCGACATCGCCGACTGCACGGGCGCAGGCGACTCGATTACGGCGAGCCTGCTGGACGGCATCCCGGGCACAGTGTTCCTCGCCGGGGATAACGCCTACCCGGACGGCGCCACGAGCGATTATGCAAACTGTTACGCCCCGACCTGGGGACGGCACAAATCGCGCACCCGGCCCGCGCCGGGGAACCACGATTACCAGACGTCGGGCGCGTCGGGCTACTTCGGGTACTTCGGGCCGGCCGCGGGCGACCCCGCGAAAGGCTATTACAGCTACGACCTCGGCGATTGGCACATCGTCGCCCTGAACTCGAACATCGCGCACACCGCCGGCTCGGCACAGGAACAGTGGCTGCGCGCCGATCTCGCGGCCAGTCCCAAGCGGTGCACCCTCGCGTACTGGCATCACCCGCTCTTCACGTCCGGTCCGTTGGGGGACACGTCCACGCGGGCACTGTGGCAGGCGCTGTACGACTACGGCGCCGAAGTCGTCGTCGTCGGCCACGAGCATTACTACGAGCGCTTTGCGCCCCAGACTCCGGCCGGCGTGGCCGATCCGGCCTACGGCATCCGCGAGTTCGTAGCGGGGATGGGTGGCTCCGGCTTGTTCGGTCAGGCGACGCCGCATCCGGCGAACTGGGAGACCGGGAACGACAACACGTACGGCGTGTTGAAGTTCACCCTCACGAGCGGCGGGTACAGCTGGCAGTTCGTGCACCCGCCCGGCAAGACCTACGCCGACTCGGGGAGCGGCAGTTGTCACGATTCGCCGAATGCCGCCCCGCCCGTCAATCATCCGCCCACGGCCGCGTCGGGTGGGCCGTACACCGGTACCGAAGGCACGGCGGTCACCCTCTCGGGCGCCGGGTCATCCGATCCGGACGGGGACGCGATCACCTACGCGTGGAACTTCGGCGACTCGTCGAGCGGAACCGGCGTCACGCCGGCCCACACGTATGCCGACAACGGGACGTACACGGTGACCCTCACCGTGACGGACTCGAAGGGTGCGGCGAGCTCTCCGGTCACGACCACGGCGACGATCGCGAACGCCGTCCCGACCGTCACGCTCCCGACAAATCAGAGCGCCACTTCGGGGACGGCCTATACCCTGAGCGCCGCGTTCAGTGATGCCGGGGTGAACGATTCCCCGTGGGGCTATTCGATCAACTGGGGCGACGGATCGCCCCCGACGACCGGCAGCGTCACGAGCCAGTCCACCGCGATCACGGCGAGCCACACGTATGCAGCGGGCGGCACGGACACCGTGCGGGTGACCGTCACCGACAAGGACGGCGGGGCCGGAACGGCCAAGACGCCCGTGGCGGTGACGGCCGCGAACCGGCCGCCCGTTGCCGCGCCCGGGGGACCGTATAGCGGGACGGAAGGCGCGGCCGTCGCGTATAACGGCACCGGATCGTCTGATCCCGACGGGGACGCCTTTACGTACGCCTGGAGCTTCGGCGACGGCACGACCGCCACCGGCGCTACACCAAGCCACACGTACGCCGACAACGGGACGTACACCGTCTCGCTCACGGTCACCGACTCGAAGGGCGCGCCGAGCACCCCGGTCACCACGACGGCCACGATTGCGAACGCGAACCCCGTGGTCACGCTGCCCGCCAACCAGGTGGCGACCGCCGGCCTCGCGTATAGCCTGAGCGCGACGTTCAGCGATGCGGGTGTGAACGACTCGCCGTGGGGCTATGCGATCGACTGGGGCGACGGATCGACCCTGACGACCGGGACCGCGACGAGCCAAGCCGCGGCGATCACTGCGACGCATACATACGCCGCGGGCGGGACCGACACCGTGCGCGTGACCGTCACCGACAAGGATGGTGGGCCGGGCTCCGCCAAGACGCCCGTCGCGGTGACGGCGGTGAACCATCCGCCGACCGCGGTGGCCGGCGGGCCGTACACTGGCACGGAAGGCGCTCCCGTCGCGCTCAACGGCAGCGGATCATCGGATCCTGACGGGGACGCCTTTACGTACGCCTGGAGCTTCGGCGACGGCACCACCGGCACCGGCGCCACGCCGAGCCATACGTACGCTGACAACGGAACGTACACCGTCTCGCTCACGGTCACCGACTCGAAGGGCGCGCCGAGCACGCCGGTCACCACCACGGCCACGATCACGAACGCGAACCCCGTGGTCACGCTGCCCGCCAACCAGGTGGCGACCGCCGGCCTCGCGTATAGCCTGAGCGCAACGTTCAGCGATGCGGGCGTGAACGATTCGCCGTGGGGCTATTCGATCGACTGGGGTGACGGATCGACCCCGACGACCGGGAGCGCGGCGAGCCAGACGGCCGGGATCACCGCGAGTCATACATACGCGGCAGGCGGCACGGACACGGTGCGGGTGACCGTGACCGACAAAGACGGCGGCGCCGGCGTTGCCAAGACACCCGTTACGGTCGCGGCGGTGAATCATCCGCCCACGGCCGCGGCGGGCGGGCCCTACTCCGGCAACGAGGGCGCCGCCATCGTCCTCAATGGCTCCGGGTCCTCGGATCCGGACGGGGACGCCATCACCTACGCCTGGACGTTCGGCGACGGCATCACCGGTACCGGCGCGACGCCCAGCCACGTCTACGCCGACAACGGCTCGTATGCCGTGTCGCTCACGGTGACCGACGCGAAGGGCGCGCCGAGTACACCGGCTGCGGCCACCGTGACGATCGCGAACGTCGCGCCCACCGTGAGCGCCCCGGCGAGCCTCGCGGCCAACGCCGGCACCCCGGTCACCCTGAGTGCGGCATTCAGCGATCCAGGGACGCGCGACGCGCCCTGGTCGTACTCGATCAATTGGGGCGACGGCACCGCCACCACGACCGGAAGTGTGTCGAGCCAGACGGCCGTCAGCGGCACGCACACCTACTCGGCGGCGGGCAGCAACACTGCGGTGGTGACTGTTACCGACAAAGACGGTGGCGCGGGAAGCGGGCAGACGCTCGTCACCGTCACCCAGCAGGTCGCGAGCGTGACGCTCGTAGGCGCCGGGAACATCGCGCGGTGCGATCGCACCAACGATGAGGCGACGGCCGCCCTGTTGGACGGCATCGCGGGCACCGTCTTCGCGGTTGGCGACGGCGCCTACCCCGGCGGAACACCCTCGGCCTACACCAGTTGCTACGACCCGAGCTGGGGCCGGCACAAGGCCCGCACCTATCCTGTCGTGGGACATCGCGACTACGACTCGAGCGCGACGGCCGCCGGTTACTTCGGGTACTGGGGCGCCGAGGCCGGCGATCCCACCAAGGGCTATTACAGCTTCGACCTGGGCGCGTGGCACATTGTCGTCCTGAACAGCGGTAACCCCAACGTGGTCTCGACGGCGGTGGGCTCCCCGCAAGAGACCTGGCTCAGGGCCGACCTGGCCGCGAGCACCAAGCGGTGCCAGCTGGCGCTGTTCCATCACCCGCGCTTCTACTCGACGACGTCCACGGCGTTTTACCCGACGTCGTCGGTCAAGCCGTTCTGGGACGATCTCTACGCGGCGGGCGCGGAGCTGATCATCAACGCCCACATGCAGGACTACGAGCGGTTCGCGCCGCAGAACTCGGCCGGCACGGCGGACCCGAACGGCATCCGCGAGATCATCGTGGGAACGGGTGGCAGCGGGCTCGACTCCCCGAACACCTTGATCATTCCGAACAGCCAGGTGCAGATCAGCGGCGTGTACGGCGTACTCAAGCTCACGCTTTCGGACGGCTCGTACTCCTGGCAGTTCGTCCCGGTGGCGGGCCAGACTGCCGCCGACTCGGGGAGCGGGACCTGCCACTGACGCAATGCTGTGGCGGATGTGTGACAGCCGTGCGTAGCATCCACAGCTCACACGCTGCAACTCAGTGTCGCAAAAGATGTTAGACGTACAACGCGCGCGCACACCTCGTGCACCACGCGCCTGAGATGCGGCACAAAGCTCAGGTCATGCCAACGACGCCACCCCGCGAACGGTCGCTGCTTCTCTCCGCCGATCCGGCGTCCCCTGCCCCTCCCGAGACCCGGTCCCTGGTCGAGCGACTCGGCGAGGCGCTGGGCGGCGAGCGCGTCGCGTATCTCCAGTGGAAGGGCAACTGGAAACGCAGCCGCTGGATGAGCGGCGAAGGCGACATCGATCTGCTCGTGCACCGTTCGGCCGAGCCGCGGTACTCGGCGGTGCTGTGGGCGCTCGGGTTCCGCCGAGCCGACCCACCGCCCGCGAGCGCGATCGCCGGCATCGAGAGCTATTTCGGCCTGGATCCGGTGACGGGCCGGCTGATCCACGTCCACACGCACTACCGCCTGGTCGTGGGCGGCATTTGGCGCACCGTGTATCGGCTCCCGATCGAGGAGCCGCTCCTCGCCTCGGCGATACCGGGAGCGGTCTTCCCGGTAGCCGCGCCCGAATACGAGCTCATCGCGTTCGCGGCGCGCATGGTGCAACGCTACAATGCGCTCGACACGGTGCTGCGCCACCAGCCGCGCTGGCTCAAGGGGATTCAAGCGGAGCTGGACTCACTCGTCGCGAAGGCGAATCGCGCGAAGATGGCCGAGATCCTCGAGGAGCACCTCCCGACCTTCGACGTTCCGTTCATCGACGTCTGCCTGGCCTCCCTCCGACCGCGCTACTCCCGTTGGCGCCGTCTGGGGGTCCGCCGCGAGCTGCACCGCCGGCTGTTGCCGCACGCGCGCCGGCCGCCCGTCGCGCTCACACTCAACCGCATCATGACCCGGGTGCTCACGTTGGGCGGGCGGCTCAAACTGCTTCGGAAGCGCGGGAAACATTTCGCCCACGGCGGCACCGTCATCGCGCTGCTCGGCGGCGACGGTGCGGGCAAGTCGACGTGCACGCGCGAGCTCGCGAACTGGCTGTCCGACGAGTTCAACCTCATGACGGCACACTTGGGCCGCCCACCGCGCTCGCTTAGCACATTGGCGATCGGCGCAGTCTTCCGGGTCGCTCGGCTGCTCGGTCTCGCGACGGACTCAGACGAGGTCCGCGAGCACGCGCCCGCGTACCTGGCGGCGCTGCGCGACGTGTGCACGGCGCGCGATCGTTTCCGCCTGTACTTGAAGGCGCGGCGCTTCGCGTTGTCGGGGGGTCTCGCGCTGTGCGAGCGTTACCCGGTGCCGCAGAACCCCGAGCTCTCGGGGCCGAGGCTCGACGGGCTCGCGCCGCTCGGTCGTACCCGTCTCGGCCGGTGGTTGGTGGCCAAGGAGGCCGGGTACTACCGCCAGATCCTCGCGCCAGACGTGCTGATCCTGCTGCGGGTGGATCCCGAGACCGCCGTGCGTCGCAAGACCGATGAGCCTGCCGAGTACGTGCGCGCCCGTTGCCAGCTGGTGTGGAATACGGACTGGACGGGCAGCCGAGTGCACATCGTGGACGCGTCCCGGCCGTTGGCGGAGGTGCTGGCCGAGATCAAGGCCATTCTCTGGGAGCTGCTGTAATGCTCGTGGAGCTGGTCGGCCCCGCGGGGGCCGGGAAGAGTCTGTTGGCCGACCGGCTGCGCGCCCGGGGAGACGGGGCAGACGTCGTGCGCGCCAGCGTGTGGAACCTGCCCCGCGCCCTGATCTTCGAGAGCGCGCTGCGCTCGCTCCCGATACTGCTCCGCATGTGCTTCGAGACGCGCGCATTTCCGCGCGCCGAGCTCGAGCAAATCGTGCGACTCAACGCGCTGCGCCTGTTCGTACGGCGCCGCGTCGGTGGCGCCCGCCTCGTCGTGCTGGACGAAGGTCCCGTCTTCGCTCTGAGCTGGCTGCGCGTGTTTGGACACCGGCGGATCCAGAACGGCCGGCTCGAGCCCTGGTGGCGCCGCACGCTCCAGGACTGGGCCGGGATCCTCGACCGCGTGGTGCTGCTCGACGCACCCGAGCCGGTGCTCGTGTCCCGGATCCGCGGGCGCGAGAAACCGCACGACATCTTCCGGCAGATGACCGACGCGCAGGTCCTCGACCTCATCGCCCGCTATCGCGAGGCGTTCGACGGTGTGTTGGGCGCGCTCACCACCGACGGCCGCCCGGAGGTGCTCACACTCGCCGCCGCCGATGGCTCCGCCGACCGGCTGGGAGACGCGCTGCTCGCGCCGCTCGAGTCGGCCTCCCCCTCCACGGCGCCGGCCGTCGCCGATCGCCCGACCGCCGACCGCCACACGCTCACGCACCGCGCCACCTTGAATGTCGTGGCGTCGTTGCTCGATTACGGCGCCAAGCTCGCCGTCGGCGTCGTCGTCGTCCCGATCCTCGTGAGCGGGCTGGGCCGCACGTTGTACGGCGTGTGGGAGATGCTCGGTCGCCTCGTCGGCTACATGACCGCCGGAGATGGCCGGCCCACCCAGGCGCTCCGCCTCGTGGTGTCGAACCTCCAGGGCAGCCCGGACGATTCGGCGAAGCGCCGCTACGTCGGCGGGTCGCTGGTAGTGTGGCTGCTGTTCCTGCCGCTCGTGGTCGTGATCGGCGGCGCGCTCATCTGGCTCGCCCCGACCATCACCAAGACGGCGCCAGCGCTGGCGGGCGGCGTGCGCCTGACGGCGGCGCTCCTGACGGTGAGCCTGGTGTTCGGGAACCTCGCCTCGCTCCCCGAGTCGGTGCTGCGCGGCATGAACCTCGGCTACAAGCGGATGGGCCTGCAGGCCGGCCTCGAAGTCGTGGGCGGCGCGCTGATGGCGGGCGCCATCTATCTCGGGCTGGGCATGATGGGAGCCGCGGGCGCGCAGGTCGCGTTCGCGCTGCTCATGGGCCTGACGTTCTGGTGGGTGGTGAAGAAGTACGTACCGTGGTTCGGCATCGAGCGGCCGACCCGCGCCGACGTGAAAGGGCTGCTCTCGCTCTCGCTCTGGTACTCCGCGGGCGAGGCGATCACCAAGCTGCAGCTGGCGAGCGACGTGCTCATCCTCGGCATGGTGCTCTCTCCCACGGTCGTCACCTCCTACGCCCTGACGAGCTACGCGACGCGCACCGCGATCAACCTGCAATCGCTCGCGGCCGGCGGCGCCATCCCGGGCATCGGTGGCGTCATCGGCGAGCAGCAGCTCGCGAAGGCGGTTCGCCTGCGCAACGAGCTGCTCGCGCTCACGTGGCTGTTCGCGACCACGGTCGGAGGCACCATCCTGCTGTGGAACCGCAGCTTCCTGACGCTCTGGGTGGGAGGCGTGAACTACGCCGGGCCCTGGGTCAACCTGCTGATCGTCGCGATCATGGCACAGACGGCGTTCGTGCGCGCCGACGCCTACGTGATCGACGCCGCACTCCAGCCGCGGCTACGGGTGTTCGTGACTGCGATCGCGGCGACGCTCACCATCGTCCTCGCGACCGTGCTCACGATGCGCTTCGGCACGGTCGGCCTGTGCCTCGGGATAATCGCGGGACGGTTGACCCAATCCATCACGTATCCGCACCTGGTCCGCCGGTGCCTCGGTGTGACGTCCCGACCCGACCTCTGGGCGGTCGGCCGTCCCCTGTTGGTCATGGCACTGCTGTTCGGCGCGGGCGCGTGGCTCGGCGACCGGATTCTGGTCCACCACTGGCTTGCCTGGTTGGGGGCGGTCGTGGCCACGGTGGCAGTCGTGCTCGCGCTCGCATTTGTCACGGGCCTTCCGGCCGAGGGCCGGGCGGCCGTGCTCCGGCGAGGACGTGAGCTGGCGCGGAGGCTCCGGTGAACGGGGAGCGGCCCCTCAACCCGATCGTGCGGTGGTCTTTTTACCTCATGGTGTTCTCGATCCCGTTCGAGTTCCCCGGTCGCTCGTTCCCTATCGAGATCCCGACGATCACGGCGTCGCTGTTCCTCTTCGCGACCCTGCTCGAGCCTCGCGCGTGCTACGCCAAGAAGCCGGCGGCGCTGCTCTGCTTCGTGACCTACCTCTACATGTACTGGGTGTCCGCGGCGATCAACGGACGCGATCACCTCGCGACATCGCTGATCACGCCGGACTATTGGCAGCAGGTCGTGAAGCAGTTCCTCCTGATCCTCCAGGTCGTGCTGGTGCTGTGGGCCGCGTACAACCTGATGCGCTCGCAACCGCTCGCCCGGGCTACGCTGGCCGTGTTCGCGATCGCCTGCGTTGTCCGGGCGGTGTTGCCCATTCTCGGGATCGCCCGCACCGCCCGCGAGGAATGGGGCGGCGGCGAGCGGGTGACCGCCCTCGGCCAGAACGCCAACAACAGCGCGATGATCCTCGGGGCCGGATTCGTGGTACTGCTCGCGCTCCTGTACGGTGACCGGCCGCTGCTGCGCCGTCGCTGGCTCGCCTGGCCCTCGTTCGGTCTCATCGCCCTGTCGGTGATCGACACCGGCTCGCGCGGCGGCCTCGTGGCCCTGGGCCTCGGCCTGGTCGTGTACGCCCTCGTCGGCGCCCGCACCCCCTGGGCCCGGATACGGAACGCGGCGCTGACCACGTTCGCCATCGTGGGGCTGATCGCGTTCACGTACAGCAACGAGTTGATGCGCTCGCGGTTCGCCGACGCGCTCGAGCACGGCGCGATGGCGGGCCGCGAGCGCATCTATCCCGCGCTGCTCGAGATGTTCGCGGAGCGACCCGTGGTCGGGTGGGGACCGGTCAACAACAAGTACGAGCTCGGCATTCGTCTGGACGAGCGGGTCCGGCGCCGCCGCGATGCCCATAACCTCGTGCTCGAGGTGGCCACCTCGACGGGCACGCTCGGCGCCATCCCATTCCTGCTCGGGGTCGCGTTGTGCGGGGTCGCGGCCTGGCAGGCGCGACGCCGGGCGCACGGCGCCCTCGCCCTGGCGCTCTTCGCCTGCGTCGGGCTGTCGAACATGAGCGGCAACTGGATCGCGTCCAAACTGGTCTGGCTGGTCCTCGCCTATGCGCTCGCCAGCGCCACGTACGCCTACAGCGCCGCTCCGGTCCCGAGCCGGGCGCGACCCGCTCCACCACGCCCGCAACCCTTGCCCGCGCCGCTCCTGGACGCACCGGGGCGAGGGGCGATTGCAGCCGGCGCGAAATCGTAAGGAAACTGCCACAGCAGTCTTGCGTGCATCGTCGCCACAACAGCTAACATGATTAGTGACAATCACTTAAGTGCCGGAGTTTTAGTGTACGTCTCTTGCACTTGTCACCGGGTGAGCATGAACCCTGCCCTCGTCCTATGTGCGGTATAGCCGGCCGGTTTCACCCCATGACGCTCCCCGACGCGTCGGGGTGGAGCACGCGCGCGTCCGCCCTCCTCGCCCACCGCGGACCCGACGGCGAGGGGCATTGGCGTGACGGGCGCTGCGAGCTCGTCCACCGCCGCCTCGCTTTGATCGACCTCTCGCCCACCGGGAAGCAGCCGATGGCCAACGAGGATGGGAGCATCCAGGTCGTCTATAACGGTGAGATCTACAACTACCGCCAGCTCACCGCCGAGTTGAAGGCACGCGGCCACGTGTTCCGTAGCACGTCCGACACCGAGGTCCTCGTGCACCTCTACGAGGACTGCGGCGCGGAGCTCGTGTCCCGGCTGCGCGGCATTTTTGCGTTCGCACTGTACGACGCGCGAAACGGCCGGCTCCTCCTGGCGCGCGACCGCTTCGGCGTGAAGCCGTTGTTCTACGCGGTGCAGGACGGCCAGTGGGTGTTCGCGAGCGAGATGAAGGCGATCGCGGCCCTCCCCGGCTTCAAGGCCGAGATCGATCGCCAGGCATGCTACGATTTCCTCGGGCTCGGGTACGTGCCCGAGCCTGCCACCGGGTTCTCGAACATCCAGGCCCTTCCCCACGGCACGCTGCTCTCGGTCGACGCCGGGCGCCAGGAGCTCAAGCGATACGAGCGAATCGAAGCGCATCCGGACGTCGAGCGCCGCATGAGCGATGCGGTGACGGCCGTGTCGAACGGGCTGGTCGCCGCGGTGGACGCTCAGTCCGTGGCGGACGTGCCCGTCGCCGCGCTCCTCTCGGGTGGGATCGACTCCTCGCTCGTCGTGGCCGCGCGCCGCCTGGCCACCGGGCAGGCCACGAGCACGTTCAACGTGCGTTTCCCCGATCGCACTCACGACGAGACGCCCCTGGCCGTCATCGTGTCCGAGCAATACGGGACGCGTCACCATACCATCGACCTCGGGGACTGGGCAGTGACGCCGGACTCGATACTCGATCTCGTCCGTCACTTCGATCAGCCGTTCTCCGACACGAGCTTCGTCCCGATGTACTGGATCTCCCGCGCCGTGCGCGACCGGGGCATCATCTGCACGCTCTCCGGCGACGGCGGCGACGAGGCGTTCGGCGGCTATTCCCGATTCTGGCGCATCAACCGCCTCGCGCAGCTGATGCGGGCCCCGGGGTGGGTGGCCCTCGCGACGTACGCGGCGGGCAATCGCCTCGCGGGGTGGACCCGCGACTGGGGCCGCCAGGTCGCCAAGGCGATGCGGCTCGCTCGCGCCGGGCGCGACGATTCGGCGATTTTGCTCGCCGGTCTGTCCAACTACCTCGACGAGGATCAGAAGCAGACGCTCGTGAGCCGGCCCGCCCGGGACGGCCTGCTGGACGTGTACCGGCACTTTGACGGCTACCAGCCGCCGGGTGTGTCCGACCTCGAGGAGCTGTCACGGCGCGCCACGGAGAACCTTTTCTCCGTGAGCCTGCCCTCGGACATGCTCCGCAAGGTGGACATGATGAGCATGCGGGCGAGTATCGAGGTGCGCGTGCCGATGCTCGACGAGGCGCTCGTCGCCACGGGCCTCACCCTGCCCCACCGCCTGAAGACCGATGGGCATCAGGGGAAGCTCGTCCTGCGCGAGCTCGCGCGGCGCTGGCTGGCCCCCGCCGTGGTGCGGCATCCGAAGCACGGGTTCACCGTGCCACTCGACGTGATGGTCCCCGCCGATTTCCACGAGGCGCTGCAGGACCTGCTGCTGGCGCCCGACGCCCGCACCCGCGGCGTCCTCGACAACACGCAGATCGCGCGTTGGCTCACCCAGTTCCGGGCGGCTCGCACCGATATGGGAGCGCGCGGCGGCGCCGTCAGCCGGGGCGGGCTGTACCAGCGCGTGTTCACCGTCCTCTCCCTCGAGCTATGGATGCGCGACTTCCAGCTGGCATGGTGAGCCCATGAGGCTCGCCGTCTTCACCAGCAAGTACCCCGCGCGGGTCTCGACCTTCTTCGAGCGCGACATGCGCGCCCTGCTCGAAGCCGGGGTCGAGCTCGACGTCTTCCCCGTCTACCCGCTCGACCCGAGCCTCTGGCAGTACGGGCTCGACATCCTCGGGGACGACGTTCTCCCCAGGAGCCGGGTCCACCACATCGGTTTCTTCGACAGCTGGTGGCGCGCCAGGCCCTGGCGGGCGCGTGGGCTGGGCACCGTGATGCAGCAGGCCGCGGCCGTCGGCGCCGCGGCCGCGCGATTCGGGCTCGTCCCCCTCGCCAAGAGCCTGTACGTGCTGCCCAAGGCCTGGGCCTGGGCCATGGAGCACGCCGATCGCTACGACCACGTGCTCGCGTATTGGGGCAACTACGCGGGCACGGCCGCGCACCTGTTCCACCGCCTGGCCAACCGCCCGATACCCCTCTCGATGTGGCTGCATGCCGGCACGGACCTGTACCTCCGGCCCGTGTACCTCCGGCAGAAGCTGCGGGATGCCGACAGCGTGATCACGTGTTGCGAGTTCAACCGAACCTTCATCGACGAGCGCTACCGCGACAGCGTGCCGGGCATCACGCAGCGGATCCACGTGTGTTACCACGGGCTCGACCTCCGCGACTTTCCGTTCCGTCCCGGCGGCCGGCCCGCGGCGCGCCTCCTCGCCGTCGGGCGGCTCGCGCGCGACAAGGGGTTCGTCAACCTCCTCCTGGCGGCGCGCGCTCTATGGGACCGGGGGTACGAGCCCGAAGTCGACATCGTGGGCGATGGGCCCGAGCGGGCCACGTTGCAGCGGCTCGCGGGCACGCTGGGCATCTCGGAGCGCGTGCGGTTCCGCGGCTGGGTGCGCTTCGACGAAGTGCGTCGCGCGATGACCGAGGCGACGGTCCTCGTCCATCCCTCCGATCGGTTGGGCGACGGCCTCCCTAACGTGCTGCGGGAGGCGATGGCGCTCGGCACGCCCGTCATCGCCTCTCGCATCGCCGGCATCCCGGAGGCGCTCGACGATGGGCGGTGCGGCGTGCTCGTGCCTCCCGGCAACGTGCCCGCCCTGGTCGACGCGATCGAGGATCTGCTGTGCGATCCAGGGCTGCGTGAGGGCATGGCCCGCCGCGCCCGGCAGCGGACCGAGCTCAAGTTCGACATGTGGCGCAACGGCGCCCGCCTGGCCGAGCATCTCGACGTCACCCGACGCCTCGCCCCGGCCCAACGCACCCTGACGCTGGCGCACTCATGAGCCGGCGCGGCATGGTCATCACGTTCTCCGGGCTCGACGGCGCGGGCAAATCGACCTTGATCGACTGGCTCGAGGGCGAGCTCGAGCGACAGCACCGTCCGGTCACCGTGCTCCACATGGACGACGGCGTCGGTGTGTATGCGATGCTGCGCACGACGCGGGACTCCCTGCAGCACCTCTTGGGCGGGGACCGAAGAAGCAACGGCGGCCAACCCGCTCGCCCCCGTTGGGCCGGACCGCCACCGGCCCGCGGAGTCGTCGGACTCGCGCACCGGGTGCGGCACGCCATCCTGTGGAGTAAACCGCTGCGGCGACTCCTGTACCCGGTCGATCTCCTGATCTTTTGGGTGATCCGCTTTTACGTGGCGACGCTACGAGGTCGCGTGCTCCTCACCGACCGTTACTTCTACGACACGCTCGTCGACGTGGCCGACGACGGCCGCTGGTTCTGGGTCCGGCTCCTCGAGCGTTTCACGCCAGCGCCCGACGTCCCCGTGTTCCTCGACGTGAGCCCTGAGGAGTCGTACGCCCGCAAAGGCGAATACTCGGTGGACTACCTGACGCGGCGCAGCGCCGCCTATCGGCACATCGCCCCGTTGGTCCCATCCGCGGTCGTGCTTCCCAACACGGACTTGGACGACACGCGTCGCGCGCTCGCGCGCGCCATCCGCGAGCGAATGGACGCATGACGCCCACCCTCCGGCCTCACGACCAGGAGCACGCGGTGCTCGCCCTTCGCCTGCTCCTGGACCGCCGCGGCGACCCGCCGGCTGACGTCGCCGTCGACTGGCCTCTGCTGCTGGCGCTCGCCCAGCAGAATACCGTCCTGGTCCGCCTGGCCGATCGGCTGCTCTTCGCGGGGCTCGAGCCACCGGCGTTCTTCCTCGCCGCGGCGGAGCGGGAGCGCGAGCGCACCCGGACGGTGTTCGCCGTGATGCGGCGCCTCGGGGAGCGATGCGAGCACGCGGGCGTCGAATACGTGTTTCCCACGGCGTGGCAGCACTACCCCGACGTGGGAGGCGACCTCGACCTCCTCGTGCTGTCCCGCTCCCAGCACGTCGACGGCGACATCCTCGCCGGGACGGCGGCGACGCTCCGCGCGCGCGATCTGCGCGACCGGCTGGCCGGCACCGCCCTCTACTGGCTCCCCGAGGCTGGCGTTCCACTCGACATCCACCACGGGCGCCTTGGCCTCGTGGGCGAGCAGGGCACCTACCCGGCGGGCCTGATCCATCGGCGCCGCCGTCAGGTGGTGGCCGGCGAGGAACGGTTCGCTCCGGCGCCTGAAGACCAGCTCATTCTCCAGGGCATGAGCCGGCTGGCGGGACGCCGCTCCTTCAGCATCGCCGACGCTGCGGCGACGGCGACGATCGTGCGCGGGCAGCGACTCGAGTGGGAGTACCTCGCGAGCGTCGCGCGCCAGACGGGCGTGCTGCCGGGTCTGTCCTGCTACCTGAGCTACGTCGATCAGATCTTTCACTCCTTGTACCGCCGCCATCTCGTGCCCGCCGCGGCGCGTCACATCCTGACCCTCGACGGCTGGGGCGCCGTCGCGTTCCGCCAGGGCCGCTACCGCTTCGCCGCGCTCCGGGTTCGCAGTCGCCTGTATTGGCGGCAGCTCGCCACGGCCGCCGTCGCGGGCCAATGGCGCGTCGCGTCCCGTCTGTGCCTTGCGCCCGCTATGGCGGCCGCCTGCAGCCTCGGCCTCGTCGGCCGCGAACCGACCGAAGCGGTCAATCCCCTCGTCGGGTTGACGCTGGGGATCCTGTGAGCAACCTGTCGCTCCGGCTGTACCACCGCCTGCCGTCGCCCGCGCGCTCGCTCGCTGCCACGCTGCGCGGGTGGTACCTCCGCTGGTCCCGCTACGGTCACGATACGCCGCAACTCATCGCCGCGGCGGAGGAGCGGGAGCGGTGGAGCACGGCCCAATGGGACGCGTGGCGCCAGGAGCGGCTCGCCTATGTGTTGCACCGGGCGGCCACGCGCGTCCCTTACTACCGGGCGCAGTGGGCCGAACGACGCCGCCGTGGCGACCGCGCGTCGTGGGAGCTGCTCGAGAACTGGCCGATCCTCGATAATGACCGCGTGCGAGAGAATCCGCGGGCGTTCATTGCGGACGACCAAAACCCGCGGTGGATGTTCACCGAGTACACGAGCGGAACCACCGGCAAGCCGCTCGTGCTGTGGCGCACGCATCGGACGATGCGCGCGCTGTACGCCCTGTCGGTGGCGCGGACTCGACTGTGGCACGGCGTGTCCCGCACCGACCGCTGGGCCATGCTCGGCGGCCAGCTCGTGGTTCCGGTCGCGACGCGGCGGCCGCCCTTCTGGGTGTGGAACGCGGCGCTCCGTCAGCTCTACATGTCGACGTATCATCTTGCACCCGACCTGATCCCGGCCTACCTGGACGCCCTGCAGGAGCACGAAATCGTCTACCTCGCCGGCTACACGTCGTCGCTCTACGCCCTGGCGCAGGAGGTGCTGCAGCTCGGCCGCAGCGACGTGACCATGCGCGTCGCGATCACGAGCGCGGAGCCGCTCCCGGAATGGCAGCGCCAGACGATCGCCGGGGCATTTGGCTGCCCCGTCCGTGAGACCTATGGCATGAGCGAGACCGTGGCCTGGGCCAGCGAGTGCGAGGCGGGCACACTCCACATGTGGCCCGAGGTCGGCCTGATCGAGGTGCTGGCTCACGGCGTCGTGGCGGCACCCGAAGCCGGGGCGATCGGCGAATTCATCTGCACCGGCCTCTTGAACCCCGACTTCCCGCTCATCCGCTGCCGGCTCGGAGACTCCGGCCGGCTCGCGCCGCCAGGCACCCCGTGCGAATGCGGACGGACGCTCCCCGCGCTCCTGGCGGTGGACGGCCGCACCAACGATCTGTTGCTCACGCGGGACGGGCGGCGCGTGGCCTGGCTCAATCCGGTCTGGTACGGCGTGCCGGTGCGCCAGGGCCAGATCGTCCAGGAGACGCTGGACCGCATCCGGGTGCGCTTCGTGCCCGCGGCCGGATTCAGCGCGGAGTCCCGGCACTCGATCGTACAGCGGCTGCACGAGCGGCTCGGCCCGGTTCAGGTGATGCTCGAGGAAGTCCCCGACATCCCCCGCGGCGCGAACGGGAAGGTCCGCCCGGTGGTGTGCGCGCTGCCGGGCGCGGAGCGCGCGGTCGTCGCGGGCGAGCGGAGCGTGCTATGACGGAGCCGATTCGCGTCCTGATGGTCACGAGCGACTGGCCGACACCCGGCCAGCCGCGCACGACGTACTTCATCAAACGACAGGCCGACTTCCTGCAGGCGGCGGGCGTTCTGGTGGATGTGTTCGCCTTTCGGGGCCGGCGCAATCCGTGGAAGTATCTGTCGGCCTGGTGGCGGCTGCGCCGCCGCCTGGCGCGGAATTACTACGATGTCCTGCACGCCCAGTTCGGGCAGAGCGGCCTGCTGGCCTTACCCAAGCGCCTCCCCTTGGTCGTCACGTACCGGGGCTCGGATCTGCTCGGGGAGGTGGGTCGGGGTGGTCGGTACACCCTCGTCGGGCGCCTGCTCCAACGCGTCTCCCGAGCGGTCGCGCGCCGCGCCGATGCGGTCATCGTCGTTTCGGACCATATGAAGGCGGAGCTGCCGCCCGGCGTCCCGGCGCACGTGATTCCGTCGGGCCTGGACTTCGAGCTGTTCCGGCCCATCCCCCGGGACGAGGCGCGCCGCCACCTCCGACTTCCGCTCGATCGTCGCCTCGTCCTGTTCGCCGGCAGCCCCGAGTGGCCGCGCAAGCGCTACGCCCTGGCTCGCGCGACGATGGACCGTGTGGATCGCGAGCTGTCCGCGGAGCTGGTGGTGGCCTGGGGCGCACCGCACAGCGACATCCCCTATTACATGAGCGCGTGCGACGCCCTCCTGTTCACCTCCATGCAGGAGGGCTCCCCCAACGTCGTGAAGGAGGCGCTCGCGTGCGACCTGCCGGTGGTGTCGGTGCCGGTGGGCGACGTGGCGACCCGGCTCGCCGGCGTCGCCGGGTGCGAGCTGTGCGCGGACGAACGCCCCGAGACGATCGCCGCGGCGCTCGAGCGGGTGTTGCGCCGCGGAGGCCGTTCCGCCGGGCGCGCGTCGGTTCGGGAGCTCGACGAGCGCCTGCTCACGCAGCGCGTCATTGACATCTACCGGTCGGTCATGCGACGCCCGCCCCGGCCCGCCCCCATCGTCGAGGCACCCCATGCACTCCCCTGAGCGGCCCGTCGTCACGTCCGTCATTCCGTGCCGCAACGAGGTCCGCTACATCGGCCAGTGCCTCGAGTCGCTCATCCGTTGCGACTATCCCAAGGACCGGCTCGAGGTGTTGGTCTGCGATGGCATGAGTGACGACGGCACCCGTGAGATCGTCGCCGGGTACGCGGCGCGCCACGGCTTCATCCGCCTGGTCGACAATCCGGAGCGGATCACCCCCTGCGCCATGAACGCCGGGATCCGGGAATCGCGCGGCGATGTGATCATGCCGATGGGGGCGCACGCCGTGTATTCGCCCTCGTACATCTCGCAGCTCGTCACCGCGCTCGACGAGACGGGCGCCGACAACGTGGGCGGCGTGCTGGTGACCCTGCCGGCGAACGGCCGGCCGCTGCCGCGCGCGCTGGCGGTCGGCCTGTCGCACCCGTTCGGCGTGGGCAACTCGTACTTCCGGATCGGCGCGTCGGAACGCCGCCTGGTGGATACGGTGCCGTTCGGCTGCTATCGCCGCGCGGTCTTCGACCGCATCGGTGTGTTCGACCCCGAGCTCGTCCGCAACCAGGACGACGAGCTGAACGGGCGCCTGTTGAAGGGCGGCGGACGGATCATGTTGATTCCGGAGGTGGTGTCGTATTACTACGCGCGCGGCTCGCTCGGCCAGGTGGCGCGCATGTTCTATCAGTACGGCTACTTCAAGCCGCTCGCCGCGTGGAAGGTGGGACAGATCATGACGGTGCGGCAGCTCGTGCCGGCGCTCTTCGTGGCCGCGCTCGCGGTCACCGGCGCGCTCGCGCCCTGGTCCGAGCTGGCGCGCCTCTCATTCGCCGGGGTCGCGGGCGCGTACGCCGCGGCCGCGCTCGGGAGCGCAGGCGTAGCGCTGCGCAAGCACGGCCCACGTTGCGCCGCCGCGCTGCTCATCGTATTCCCCGTTCTCCACATCTCCTACGGGCTGGGCTCCATCGTCGCCGTGCTCGAAAGGATCCTCGGCCGGCGCCGCCCCGCGCACCAGGTCGCATCGGTCCCCCTGTCGCGATGATGCGTCCCTCCGTGGCTGTCGCGAGCTTCGGCTATCACGAGGTGACGGACGACCCGGCATCCGCCGGCTTTCAACGACCGGGCGCGCACCCGTACAAGCACACGCGTGACGCGTTCATGCGGGACTTGGACGCGATCGCCGCCGGTCCCTGCCCTCCCGAGCGCGCCACTGACGTCGACCTGTCGAGCCCAGGACGGCACGTGTTCCTCACGTTCGACGACGGCGGCAAGAGTGCGTCCTGGATCGCCGACGCGCTCGCTGCCCGCGGGTGGAAGGGACATTTCTTCATCGTCACCGGCCTGGTCGGTACGCGGACCTTTCTCACCGCCCAGGAGATCATCCACCTCCGGCAATGCGGTCATGCGGTCGGCAGTCACTCCGACACCCACCCCGACATCTTCCGGGAGCAGCCGTTCGACCGCATGGTCGAGGAGTGGCGCATCAGCCGCGACCGCCTCGCTCAGCTGCTCGGCGAGCCGTGCACGACCGCGTCCGTCCCTGGGGGAGACATCTCGCCGCTGGTGCTCGAGTCAGCCGATAGGGCGGGCCTGAGCTACCTGTTCACGTCCGAGCCGGTGCTCCGGCCCGTGCGCGTGGGCGCGTGCTGGGTCCTGGGCCGGTTCATTCCCAAGGCCTGGACGCCCGCGGCGCGCATTGGTGAGCTGGCCGCGTTCCGCGGCTGGCGCAGCGCCTTGCTCGTCCGCCAGCTCAAAGGCGCCGCGCGACGCGTGTTCCCGCAGCTGTACCGCCAGTACGTGTACCGCACCACCCGTCCCGAGGGCCACCCGTGAAGCGCATGACCCTCGGGTGCAGCCTCGTCATCGGCTTGGCCGCCTGCGGAGGGGCTACGTCCCCCAAGCAGACGCGGGCGCCCAGAAACTTCTACGTGGACGCCAACTTCGGTGACAACGCCGCCTCCGGCGACAGCGCGCATCCGTTTCAGACGATCCAGCACGCCGCCGACCTCGTGATTCCGGGCGACGTCGTCGTGGTCGAGAACGGCGTGTACACCAGCGGCGGCTCGGTGGTCGACATCGAGCGCGGGGGCACGGCCGGGCACTACGTCGTGTTCCGCGCGGCCGTCCAGTGGGGCGCCGTGATCGACGGCGGGCAGACGAGTCATACGCAGCCCAACGGCGCGGAAAACGGCGTCTACCTGGGGGCCAGCTTCGTGCGCGTCGAGGGATTCGAGATCCGGAACGTCTGGCACGACGGCATCAGCCCCGCCTCGGGCGTGAGCGATTTCCAGATCGTGGGCAATCACATTCACGACGTCGGACGGTACTGCGAGACGAGCGACATCGGCCTCTCCGGCATGACGTTCATCAACGACAACGTGGTGATCGAGCAGAACGTGATCCACGATATCGGCCGGGACTCGACCGGAGAGAACGGGTGTAACCCGGGGAACACGTACTGGCAGAACCACGACCACGGCATCTATCTCGATACCGGCGCAAACGTGATCGTTCGCAACAACGTGTTCTACAATATCACGCGGGGATGGGCGGTACAGTGCTATCCCGGCCCCCTCTCACAGATCTACGTCGCCAACAACACATTCGCGTTCCCGAACCCGCATGAGGACGGCCAGATCATCGTTGCCGCCACGCTCACCACCGGGGCCATCGTCAACAACATCTTTTACCAGCCCCAGACCGCAGGCGTGTGGTTCGACGCAGCCACGACCAGTGGCGTCGCTGTGCAGTACAACCTGACGATGGGCGGTCCCGCCAGCACCGGGAGCGGGGCGGGCGTGACCCTCTCCAACAATCTCGACAACACCGATCCCATGTTCGTCGACGCCCTGGGGTTCAACTTCCAGCTCACGGCCGGTAGCCCCGCCATCGATGCGGGGGCCACGCTCTCCTACGTGACGAACGACTTTCTCGGCATGAGCCGGCCCCAAGGCGCCGCCTACGATATCGGCGCCTTCGAGTTCCATTGACCGGAGCGGTACGCTGGGTCGGGATGGCGGCGGCCCTGTGTATCGGGCCGCACCTTTCCCTCTACCCGCTTACTCCGGCGGCGCGGTTCTACGCCGCCCCGCCCCCGAATGGTTCCCCGACCGGGAATGGCAGCCGCGCGCACCCTTGGGACCTGGCGACCGCGCTCGCCGGCGGGCGTGGCGCGGTGCAACCGGGCGACACGATCTGGCTCTTGGGCGGCGTGTATGCGGGACGATTCGATGGCACGCTCACGGGCACCAGCAGCGCCCCGATCGTCGTGCGGCAGTATCCCGGCGCACGGGCCACGATCGACGGCAATCTCCACGTGCACGGGGCGTATGCGATCTATTGGGGCTTCGAGATCACGCAGTCGAACCCCGTGGCCAATGCCAACGACGCGCTCGAGACCTACGGCCCGAATTGCAAGTTCATCAATCTGGTCGTGCACGACGCCGGCAAGCAGGGGATGAGCTTCTGGGAGGACGCGGGAACGTCGGAGCTCTACGGCAGCATCTTCTACAATAACGGCACGCACGAGAACTTCGACCACGGCGTCTACGCCGCGAGCGAAGGCGGTGAGAAGTGGATCGTCGACAACGTCGTCTTCGACAACCTCGCCTACGGAATCCACGTGTATGTCGGGAGCCGCCACCCGTTCCTGAGCAACGTCCACGTGCGCGGGAACACGGCCTTCAACACCGGGGCCATCTCACGCGATGGATTTCAGAACGCCAACCTGTTGATCGGCGGGGACGTCCGCACCGAGCACATGAGTGCGGACTCCAACTTGCTCTACTTCCCCGGCACGGCGGGTCGCAACCTCCGGTTGGGGATGCCACGCGGTGACAACCGCGACATCGTGGTCCGCGGCAACTACGTGGTCGGCGGAGCGGTGACGTTGCTCCTGAACGGATGGACGAGCGCCGAGGTGGTGGACAACGAGTTCGTCGGTACGGCGGACATCGTGGACCTGACGGCTCGGGGGCAAGGAGGCGGATCGCTCACCGCGCATACGTGGCGCGGCAACACCTACGTCCGCGATCCCGGCGCCCGCGCCTGGCGCTACCAGGGCGGCGCGTACGATTTCCCCGGCTGGCAGAGGACCACGGGGCTAGGGCCTACCGGTGTGGCGAGCGGCGCTTCGCTCACCACGCCGCGGGTGTTCGTGCGACCCAATAAGTACGAACCCGGCCGGGCCACGATCGTCGTGTACAACTGGGGACGCCAACCGGCGGTGCGGGTTGACGTGTCGAGCGTGTTGCGTGCCGGCGGGCACTACGAGCTGCGGAACGTGCAAGACCTGTTCGGAGCACCGGTCCTGAGCGGCACCTACGCCGGCGGGGCGATCGAGATCCCCATGACCGGGGCGGAGCCGCCGCGACCGGTCGGGCGCGTCGGGGCGAGTCCCATGCCGGCCCTCGCCCGTAGCGGACCGGCGTTCGACGTGTTCATTCTGAACAGCTTACAGTGACTTCCGGTTCGAAACGAAGCTGTGGCAGAATCGCCACAAGCAGGCAACCCGACGTTCGACCTGGTACATCTAACACGTGAACCTACAGCCACTTAGACTCACACCGCGACCGTACGTCTCTTGCACGCCGTAGCGTGATCGTGGACCACACGTCCAGCCCTAGTTCCAGCGCCGAGTCGCTCCGAGCGTCCTGGGCGCTCCGTCTGCTCCTGGGATCCGAGGTGGTGGGGGACGCCGGTGCGGCGCTCGATGCGCCGGCCGGCCTCGACTGGGACGCGCTTCTCGACCTGGTCCGAGCCAACGGTGTGCTCGTGCGCACGGCGGAGCGCTTGGAGACGCTCGCCATTGCCGTCCCGGATCGGTTCGCGCAGGCGGCGGCCGACGAGCGTGTCCGCATCCGCTCGACGCTGGAGCTGATGCGCCACGTCGGCCGGACGTGCGAGGCCCGCGGCATACCGTATCTCTTTCCGAAGGCGTTTCAGGACTATCCGGACTTCGGCGACGACGTGGATCTGCTGGTACTGCCCCGCTCGACGCGCGTGGACACCGCGATCGTGGCGGGCCTTCCCACGGTGCCGGTGAGCCGCGACTTGGGCGAGCGGTTCGCCGGAACCGCGACGTACCGCATCCGCGGCTGTTCCTCGCCCTTGGACGTCCAACATGGCCGTCTCGGGCTCGTGGGCGAGCACGACGAGTTCCCCCGGGTCCTGGTCCAGCATGCCCAGCCGATCGTGGTAGACGGAATCGCGTTCGCCGAGCCCCCGCCGGAGGATCAGCTCGTCCTGCAGGGGTTGCAGCGCGTGCCGGGACGCCTGCGGATCGCGCTCTGCGACGTCGTGTTCACGGTCGAGACGGTGCGCCGCCCGGGCCTCGATTGGGAGTACGTGATCGCCACGGGGCGCCGTCACGGTGCGCTGCCGGGGCTCGGGTGCTATCTGGACTACGTGGATCAGATCCACCGCGACGTGTTCGCGCGGCCATTGCTCCCCGACGTCGTGGCCCGCGCGTTGACCCTCGACGGCTGGGGGCGGATCGCGTTTCGCGAGGGCGGCTATCGGTTCCCGCTCGTACGAGCGAACGGCCGTCTGTACTGGCGCCAGCTCCGCCATCGGATCGCGAGCGGCGACTGGGGCGGCGCCGGCCGGCTGTTCCTCATCCCCCTGGTGGCGGGCGCGCGAGCGGGGCGCCGGTTGGCACGCGGCGCACCTTCGCCTGTCCCGGCTCCAACCGATCGGCGGTGGGATGGACGGTTCCTCGCATCGCGAGTGGGCCCGTGAGCGCGGAACGCATTCTCGTGTTGGATGGGCGCACGATCGAGGCGCTTGCCTGCGTGCGCTCGCTCGGCCGTGCCGGATATTGGGTCGCCGTCGCGGGCAAACGGCGCTGGCCGCTGGCCAGCTGGTCGCGGTACTGCCGCGCGAGCTATCACTATCCCGAGGAAACGCTCGACGGGTTCGCACAGCTGCGCCGCTGGGCCCAACGCCACAACGTGCACGTGGTGCTGCCACTCACGGAGGCGACGACCCAGCTCTGCAACGCGGAGCGCGGCGAGTGGGAGGCCGTCGGCATCACGCTCGGCTGCGCCCCCGACGCCGTGCTGTCGCGCGCGTTCGACAAGGCCGAAACGCTGCGGCGCGCCGCGGCCTGCGACGTTCAGATCCCGCCCACGCGGTTTCCGACGTCCCTGGCCGAGTGTCGTCAGGCTGCCGAGGCCTTGGGGTATCCCTGCGTGGTGAAGCCCCGCTTCACGAGCGCCTGGAACGGACACGGATTCCTGCCCGACCTCGGACCCACCTACGCGAAAGACGTCGCGGAGCTCGAGGCAGCGGTGCGGTCGCGCCGCCAGGGAGAATATTGGCCCATCATCCAGGCATTCGTGCCGGGCAAGGGCAAGGGCGTGTTCACGGTCTGCGACCACGGCCGCCCGATCGCGTGGTTCGCCCACGAGCGCCTGCGCGATGTCCGGCCTTCGGGCTCGGGGAGCAGCCTGCGGCGTTCCGTGGCGCTCGACCCGCGCCTGCAAACCCGGGCGGAGCGGCTGCTCGCACAGATGGAATGGCACGGGCCCGCCATGGTGGAGTTTCGCGACGAGGGCACCGGAGCACCCTGGCTCATGGAGGTGAACGGCCGGTTCTGGGGGTCGCTCCAGCTATCGGTGGCGGCTGGTCGGGACTTCCCGCGGATCTGGACCGAGGTCCTCACGGGAAAGGCGCCGGATCCACCCGGGAATTACCGTGAGGGCGTGATCCTCCGGTGGCTGTGGGGCGATGTGAAACGGCTGCTGTACATCCTGGCCGGTCGGCCGGCGGGCTACCCGGGCACGTACCCCACCGTGGCCCAGGGCCTGCGCGAGCTGTTCGGACGGCAACCGGCCGGCACCAAGCTCGAGGTGTGGGATTCGCAGGACCCCTGGCCCGCCGTGGGCGAGTGGGCGGAGGGGGTACGGGAGGTGTTCACCAAGGCGCTGCGGTCGCGATGATCCACGCTCGCGCTGACGCCAATCCTCTTAACTGATCTGGAAGGCCCGCATCCACATCTCGAGCGACAGCACTCGGAACAGGCCGAGATAGCTCTCGGTGCTCGCGGCGGCGGCCTGCGGCGCGCCGTACCAGCGGCGCAGGACCTTCGGGTCGACGTACTTCTGGCAACGCAGGGTGTCTTCGACGAGCGCCGTGACCTGCGGGCGCAGGTCGGTGGCGAGCCACCGTTGCCCGGGCACGGAAAAACCTAGCTTCGTCTTCCGCATCCGCACCACGTCGGGGACGATGCCCTGCATGGCGCGGCGCACCGCAAACTTGCTCCAGCCGTTCCGGATCTTGAGGTCGTCGGGTAGCGACAAGCCGTAGTCCACCACGTGATGATCCAGGAGCGGGACTCGCGCCTCGAGGGAGAACGCCATCGAGGACCGGTCCTCCATGCGCAGCAGCATCGGTAGCGTGTCGACGAACAGGTCGTCGAGCTGCATGCGCTGCATGACGGTGGCGCGGCCGTCCTGCGATGCCGCTTGCGACGCATACCGCCACCAGCGCGTGGCCGGCGTGCTCTCTCCGGACACCGCGCGATTCCAGTCGGTCTGGACGGCCTGCTGGAGGAGCCCATCCACGCCGAGCAGCCGTCGCAGGCGCCGGGGCAGATAGCGGTATCCGTTCCGGATGTCGAGCACGTAGCGATCGCCCTGCAGGAGCGTCTGCCCGAACGCCTTCGCAAAGCGGCCCAGTTGTCCGGTCCGGAGCAGCGACGCGAAGTACGCGTAGCGGAATTTCGCGTACCCGCCGAAGACCTCGTCGCCGCCCTGCCCGTCCAGTAATACCTTGACGCCCGCCTCCTTGGCCGCGCGCATTACGCGCCACTGTGCATAATAGGTCAACTCGCCGAACGGCATGTCCTGGTGCCACGCCATGCGCGCAAAGGTTTCGAGGAAGTCCTCGGGCGCCGGAAACGTGAGGTGGGGCGTCGCGCCCACCGCGCCCGATACGGCCAGCGCGTATTCCCGCTCGTCGAACGCGCGTTCCTCGTAGCAGGCCGTGAACGTGTGAAACGCGTCGCCCAAGGCCCGGGCCGCCTCTGGGCGCTCGCGCCACACCTTCCCGATCAACGAGACGACGGTCGAGGAGTCGAGCCCGCCGGAGAGGCAGCTCCCGACGCGTACGTCGCTGATCAGATGCCGGCAGATGGTCTCGAAGAGCAGGGTGCGCAATCCGTCGAGCCGCTCACGATCGCCGCTGCCGTTCGAGGCCCGCGGCTGGAGCTGCCAGTATGCGTGCGCGACGACCGAGCCGGTGGCGACGTCGAGTGTGAGCGCCTGCCCGGGTGGCAACGCCTTCACTCCTCGCAACAGCGTGCGCTCGCCGTAATCGCAATTGGCGTGGACGAGAAAGTCGAGCACGGCAGCGTCGTCGGCGGTTGCGTCGCAACCGGGGAACGCGAGGAGCGACTTGATCTCCGATGCGAACACAAACGCGCCCGGCGGCGACGCGTAATAGAACGGCTTGATCCCCAACCGATCGCGCGCGCAGAACAGCCGCCCGTGTGGGCCGTCCCAGATGGCGAAGGCGAACATCCCGTCGAGCCGGGCGAGGCACGCCTCTCCCCATTGACGGTACGCCTGGAGGAGGACCTCCGTGTCGGTCCGGGTCGTGAACCGGTAACCGAGCGTCTCGAGCTGAGCGCGCAATTCCTGATGATTGTAAATCTCGCCGTTGAAGACGATCCACTGTCGCGAATCGTCCACGGTCATCGGCTGGAGCCCGCGGTCCGACAGGTCCAGGATCGCCAACCGACGATGGCCGAGTGCGACCGTGACGGGCGTGTCGCCGTTGCGATGGGACGTGTGGGGGAGAAAGGCGTGGCGGAACTGGCCGGCACTGATCCAGCCGACCAGGAATCCTTCACCATCGGGTCCACGGTGGGCCTGCAGATCGTTCATCCGCTGCAGGGCGGCGAGATCGATCGGTCGGCCGAGGCCGACCGCGCCTACGATCCCGCACATCGCGTGTCTGCTGGATGGCTTGGCGTGTACATCCGCGGGCGTCCCCCCGGTCGGGCGGTGGCTTCCCTACGGAGGCCAGGTCGAGACATTCGTGACCCGCATCACTCAAGAAGCGTGCCGGGTTTGGCGACGGACGGGCCCGGAGCACCAGTGTAACAACACATGTGGCAACGAGATACAGAGGAAGGCCGTGCCCGATCGGGCGCTGAACCACAAAGCCCCTGCGCAGCAGTCAGAACTGTAGCACGGCACATACAGCCCCGGCCGCGTCGCGCGATCCGTACAAAACGCAACGGGCGCCGGCTGGAGTGCCGGCGCCCGCCCCCTCCGTCGCTCGAAGCGCGATCAGCTCAATGGAACTCGAACGCTCCGATATCCCACGAGCCGCCCACCGGCCGCGGGATCCCGTCATAGTCGAACAGCACGATCGACAGGGCCAGCCCCGCGTTGATCGCGGGACTCCCGGGCTGCAGGTGGAAGTCCAGGCCCGTGGGATTCACGAACATCGGGTCGGTATTCTCGATGTTTGTGCCGGTCCCGCCACCGCCCACCGCGCCGGTGCTCAGGTTGTGGTCGATGATAGACCCACTCTGGGTCCCCGAAATACCGACGTTCTGGCCGGGGAGGTAGAAGATGTTGTTCTCGATGAAGAGGTTCGTGGTCGTGGCCGCCAGGATGATCTGGCCGTCGCGGTTCGGGTTCGGGAACGCGAAAGTGTTGTTCACGATGTACAGCTGATCCACGCTCGACCCGTAGCGCTGAATTCCCCAACCCCGCGTGATGTTGTAGAACACGTTATTCCGGATGATGATGTTCGTGCCCTGGCCGTTGTACACGCCGTGGTCGTGGTTCATCCAGTAGTCGTTGCCCGGCTGGCAGCCGTTCTCGCCCGCTGCGAACCGGCCGATGTCGTGGACCCAGTTGCCTTCGACCACGAGGTTGTCGCTGTAGGCGTCGATCGCCGAGAGTCCAATACCGCTCGACTCGCAGTACCGGCCCACGTCATGGATGTTGTTGCCGGCGATCTGGATATCGGTGGTGCCGGTGCTCGGGTCGACACCGTAGTGGTTCGAGCCTTTCATCTCGAACCCTTCGACACGGACATAGTTAGCGCTAATGTGAACGACGGTGGCCGAGAGGTTATTCTGCCCGTCAAGCACCGCGCCCCATTTGTTCTGCGACTTGAACACGACCAGATTGCCCGGCGAGCCGCCTCGCCCGATGGACACGACGTCGCTGCCACCGGTATAGACGCCGTTCCGCACCATTACCATATCACCGGCATTCACCTGATCCGCCGCGTGCTGCACGGTCGCAAACGGATGCAGGCTGTCGCCCGCGTTTCCATCGCTCCCGGCCGAGCCATCCACCCAGTAGCACTTGCCCGAACCGGTGGGAGCACATCCTGCCGGTGGCGGCGTCACGCCGACCAGGATCATGGCGTTGCCGGACTTGCCTTCGGACGTCGCGGTAATCGAAACGGTCCCGGCCTTGACGCCGGTCACGAGTCCGCTCCCGCTCACCGTGGCGATGGTCCCATCGCCGCTGGACCACGTTAGCACGCGACCCGTCAGCACGTTGCCATTCGCGTCCTTGGTGATGGCCGCGAGCTGCAATGTCTGGCCGGGCTGCACCATGGCCGACGAGGGGTTCACAGTCACCGTCGCCACCGGTGCCTGCGTCACCGTGATGCTCGATGTCCCGCTTTGCCCCTCACTCGTGGCTGTGATCGTGGCCGAGCCCG